>NZ_JBEZFD010000003.1:59989-536516 GCF_040649235.1 Spirillospora sp. NPDC049024
GGTGCCCGTGGGGACCGGGTTGCCCGTGGGGACCGGGTTGCCCGTGGGGACCGGGTTGCCCGTGGGGACCGGGTTGCCCGTGGGGACCGGGTTGCCCGTGGGGACCGGGTTGCCCTTGTGGTCCCGGCTGCCCATAAGGCCCGGGCGGGCCCGGCGGCCCGGGCCGTCCAGGCGGGCCGTACGGGCCGTAGGGGCCGCTCATAGGCCCATGCTCCGTTCCTCGCCCTTCTGCGCGAGACGGTCACGCAGGAGCGCGGCCTCCGCGGAGGGGAGCCCCGGAATCGTCGCGTCCGTCGCCGCGGCCGCGGTGTGCATCCGGACGGTGGCGACGCCCATCCACCGCTCCAGGAGCCCCGCGGTGACGTCCACGAACTGCATCCGGCCGTAAGGAACCACGATGAGCCGCCGGACGAAGACACCGTGGGTCACGATGAGGTCGTCCTGACGCTCGACATAGCCGTAGGCCCTGCGGTCCAGTTCCGCGACCAGCCAGGTGAGGATCACCCCGAGCACGACAGCGGCGACCCACATGGAGGCCGCCACGACGGTGCCGTTCCTCCATACGATGAATGCGCCCACACCACCGACGGGGATCGCCCAGAGGACCGCGGTGAGAAGCCTGTGCAAGGCGTGGCGTTTCGAGATGGGCGACCAGTGGAGGCCGGCCCCAGGCGCGAACGCCTGATCCGCCTGGTAGAGAGGCGGCCCTTGCTGCGGCGGGTAAGGTGCCCCTACCTGTCCCTGACCAGGGGGCTGACCGCCGTGGCCCGGGTCGGACGGCGCGGGCGGACGCACCGCGCCCTGCGGTCCAGGATGCGCGGCGGGATCGTATGGCGGTTCGCCGTGGCTCGCGTTCATTGCCCCCTAGTCAATCGGATAACGACTACCGCTCGCCATGGGACCATGAAGCGGTGATCGGAGTGGCGGAGGCGCGACCATGACCACCGAACGGATCGTCGGGATCGGTGCGGGCGCCAAGGAGCTCGCCACCGAGGACATGACGCTGAACATCGGCCCCCAGCACCCGTCCACGCACGGTGTGCTCCGGCTGAAGCTCACCCTGGACGGCGAACGCATCTCGGCCGCGGAGCCCATCGTCGGGTACATGCACCGCGGCGCGGAGAAGCTGTTCGAGGTGCGCGACTTCCGGCAGATCATCGTCCTGGCGAACCGGCACGACTGGCTGTCGGCGTTCTCCAGCGAGCTCGGCGTCGTGCTCGCCGTCGAACGCATGCTCGGCATGGAGGTCCCGGTACGAGCGGTCTGGGCGAGGACACTGCTGGCCGAGCTGAACCGGATCCTCAACCACCTGATGTTCCTCGGCTCCTACCCGCTGGAAGTCGGTGCCATCACTCCGATCTTCTACGCGTTCCGCGAGCGCGAGGTCCTCCAGCGGGTCATGGAGGAGATCTCCGGCGGGCGCATGCACTACATGTTCAACCGGGTCGGCGGGCTGAAGGAGGAGCTTCCCGCCGGTTGGACGGCGCGCGCGCGGACGGCGGTCTCCGAGGTGCGCGCCCGCATGAGCGACATCGACGGCCTCATCATGGGCAACGAGATCTTCCGCGCCCGCACCCGGGGGGTCGGCGTCCTCACGCGGGAGCAGATCCTGCAGTACGGGGTGTCCGGGCCCATCGCGCGCGCGTCCGGTGTGGACTTCGACCTGCGCCGGGACGAGCCCTACCTCGCCTACGGCGACCTGGACGTCCGCGTGGTCACCCGGTCGGAGGGCGACTGCCTGGCGCGCTTCGAGTGCCTGCTCGACCAGGTGCACGCGTCCCTCGACCTGGCGGACGCCTGCCTCGACCGCCTGGCCGAACTGCCGCCCGGCCCGATCAACCAGCGGCTGCCGAAGGTCCTGAAGGTCCCCGAGGGCCACACCTACGCCTGGACGGAGAACCCGCTCGGCCTCAACGGCTACTACCTGGTCTCACGGGGCGAGAAGACCCCGTGGCGGTTGAAGCTGCGTTCCGCGTCGTTCAACAACGTCCAGGTACTCGCCGAACTGCTGCCCGGCAACCTGGTCGCCGACATGATCGCCATTCTCGGCTCGATGTTCTTCGTCGTCGGCGACATCGACAAGTAGCACCGCGGCGGCGGTCGCTCAGGCGCGGGACGCGCCGTGCCCCTGGTGCTCGTCGTCCGGGCCCTTGGGCACCCGGCACGCGTACTCCAGGAAGAACGCCGCCGCCACCAGCACGACCGCCGCGAGGAACGTGGCGCCGCTCACGAAGAAGTCGTGCCGGGGGGTCGACTTCTCGAGCGCGCCGGCGAGGCTGATGGCGAACCCGCCGAACACGCCCGCGATGACCGCCGCGGAATGCGCGCTGGCCTTCCCCAGGGCCGCCAGGCGCGCCACCGCCATCGGATCCAGCGGCTTGGGCACCGGCTTGCGCGCGGCGTCGACCGCGCGCCGGTCGGTGGGCTTGCGGCGGATGCGGCGCAGCACGTTCAGGCCGGTGAAGGCCTCGCCCAGGGCGAGCAGCAGCAGCGTCGGCACCGCGGTCCACGGCAGCGGCGGCAGCGACAGGTAGGCGGAGCGCAGCACCGCCCAGGTGATCACCGCTATGACGACCACGACGGCGACGAGGAACAGCGGGCGGGAGGGCTTCATGCAGGCTGCTGGAGGGCCAGGTCGTCGCGCCGCCGGCAGGCCGAGGGGCCGCCCTCCGCCTGCTTGGCCTCGGCCAGGTCGCCGACGCGGCCGTGTCCGGGGAGCAGCACGTCCGGCTCGATGTCGGACCACGGGACGAGGACGAAGGCGCGCTCGTGCGCGCGGGGGTGCGGGAGCGTCAGATCGGGATCGTCGGACGTGATGTCGCCGAAGGTCACGATGTCGATGTCGAGGGTGCGGGGGCCCCAGCGGACCTCGCGCTCACGCCGCATCGAGTTCTCGATGTTCAGGACCCGCTCCAGGAGGTTCTCCGGTGGCAGGCGGGTGTCGGCGATGAGCACGATGTTGAGGAAGTCGCCCTGCTCGGGGATGCTCTCCCCGGGCGGCGCGTAGGGGGCGGTCTCGTAGACCGGGGAGAACGCCACGAAGTGCAGGCCGGGTGCGTCGAACAGCGCGTCGACCGCTTCCTGGATGTTGTCCATCCGATCGCCGAGGTTGCTGCCGATCGAGAACACGACACGGTGCTGGACCAGCATGTGCCCGCCGGTGGCGGTGCGGTCGGGCATGCGGTCGGACGCTGTCATGGGCGACTCCTCCTGATCTTCACGGCGACGTCCGTGAAGGGGTGCGGGATCGGGGCGCTCGGCTTGTGGACGGTGATCTCGACCTCGGACACCGTCCGATCTTCCAGACATATCTTCGCCAACCGGTCGGCCAGCGTTTCGAGCAGGTTGAGGGGCTCACCCTCGACGGCGGCGACCAGCTTGCCGGCGAGCGTGCCGTAGTCGACGGTACGCGAAAGGTCGTCGCCCTCCGCGGCGGGGCGCGTGTTGAGGCCGAGGACGGCGTCCACGACGAACTCCTGGCCCAGTTCGCGCTCGGCGGGCAGGCATCCGTGCCGTCCCCGCGCCCTGAGGCCGCGCAACTCGATGCGGTCGAGAGTCATTCTTCCTCTGCATCCACGACGTTGAGGACGGGTGAACCGTGGTGAAGCAGAAGCCGCCACTCACCGCCCGCCCGTACGAACACGTTCGTCGCCACGATGCTTCCACCCGCGAGGAATCCGGCTTCGGTGTCCTCGTCGGCGGTCAGGATGTTCTCCTTGCACGTCACCACGGCGTGGTCGCCGTAGACGTCCGTCTCCACGTCGGTCAGCACGAACTGGATGTAGGACGTGTTGGCCATGATGAGCGCCCACGAGCGCAGCACCGCCTCTCGTCCGCGCAGCATCGTCCAACCGGGGTGCACGCAGGAGACGCCGTCCGCGTAGGGGCCGTCCGCCCAGACCGCCGACATGCGGTCGAAGTCGCCGGCCTCGAACGCGGCGTAGAACTCGGCATGGACCTCGTCCACGTCGGCGCGGTTCACGGCACGGCTCATAGGCGGGGACTCCCATTGTCGTAGCTGGCGCTGTCGTCGCCGGCACTGTCGTCGCTGGCGCTGTCATCAGTGGCGCCGTCGTAGCTGTAACTGACCGGACGCGCCGCGCGCATCGCGGCCGCCACTCGTACCGCGTCCGCGTTGGGCCGGACCCTGTGCACCCTCACGCACCACGCCCCGGCGGCCGCCACGAGAGAGGTGATGGCCACGGTCGCGTCGTCGCATTCGCCGAAGGGGCGGCGCGTCCCGTCCGGTTCCGCTAGGAGCCTTGTCAGGAATCCTTTGCGGGACGCTCCCACGAGGACGGGGTAGCCGAGGCTCGTGAACGCGTCGAGATGGGCGAGCAGCGACCAGTTGTGCCCTGTCTCCGGGTTCTTGGCGAAGCCCAGCCCCGGGTCGAGCACGATCATCGAGGGGTCGACGCCCTCCCCCAGCACGGCGTCGACCCTGTGCGACAGCTCGTCGCGAACCTCGCGCACCACGTCCGTGTAGACGGCGCGGGTCTGCATGTCGTGACTGTGGCCGCGCCAGTGCATGACCACGTAGGGGACGCCCGCGGCGGCGACCACTCGCGGCATGTCAGGGTCGGCCAGGCCGCCGCTCACGTCGTTCACCAGCCGGGCGCCCGCGTTGACGGCGGCCTCGGCGACCTCGGCGCGCATGGTGTCGACGCTCACCGGAACGTTCTCGGCCACGAGCGCCTCTATGACGGGGACGACGCGGCGCAGTTCCTCTTCCTCCGTCACGCGCTGCGCGCCGGGGCGCGTGGACTCGCCGCCCACGTCGACGATGTCGGCGCCCTCGGCCACGAGGTCGAGCCCGTGGCGGATGGCCTTCTCCGGGTCGAACCAGGCGCCGCCGTCCGAGAAGGAGTCGGGGGTCACGTTCACCACGCCCATGACGAGGCAGCGCCCTGGCTCGGGCAGCCCCGGAACGGCGGCAGTGGTCATGTCACCCCACCCTATGCCTTGGAATCGACCTGCCAGGGCGGCGCATCGACCGCCTCATCGGTCCGGCATACCCTCTCTGGAAGCAGCAGAACGGGCCTCAGCGCGATGCTGAGGCCCGTTCAGACGTTCAGGCGACTCGGGGAGCCCCGAAGTCGCGTCAGCGGCCGAGAATCAGGCTCATCGCCTCGGACCGCGTCTCGGGGTGGTCGCGGAAGTCGCCGCGCACCGCCGACGTCACCGTCTTCGCGCCCGGCTTGCGCACCCCGCGCATCGTCATGCACAGGTGCTCGGCCTCGATCACCACGATGGCCCCGCGGGGCTCCAGCACGGTCATCATCGCGTCGGCCACCTGGCTGGTGAGGCGCTCCTGGACCTGCGGCCGGCGCGCGTACACGTCCACCAGCCTGGCCAGCTTCGACAGACCGGTGATCTGGCCCTTCTTGTTGGGCGTGTAGCCCACGTGCGCGACCCCGTGGAAGGGCACCAGGTGGTGCTCGCACACGGAGTAGACCTCGATGTCCTTCACCAGGACCATTTCCTCATGGTCGGCGTCGAACACCGTGGTCAGCGCGTCCTCGGGCTGCTGGCGCAGGCCCGCGAACTGCTCGGCGTACGCGCGCGCCACCCTGGCGGGGGTGTCGCGCAACCCGTCGCGGTCGGGGTCCTCCCCGATGCCGATCAGGATCTCGCGGACGGCCTTCTCGATGCGCGCGTGGTCGAAACGCCCGCCGTGCAGGGTCTCGCCCGGCGGGTCGTTCTCGATCGGCGCCTCGTCGTACGGGATCGCCAAGGCCGTCAGCTCTCGCCCGAGGCCGGGTCGACGGCCTCAGAGGTGACGCCGCCCTGGCCGTTGTTCTTGGTCAGGTCGGTGACGTCCTGCGGGCCGAGCAGGGCGAGCTCCTTGGGCGTGAGCACCGGCGGACGGTCGGACGGGAGGCGCTTGCCGTAGCCGGTGTAGGAGTTCTGGTGCGGCCGCTTCTGGATCGGCGCGAAGATCTCCAGCACCTGGTTCTTGGACAGCGTCTCCTTCTCCATCAGGTTGACGACCAGCTCGTCAAGGACGTCGCGGTACTCGACGAGGATCTCCCACGCCGTGTCGTGCGCCGCCTCGATGTAGCGCCGGACCTCGTCGTCGATCGCGGAGGCGATGTCCTCGGAGTAGTCGCGCTCGTGGCCCATGTCGCGGCCGAGGAAGACCTCGCCCTGCCCGGTGCCGAACTTGCGCGCGCCGAGGCGCTCGCTCATGCCGTACTCGGTCACCATGTTGCGGGCGATGGAGCTGGCCTTCTCGATGTCGTTGGCCGCGCCCGTGGTGGGCTCGTGGAAGACCAGTTCCTCGGCGGTGCGCCCGCCCAGCAGCATGGCGAGCTGGTCGGTCATCTCCGAACGGGTCGTGAGGAACTTGTCCTCCATGGGGAGGGTCATGGTGTAGCCCAGGGCCCGCCCGCGCGGCAGGATCGTCACCTTGTGCACCGGGTCGGAGTTCGGCAGCGCATGCGCCACCAGGGCGTGGCCGCCCTCGTGGTAGGCGATGATCTTCTTTTCCTTCTCCGACATCACCCGGGTCTTGCGCTCCGGCCCGGCCATGACGCGGTCGATGGACTCCTCGAGGGTGTCCATGTCGATCAGCTTGCGGTCGAAGCGCGCGGTCAGCAGCGCCGCCTCGTTGATCACGTTGGCCAGGTCGGCGCCGGTGAAGCCGGGGGTGCGGCGCGCGATCACGTCCAGGTCGACGTCCTGCGCGAACGGCTTGCCGCGCCCGTGCACGCGGAGGATGCCCTTGCGGCCCTCCAGGTCGGGACGGTCCACGGTGACCTGGCGGTCGAAGCGGCCGGGGCGCAGCAGCGCCGGGTCGAGGATGTCGGGGCGGTTCGTCGCGGCGATCAGGATCACGCCGCCCTTGACGTCGAAGCCGTCCATCTCGACCAG
This sequence comes from Spirillospora sp. NPDC049024, assembly GCF_040649235.1. Classification (NCBI taxonomy): domain Bacteria; kingdom Bacillati; phylum Actinomycetota; class Actinomycetes; order Streptosporangiales; family Thermomonosporaceae; genus Spirillospora; species Spirillospora sp. NPDC049024. Next base: position 66,863 of record NZ_JBEZFD010000003.1, read on the forward strand.
CAGCTGGTTGAGGGTCTGCTCGCGCTCGTCGTGGCCGCCGCCGAGGCCCGCGCCGCGGTGCCGGCCGACGGCGTCGATCTCGTCGATGAAGATGATCGAGGGGGCGTTGGTCTTGGCCTGCTCGAACAGGTCGCGGACCCGGGACGCGCCCACGCCGACGAACATCTCGACGAAGTCGGAGCCGGAGATCGAGTAGAAGGGGACGCCGGCCTCGCCGGCGACGGCGCGCGCCAGGAGCGTCTTGCCGGTGCCGGGCGGGCCGTAGAGCAGCACGCCCTTGGGGATCTTGGCGCCGATCGACTGGAACTTCGCCGGGTTCTGCAGGAAGTCCTTGATCTCTTCGAGCTCCTCCAGGGCCTCGTCGGCCCCGGCCACGTCGGCGAAGGTGGTCTTCGGGGTGTCCTTGGTGATGAGCTTGGCCTTGGACTTGCCGAAGTTCATCACGCGCGAGCCGCCGCCCTGCATCTGGTTCATGATGAACAGGAAGATCAGCACGATCACCACGATGGGCAGCAGGCTGAACAGCAGGTTCAGGAAGAAGCTCTGCTTCGGGACATCAACGTTGTAACCGCCGGACAGCTTGCCGGCGTCGGCCTGCTTCTGCAGCTGCTGCTGCAGCTGGAGGCCCTGGCCGTCGACCCAGGAGGCCTGCTGCTGCTTGCCGTTGGTGAGCGTGAGCTCGATCCGCTGGTCCTTGTCAATGATCTTGGCGGACTTCACCTGGCCCGCGTTGATCTCCTGGACGACCTTGGAGGTGTCGACCTTCTCGAACGAACGGCCGGGGTTGACGCCCCACATGACAAGGGCGACCAAGAGGCCGAACAGCAGGATCCACAGCAGCGGCCCGCGAAAGTAGCGCTTCACGTCCATTTATCCGGTTACCCCTGAGGGGCCCGTCCCTCCTGACCAACGTCTGTGTGTGATCCTCGCCCGTCCCTGGGGACGAACGCCACTGCGACCAACAATGCGACCGACGGAAGGCCCGTCGCCCGGGGCTCCGGTCCCTCCGTGGCGGCTTCCCTCATTCGACTTCCCGAACCCGGGGTCCGGGACACCGACGGTACACCGCAGGCGCAGGAGACGCAGCCGACGCCGTTCTCCCGCATCCCTTCCCTATACCCGTCAACGACCTTTGCAACGATTCGTCACGGTCCCTTGTTCCCTGGGAGCGTTGGTACGCCTCTGACCAGTGTGGCCCTGTCCGGGGCGATCGGCCCTCCAGTCGCTCGGGTCCGTCCGGTCGCCCGGGCTCCGTCGGTGGCTCAAGTCCCAGGGTGCTCAGGCCCCGTCGCCGCCGTACACGTGCGGGGCCAAGGTGCCGACGAAGGGGAGGTTCCGGTACCGCTCCGCGTAGTCGAGCCCATAGCCGATGACGAACTCGTTGGGGATGTCGAAGCCGATGTACTTCACGTCGATGTCGGTCTTGACGGCCTCCGGCTTGCGCAGCAGCGCGCAGATCTCCAGCGAGGCGGGGTCGCGCGAGCGCAGGTTGCTCACCAGCCAGGACAGCGTCAGGCCCGAGTCGACGATGTCCTCAACGATCAACACGTGCCGGTCGAGGATGTCGGTGTCGAGGTCCTTGAGGATGCGGACGACGCCGGACGACTTCGTCCCCGAGCCGTAGGACGACACGGCCATCCAGTCCATGGAGGCGGGCGAGTGCAGCGCCCGCGCCAGGTCGGCCATGATCATGACGGCGCCCTTGAGGACCCCGACGAGCAGCAGGTCCCTGCCCTCGTAGTCGGCGTCGATCTGCGCGGCGAGCTCCCTCACCTTGGCCTGCAGGTCGTTTTCGGGGATCAGTACCTTCGCCAGGTCGTTGCCCAGGTCCTTCTCGTCCACAACCCCACCCTCATAGCTCAGACCTCGCCCGTCCGGTGGGACGGACGTCGGACGGACTCCGCCGCGCGCCGTTCAGGTGCGCGGCGGACGCGGCACGTGGCGATGCGCACACGCCGCGACGTCAAACCGGGCCGAACAGCAGCTTCCCAGACCTCCGCAGGGCGCGCAGCCCCCCGGGCAGATCCACGTGCCGCTGGCCGTGCCAGGCCGTGACCAGCCGATCCACTGCATCGACATGGACCGCCGCGAGCGTACCCGGTGGGCTGCCGGCCCTCACCGCCGCCATCCGGAGGACCCTCGTGCGGACGGCTCTGGGCAGGTTTCCGAGCCCTTCCAGACGGACGGCCGCGCCGTAGCCGTCTTCGGACGCTTCCAGGTCGGAGTAGGCGCGAGCGGCCAACTCGTCAAGGGCGTCTGCGTCGTCGCGCAGCATCCTGGCCGTCCTCGCCAGCGCTTCGGCCACTCCCGGGCCGAGCGCCTTCTCCAGGGCGGGAAGGGCCTCGTGCCGGACGCGCACGCGCGCGTAGGCGGGGTCGATGTTGTGAGGGTCGTCCCAGGGATCGAGCCCCATGGCCTTGCAGGCACGTCGCGTAGTGACGCGATCCAGCCCCAGCAAGGGCCGCAGATACAAGACGCCCTGGGAGCGCCTGAAGCCGGCGGGCATCCCGGCCAGCGACCGGGCGCCGGAACCACGCGCCAACCCCAGCAGGACGGTTTCGGCCTGGTCGTCTTGGGTGTGACCGAGCAGGACGGCAGCGGCCCCCAACCGATGGGCGGCATCGTCCAGGGCGGCGTATCTGGCGTCGCGGGCGGCGTTCTCCGGGCCGCCGGCCCCACCAACGGTGACGGCGACGGATCCTGATGGGTCCAGGCCAAGGTCCGCCATGGTGCGGACCACCGCATCAGCACGCTCGTCCGAACCGTCCTGCAGGCCATGGTCGATCGTGATGCCTCCGGCCGGACGCCCCGCCCTGGGCGCCTCAAAGGCCAGCGCCCCAGCGAGAGCGAGCGAATCGGCGCCCCCGCTGCACGCGGCTAGCACCATCGCCCCCTCAGGGAGGTCGGCGAGAACCCGGCGCACCGCAAGACGTACCGCCGCCACAGCCGGATCAGGGCCCATGGCAAACGTTTACCATCACACGCCGCCGCCCGCCCGGGGCAGGGGCGGCCTGCGGTCCCGGCCGGGACGGCGCGTTGGTTCAGGCCTCGTTGGCCGTGGGCGGGGCGTCAATGGCGCGGGTGCCCACGACCCTGCTCATCCACAGGGTCGGTTCCTTGATCTCGTCGTGGGTCGGGAGCGACTCCGGCGACTCCCAAACCCGGTTGAACCCGGTCATGCCCACCTCGGTGACGACGCGCCGCACGAACCGCGACCCCTCCGCGTACTGCTTCATCTTGAGGTCGATGCCGAGCAGGCGCCGGATCGTCTTGTCGAGCTTGGAGCCGCCGCTGCGCCGCCCCTGGAAGCGCGACCGGATCTGCTGGACGGACGGCACCACCTCTGGGCCGACGGCGTCCATGACGTAGTCGCCGTGCCCTTCGACGAGCGTCATCACGGCGGTGAGGCGGTCGAGGATCTCCCGCTGCTCCGGGGTCTGGATCGCGTCGATGAGGTTGGAGTCGCCACCGCGCACGGCGTCGGCGACGGCCTCGGCCGCGTCCCGGATGCGGTCCAGCATCATGCCGGGATCGAGGTCTGACGCCAGAAGGAACTTGGTCATCTGGTCCTGGACGTACTCGCGCAGCCATGGGACGCCGGTGAACTGGGCGCGGTGCGTCTCCTCGTGCAAGCAGACCCACAGGCGGAAGTCGCGCGACTCCACACCGAGCTCCTGCTCCACATGGACGATGTTGGGAGCCACCAGGGTCAGCCGCCCTGTCGGCGCACGCCCTGACGGGTCCGGCGGCAGGAACAGCTCGTACTGTCCAAGGACGCGGCTGGCCATGTACGCCAGAATCGCGCCCACCTGCATGCCCGTGACGCGGGATCCGACGGCCTGGACGACGACGTTCCCCGCGCCGCCCAGCGGACCGGCGCTGCGCCGCTCGGACATCTGCTCCATGAGCGGCTCGAGCACGACCCGGAAACCGTCCACGTTGGCACGGATCCAGCCCGGCCTGTCCACGATCGTCGCAGGGTCGGGGTCGAGCTCGGAGGCCATGCCGGTGAAGTCCCGCACGTGCCCGTGCGCGAGCTTCGAAAGGCCCCGCAGCTCCTTCACGACCTCACGGGCCTCGGTGTGCGTGACCTGCGGCCCCGGCCTGACGAGCCTGGTGCCGGCCTGGACCGCGAGGTTCCAGTCGATCATTGAGGCGCTCATGTGACTCCACCGTACGTTGACAACGTGGCGCCGGGGCGCCCTGCACGGTCGTTCAACGAACGACCGTTCTGGTTATCTCCCGTACGGCCGCCCCCACACCCGAGCCAAGGCCCGGCCGCAGGAACGCGCGGATCAGCCGCACCCGCAGGACGCGACCGCGGCGGCGAGCTGGTCGAGCTTGCCGGGGTCGACCGGCCCCTTGCCGTCTCCGGCCATGAACGCGAAGGCGAGCAGCCGTCCGTCCGCGTCGTGGGCGAGCCCCGCCAGCGTGCTGACCCCCGCCAGGGTGCCGGTCTTGGCGCGCACCGTCCCCGCGCCGGCCTGACTGGCCGCGACGGTGTAGCGGGGCGGGCTCAGCGTCCCGGAGAACCCCGCGATCGGCAGGCCGGTGATGACCGGGCGCAGCTGCGGATGGTCCTCGCCCGCGGCGAGCGAGACGATCCGGGCCAGCGCGATCGGCGAGATGCGGTTGAGGGGCGACAGCCCGCTGCCGTCGTTGACCGAGACCCCCTCGGCCACGCCCAGCCCGGCGAGGACCTGCCGGACCGCCTGCGCGGCGTCGGCGAACGTCGCGGGACGCCCCGCCTTGATGGCGACCTGGCGGGCCACCGCCTCGGCCACGTCGTTGTCGCTGTCGGTCAGCAGATGCTCCACGAGCGCCGACAACGGCGGCGACTGGACGGCGCCGAGTTGCGCGGCCCCGTTCTTCGCGACCGTCAGTCGGCCCGCCCTAGCGCTGACGCCGTTCTTGGACAGCAGACGCGCGAACTCCTTCGCCGCGGTGGCGGGCGGGTCCGAGACCCGCGTCTTCCTGGACGGGTCCGACGGGGCGACACGTCCCTCATCGACCGTCAAGGCGCTGACAGGGGCGACCTCACCGTCCGGCAGGTAGTTGGGCTTCCACCCCGCGGCCGTACGGGGCCCCTGGTAGGCGGACGCGTCGTAATCCACGCGCACCTGGCTCGCACCGGACGTCTTCAGAGCCGTGGCCGTCTGGCGGGCCAGGTCTGCGAGCGACGCGTAAGGCGGATGCCCGGCCCCAGGGCGCGGGGGAAGGGCCGTCAGGGTAGGATCCCCGCCTCCGACCAGAACGATCCCCCCGCCGGAGCCGCGCACGACCCGGGTGGTGATCCGGTGCGCGGGACCGACCGAGGCCAGCGCCGCCACCGACGTCGCCAGCTTCGTCGTCGAGGCCGGGGTGGCGGGCTGGCCGGCCCGCAGCTCGTACAGCGGCCGCCGGGTCTCCGCGTCGACGACGACCGCGTTGATCTTGGCCTGCGGGCCGCCGATCAGCGCCGACAGCCGTCCCGCCAGGGCGGACGGGTTCGGCGCGCGGCCCGCCCCGGGCTCGGCGGCGAGGATCACGGCGGAGGACCGCGGGACCTGGACCAGGTCGCGCGCCGCCACACTCGGCGGTTGCGGCGACAGATGGCGCGCGGGTGTGAGTTTCACCACTGCCAGACCTGCGGCGACGGCGAAAACGTTAAGGAGGGACAGCGACAGGACTGCGAGGGCTCGGCCCCGTCCAGGCACGTGACCGCCCCTCTCCCACTCACCACTCACCAACGTGCGACATCCTTATACAGGGGAACACTCACCTGTGGTGCCGGCCTCGCCCACAGGCTCCCGAAAGACTATTCACTGCGAGCGCGCAGGGAGCGGAGGACATCTTGGATTTCGACGTCACGATTGAGATCCCGAAGGGCCAGCGGAACAAGTACGAGGTGGACCACGAGACCGGGCGCATCCGGCTCGACCGCATGCTCTTCACCTCCACGCAGTACCCGGCCGACTACGGGTTCGTCGAGGACACGCTCGGCGAGGACGGCGACCCCCTGGACGCCCTGGTCCTGCTGCAGGAGCCGACGTTCCCCGGCTGCCTCATCCGGTGCCGCGCCGTGGGCATGTTCCGCATGACCGACGAGGCCGGCGGCGACGACAAGGTCCTGTGCGTCCCCGCCACCGACCCCCGCATGGAGCACCTGCGCGACATCCACCACGTCGCCGAGTTCGACAGGCTGGAGATCCAGCACTTCTTCGAGGTCTACAAGGACCTGGAGCCCGGCAAGTCCGTCGAGGGCGCCAGTTGGGTGGGACGAGTGGAGGCCGAGCAGGAGATCGAGCGTTCCTTCAAGCGCGCCTCCGACCAGGGCGGCCACTGAGCCGTCCCCGCCCCGTGCGGCACGGCCGGGCCGTGCGGAGTCGCGGACGGCGCTGATCCGCTCCCCGCTGCTTACGCGACGCGCCTTGCGAGGAACCCTTCCGCAGACCCTGCGGAAGGGTTCCGGCTTTCCGGGGCTGGAGCGGAGGCTCCGGTGAAGCGGGGTCTGCATCAGCCTGCGGGACGCGTCGCACCGATCAGGTCGGACCGGTGGATGCTCGCGATGCGCACCCGTGCCCCGGTGTAGGGGGCTTCCACCATGCGGCCGCCGCTGAGGTAGAGGCCCACGTGGTGGATGGAGGCGGGGTCGGACCGGCTGGTCGCGAAGAAGACGAGGTCGCCTGGACGCAGTTCGCTGATGGGGACGTGCGGTCCGGACGTCCACTGCGTGCCCGTCCAGTGGTCGAGCCGTACACCAGCCTGGCCCCACGCGTACATGGTGAGGCCCGAGCAGTCGAAGCCGACGATCCCGGCGCCCTGGGCGATGCCGTATGTGGGTCCGTTCGCGTCGCCCCCGCCCCAGGAGTAGGGCGTGCCGAGCCACTTGAGCGCCGCCTGGACCGCGACGGCTCCGCGAGTCTCCGACAGCAACCCCGCTGGAGACCTGGGGACGGGGAAATCCGCTCGTGCTTTGCGCGCCTTCGCCCTCTCCAGGGCACGTTCCCGCGCGCGCTTGACTTTCGCAGCCTTCGCCTGGGCCTTGCCCAGCCTGTGTTCCAGACGGCGCTTGTCAGCCTCGATGCGTTGGACCGCCTCCTGTTGCGTCGCCACCGCGTCCTGCGCGAGCCGTTTGGCCTCGTCGGCGCGCCTCGTCGCTGCCTCCTGCTCGTCCAGCGCCGTCTTCGCCTGGCGGCGGAACAGGCCCGCGACCGTCTTGGACGCTTCGACCTCGCGGAACATGGCGGTCCGCCGTTCGGCGAGCATCTTGACCATGCTGGCGCGGTCCATGAACCCCTGGGGCCCGCCCTCGCCCGCGACGGCCGAGGACATGGGGTCGTAGCCGGTGTTGTCGCGGTAGACCTGCGCGGCGAACGACGCCAGTTCGGCTCTGGCCTCCTCCGTTCTCCGGTTCGCCTCGGCAAGCCGCCCCTGGACGTCCCTGTACGCCTCCTGCGAGCGCCGTAGGCTCACCAGTTCGCCGTTGTAGCGCTCCACCGCGGCCTCCGCGGCTATGGCGAGCCTGTCGAGTTCGCCGTCCGCCTGGGCGAGCATCGCCTTCGTCCGCCCGACCTCGGCGGCACGCTCCCTGACGTCGCGTTCGCTTTGTTCGACGTCCTTCGCGCTGGGGCCGGGAGGATCGGACGGGCGGGCCGACGCGAACGGCACCAGCAGGCTCATGCCGATCGCCACTCCGGAGGCGAGGGCGACCACGCGCAGCGCCGTGCTGCGGGCGGGAGACGGGGTCACGCGACGGCGACGGATCTCTGGAGCGCCAGATGCCATGATCACCTTCTCCCCGCCCGCGATGCTGCTTAGCGCAAATGATCGGCTACGAAGCGTAGTGAATTCGGGAAACGGCAGGTAGGCACGCCACACGGGGGTAGAACACGCCGCTCGCCCTCGGGCGCGGTGCTCTTGTTCGGAGTCGGGCGCAGCGCTCGTACTGGGCGCGGTGCTCGTGTGCTGGGTCGGGCGCGGCGCTCGGTCTCAGGCGCCGTGCGCTGGGCCCGGCCCGGACGACGCTGCCCCTGAGGGCGTGGGCACCGTCGACTCCGAGGGCGGTGCGCTTGACGGGACGGTGGACGGCAGGCGTTCCGGTACCGAACCGGCCGACGGCAGGCGTGGGCCGCGCCTAGAACGAGAGTGGCGTCGGGGAAGGTCGGAATCACCGGGATGCGCGTCCGACCGCCGCCCGGACCCGGGCCGCTGGGAGATGCCGGGTATGGCCGTCGGATGCGGGCCCGCGTTCCGGTACGCGTCCTCCCGCCCGGCACCTACGCCGTACATGGAAGCGACCCCACCCGCGGATAGGAGCGCCACAGCCACGAGCACGGCGGCGGCGCGAACGACCTGCGCGTAGAGCCTGGCCGCCCCCTTCTCCTTTGCCGCCTCACCCTCCTTCGGCTGGTCCTCCTTGGACGCTCTCCGGGGGCGCCCGAACCGCCGCCGCCTGCCTCGGCGAGAGACCCGGCCGAGGCGTCCAAAGGCGGTCTGGACGGGAAATCCATCGGACCTGAACTCCGTCACACGGGTGGCCACGAAGAGCCTGTAGCCGACGAGTTCCGGATCCAGAAAGCAACTCATCACCCTGAGCCGCATCTCGGGCGCGGGAGTCACTACCGGCAGCATCCCGTACACCTTGGCCGCGGACACGGAACGGGGACGGAGGGCTCCACAAACGGGGCAGCCTTGCGCATGCTCCATCAACCGCTCGCTGATGTCCCAGGCAGGGTCATCTTGCCGCTCACGCAGAAGCAGCGCCCGCTCGTCGCAACCGCATGGCCCCTTATGCGCGAGTATCTCCGCGGTCAACGCCACTTTGAGTTCGTCTTGCGCGTCGTCGAGCGCGGCTTCGGCGGCCGTAACCGACATACCGAACACGGCGGCGAGGTCAGGGACGGACAACCGGTGCCGGACGTGAAGCTCCAGGATCTCGCGGGAGATGGGCGGCAGCGCCAGCACCGCCTGCCACGCAACGATGCGCTGGTCGGCGTCCTCCTGATCCGGGCCGACGACCGGTACGTCCGGCGCCTGATGCCGGCGAGGCATGCGCCGGGCGCACTCCAACCGGGCGATGGCGTAGAGCCATGGCCCGAACCGCTCGGGTTCCCGCAGCTTGCCGATGTACGCCTCGGCCACGATGAAGGTGTCGCGTAAGGCGACCTGTGCCGCGTCGCGGTCCCGCAACTGGAACCAGCAGTACGCGTAAAGCCCGTCGGCGTGGGCGTCGTACACCGCGGCCGCGGCACCCGGGTCACGCTTCCGGAGCGCCTCGACCAGGACATGGTCGCTCATACCGAAAAAGGTAAATGCTCCGGGCGCTCTCTACCAGGAAATTCAAGAGATCGCAGTCCGATACCGGACATCACCATCCTCTTTTAATTTAGACTTTTTGTAGAGTGTCCTACTTGAGCAGTTTGAGAGTTTCGCCCGAGATACTGCAAGGTTCGCATGGTTCATGTGACCAGGGCGTCATGGCGGCAAGTGATCATCAAGACACCGAGAGTGATGAGAATAATTCGGATTTCCAGCCTTGCTTGATCACATGAGACGGCCGTCCACGGGACGCCGGGAGATTATCCGTGCGCCAGGAACGATCAATTCCGCTGTCACGATGCCGGAGAAGGCAATTCGACGAAGACTTCGTCACTCCCCAGCCTCCCGAGACGCGCTACGACACTCGACATGCCGCCGCCACCACGCCAAGGACAGAGGCCCGAGACCACGAGACCGCACACGTCGCGCACCGCCACGGCGCAGGCTCGGATCGAAGCCGCCCGGCGAGATCTATTTGACACTGTCATCGTGACAGTGTCATCATCGGGCCATGGACGACACCTGGACGATCGCCGAACTGGCGGACCGTGCCGCCGCGGCCCTCGCGGCGGACGGGTCCGCGCAGGCCAGCGGCCGGGTGCGCGACCTGCCCAACGAGCGGCTGATCCGCTGGTACACCACGATCGGCCTGGTCGACCCGCCCCTCGGCCGCCGCGGCCGCACCGCCCTGTACGGGCCCCGCCATCTCCTCCAACTCGTCGCGGTGAAGCGGCGCCAGGCCGCCGGCCGCTCCATCGCCGAGATCCAGGTCGAGCTCGCCGCCGCGACCGACACGGCCCTCGCCCGCATCGCCGCCCTCCCCGCCCCGCAGGACTCCGCGTCGACCGACCTGCCGCCGACTCCCCGCACGCCCCCAGGCCCAACAGCGAGTCCCCCGGGCTCGAACGCCCAGATCGCAGAGGACGGCGATCCCTCCCTCAGCCATGACGGCCCGGCAAGGCCAGACGACCAAGGCACTTCCCCGACGGCGCCCAAGGGCCCGGAGGAGGCAGCGGGAGGCGGCGACGGAGGGAGCTTCTGGAGCCGGCGCCCCGATGTGTCGTTCCGCCAGAACATCGTCGCCTCCGGCTACGGAGAACCCGCTCCCGCGGTCGTCCAGGGAGTCCGCCTGGCGCCCGGCCTCACCGTGCTCCTCGAGGTCCCGGCCCTCAGCGGCGACGACCTCGCCGCCATCGAGGCCGCCGCACGTCCACTGCTAGACGAGCTGCGCGACCGCGGCCTGCTCGCCCCCGCGAAGAACACCGCCGAAAGCCCCGCCTTCCAGCACGCCGACCCACCCGGGAGGACCCAGTGACCGTGCGCATCCTGCCGCTACCCGACACCGCGCCACCGGCACCCGACCACGGGCTCGGCGCGCTCAGCACCGACATCGGCAATCTGCCGCTCGACTCCGTGGACGTGCACGCGTCCATCACCGGCCTCGCCGCCGGAATCGAGATCGTCCAGGGCTTCCGCAACCCGTCCGACAGGCCGCTGGAGGCCACCTACATCTTCCCCCTGCCCGACCGCGCCGCCGTCACCGCGCTCCGCATGGAGGCCGCCGACCGGGTCATCGAAGGGAAGCTGAAAGAGCGCGGGCAGGCGCGGCAGGACTACGACACCGCGATCGCCGCGGGTCAACGCGCCGCCATCGCGGAGGAAGACCGCCCGGACGTGTTCACCATGCGGGTGGGCAACATCCTGCCGGGCGAGAGGGTCACGATCAGGCTGTCCCTCGACCAGCCGCTTCCGCACGAGTCGGCGTCGAGCGCGACCTTCCGGTTCCCGCTCGTCGTCGCCCCCCGCTACATCCCCGGCGCTCCGCTCGCCGGCGGGCGCGCCGGATCGGGGGTGGCCGACGACACCGACGCCGTCCCGGACGCGTCGCGGATCAGCCCGCCCGTCCTGCTGCCCGGCTTCCCCAACCCGGTCCGCCTGGCCGTCACCGTCGACATCGATCCGGCCGGGCTCCCGCTCACCCAGATCCGGTCGGCGCTGCACGTGGTGGCCGAGGAGGGCGACGGCGAGCGGACGACCGTGCGTCTGCAACCGGGCGAGCGACTCGACCGCGACTTCGTCCTCCGCCTCGACTTCGCCCCGCACGAGAGCGCCGCCCTGTGCCTCATCCCGGACGAGGCCAGCCAGGAGGGGACGTTCAACCTCACCGTCCTGCCCTCCGGGGAAGCGAAGCCCCGCCCGCGCGACGTGGTGCTCGTCCTCGACCGGTCCGGCAGCATGCACGGCTGGAAGATGGTCGCCGCGCGCCGCGCCGCCGCCCGCATCGTCGACACCTTCCGCGCCGAGGACCGGTTCGCCGTCCTGTCCTTCGACACCGTCATCGAGCGCCCGCGCGACCTCGGCTCCGGGCTGGCCGACGGCACCGACCGCAACCGGTTCCGCGCCGTCGAGCACCTGGCGGCGCTGGGCGCGCGGGGCGGCACCGAGATGCTCACCCCGCTCGACGAGGGCTGCCGCCTGCTCGCCGACTCCACCCGCGACCGGGTGCTCGTCCTCATCACCGACGGCCAGGTCGGCAACGAGGACCAACTCCTCGCCCACCTCGAGCCGCGGCTGCGCGGCGTCCGCGTGCACACGGTCGGCATCGACCAGGCCGTCAACGCCGGCTTCCTGAACCGCCTCGCCGCGATCGGCGGGGGCCGCTGCGAACTGGTCGAGTCCGAAGACCGCCTCGACGAGGCGATGGAGCACATCCACCACCGGATCGCCGCCCCGCTGGCGACCGGCCTCACCCTGCACGCCGACGGCCTGGAGATCGTCCCCGACACGGTGGCGCCCGCCCGGCCGAGCGCCCTGTTCCCCGGCGTCCCCCTCCAGATCGCGGGCCGGTTCCGAGGCGCGCCCTCCGGCACCCTGTCCGTCAGGGGTACGGCGTCCGACGGCACGCCCTGGGAGCAGCACGCCACCGGCATCGTGGTCGAAGACTCGGCCGCCCGATCCATCTGGGCCCGCGCACACCTGCGCGACCTGGAGGACCGCTACACGGTCGGCGGACCCGACGACCTGGAACAGCGCATCATCGCGACGTCCCTCCGCTTCGGCGTCCTGTGCCGCTTCACGGCGTTCGTCGCCGTGGACAGCCGGGTCGCGACCGAGGGAGAAGCACCGCACCAGGTCGTCCAGCCGGTGGAGATGCCCCGGGGCTGGGGAGGCGCCGCACCGATGGCCGCCCCGCGCATCGCCCCCGCCACCTTCTCGATCGATATGGACATGGAAGTCCCCGACGCTTTCTCAAGCGCTCCGGCCGCCCCCTCCGGCCCGCCCCCGATGCCGCCCGCATCCATGCCGCCCGCTCCCTCCGGCCCGCCGCCGATGCCGCCCGCCCCTTCGGGCCCGCCCCCGATGCCGCAAGGCGCCCCTCCCGGCTACGGCGCCCCGCCTCCAGTCTCCGGCCGCCCCTCCGGCCGCCCCCACGGTCGATCCGCCGCACGGACTCGCCGACCGGCGGGCTCCGCGCCCCCCGCCCTCACCGGATTCCAGCAAGAACTGGCCAACGTGCTGGGCCGCCTACGCCAGGTCCCCGAAACGCGAGAGGAGCGCATCCACCGCCTGCTGAGCGAGCTCCTCCCCATCCTGGAGTCGATCGTCCAGCGAATGCAGGCCCTGTCCCTGGACGCCACCCCTCTCGCCGCCCTTCGCGACGACCTGCACCGCCTGCCACCCACCGCAGACGAGACCACCGTCAACGACCAGTGGACCAGTGCCTTGCAGGTCCTGGCCGACTTCACCGGCGAACCCCAACCCCGCCGCCCCTTCTGGAAGCGCCCCAGATAACCCATGGCGGGGGCGGCCCCACGAGAGACCGCCCCCGCCACCCGCTCGCCCCCACGTCCAAGAAACCCGCCCGGGCAGACCACCCCGGGCGGGCCTGCGGTCAACACTCCGCGCTTGGGGTGGCGCTACTGAAGACAACGAAAGCCGTCCGATCTCCACTGCCCGCGCGAGTCGCCAGGCCAAGCGCCACAGTGCCGAAGGCGAAGAGTGTTGAGAGCTAGGGGCAGGGCTCATGCGAGCAAAGAAGTGTCGGCCGCGAGCAAGGGTCGGGCCGCAAGCAGAGGGCGAGGCCGCGCGAGCAAAAGCCCCTCGGCGGAGGCGAGGCCGCGCGCGTAGAGAGTGGGGCGGCGCAAGCACTGGGCGAGGCGGCGCGAGCAGAAGCCCCACGGCGGAGACGAGACGGCGCAAGACAGGGCCAGATGGCTCGGGCAGAGAGTGGGGCGGCGCAAGCACAAGGCGAAGCGACGCAAGCAGAAGCCCCACGGCAAAGGCGAGGCAGTGCAAGCACAGGGCGAAGTAGCTCGGGCAGAGAGTTGGGCGGCGCGAGCACAAGGCGAGACGGCGCAAGCAGAAGCCCCACGGCGGAGGCGAGGCCGCGCAAGCACAGAGCCAGATGGCTCGGGCAGAGAGTGTCGGCCGCGCGCGCTGAGTAGGGGCCACGCCAGCAGTGGTAGAGGCGGCGCGAACGGAGAGGGGCTGCGCCGGTAGCGAGTATGGGCCGCGTCGGAGGGGGAGGCCGTGTCAGCAGCGAGCGACTGGCGGGTCGTCTGGGAGGAAAGGGTGTGGGCCGGGCCGCGGGGTGGAAGGCGCGGCCCGGCCCAGATCGGCGGAGGGCGGTCAGACGTGCTTCGGGTGGTAGCGGCGGATGAGCGGGATGAGGTTCAGGGCCAGGCCGACCACGGCGACCGCGCTGACCAGGTTGACGCCGGGGTGGAACTCGGCGAAGCCGTCGCCGCCCGCGGCCGTCCCGCCCGCGACCAGGGCGGTGACCACGGCCAGGACCAGGGCGGCGCCGACCTGGCCCGAGGTCTGGACGAGGCCCGAGGCGAGCCCCTGCTCGGAGTCGTCGATCCCGTCCGTGGCCTGCGCCATGATCGAGCTGAAGCCGAACGCGAACCCGCCGCCCAGCAGCAGCATCGTCGGCAGGATCGTGAACACGTAGTGCGGAGCGTTCCCGGCCGTGCCGAGGAACCAGGCATATCCGAGGCTCAGGGAGGTCATCGAGCTGATGATCAGGCGGGGCGTCCCGTACCGGTCGATCAGGCGGCCGACGAAGGGCGAGCCGAACGCCACGAGGAGCCCGGCCGGAAGCAGCGCCATGGCCATCTTCAGCGGCGACCAGTGCAGCACGTCCTGCAGGTAGAGCGTCATCATGAACTGGAAGCTCAGGTACGAGCCGAACAGCGCGACGATGCTCAGGTTGGCCCGGACGATCGAGCCGATCCGCAGGATGCCGAGCCGGATCAGCGGGTGCCGCACCTTGTTCTCGGTGACGAAGAACGCGATCAGCAGGGCCGCCGCGACCCCGATTGAGCCCAGCGTGAGCGGGTCCAGCCAGCCGCGATCGGGAGCCGACACCACGGTGTAGACCGCGAGCAGCATGCCACCGGTGAGCGTCACGGCGCCGAGGACGTCGTGCCCTCCACCGGCTGCGGGCCGGTCCCGCGGGATCAGCGCGATGCCCGCGACAAGGGCGAGGATGGCGAGCGGCACGGGCGTCAGGAACGTCCAGCGCCACCCGAAGCTGGTCAGCAAGCCGCCGAGGATCAGCCCGGACGAGTAGCCGCTGGCTCCGAAGACGGAGAACACCGACAGAGCCCGGTTGCGTGCCGGCCCCTCATGGAAGGTGGTCGTCAGGATGGACAGCGCGGTCGGCGCGGTGAAGGCGGCGGCCAGACCCTTCACGAAACGGGTCGCGATGAGCAGCGCGCCGTCGTCGACAAGACCGCCCACCAGCGAAGCCAAGGCGAACACGGCGAGGGCGGCGAGAAAGACCCGGCGGCGGCCGAGGAGGTCGGCGGTGCGTCCGCCGAGCAGGAGCAGTCCGCCATAGCCGAGGACGTAGCCGTTGACGATCCACTGCAGTGACGTGGTCGAAAGGCCGAGCTCCGCGCCGATCGACGGCAGCGCGACGCCCACCATCGAGACGTCGAGTCCGTCGAGGAACAACACGGCGCACAGGACGGCCAGGACTCCCCACAACCGCGGGGTCCAGGTCTGCTCGGCCGGTGCGCCCACGGCGCCCGGCGCACCGACAGCGGAGTCGGGTGAGGTCTCGGTGATAGTCACGTCGCAGGACAGTACATGCATATGCATCAAATGTCCACGCACAAAATTCTGCGGAATTTAATTCCTGTGCATCTGATGCGTGCGCATGGTAAGGTGCGCGGCATGGAGGCGGAGTCTGCTCTGGTGAGCCGCTGGCGCAAGCTGGCGACCTGCTACAACACGGTCGCGTGCGCTCTGGACCGCGCCCTGCAGGACGTCCACGGCCTGAGCATGAGCGAGTACGAGACGCTCGACCGCCTCGTGGACCAGGACTGTGAGAAGCGCCGCATGCAGGACATCGCCGCGGCCATGTACCTCAGCCAGAGCGCCCTGTCACGGACGGTCGCCCGCCTGGAGAAGCACGGCTACGTCCAGCGCGGGCTCTGCGAGGCCGACCGCCGCGGCGTCTTCGTGGAGATCACCGATGCCGGCCGCCGCTGCCACGCCGAGGCGCGCGACACCCACCTGAAGATCCTCGCCGAGCACCTGACCGACTGACTGTGCCGGTGCTCGTGGTGCCGCCGCCGGGCGGAGCCTGACCCGCCGACTGACTGTGCCGGTGTTCGTGTGACGTGCCGGGATCACTGAGATCCCTGGCCCGGCCACTCGGTGAGAGGGGCGCGTGACGTCCTGGCCGGGGCGTCCGGCCCGGGGCTACTCGCCGGTCGTTCCGTCGATCAGTTCGCGGGCGACATCGAGGTGGCCCACGTGGCGGGCGTACTCCTGGAGCAGATGGAAGAGGATCCGTCCGAGGGAAGGGGCCTCTTCGGACGTCTGGAAACGACCGCCCAGCCGGGCCTTGTCGTTCAGCGAGGCGCCCTCCACCAGATCACGTGTCCTGGCGACCTCCAGACGGTAAGCGGCCATGATCTGCGCGCTGGACCGATCGAGAGGGACGGTCCATTCCGCCTCGTCGTCCCCGGGCGGGTAGGCGAGGACGTCTTCGGCGGCGAATCCCCACCGCATCCAGCGGCGCTCGACCCAACCGAGATGCTGGACCAGCCCGAGCGGTGACCATCCCAGCGGCTCGACCGGCGCGCGGAGCCGGTCGTCGGGCAGCCCGGAGAGCTTGCGCATCAATGCCTCGCGATACCACTCCAGGTAGCCGAGGAGGAGTTCACGAGCGTCCGTCACCTCGACGCCTGGGCCATCGAGGGACGCGGGAACCTGGTCTGGAGGGTTCTGCATCCGCCGAAGGGTAGTGCGGTCCGGGCCCCGCAGCGGGGCTGTGATCAGGCGGATGACGACGAGCTCATTGGCTGGGCCCCTCGATCCCTGTCACGCCGTCTCGTCAGCCGAAATCGGCTTCTGTCATCCCAGCCGGATGGCCCGGTGGCCATTGCACGAGCTCGATCCTGTAGCCGTCGGGGTCGGTCAGCCATGACGTCCTGATCCCCGGCCCGGGGTCGGCAGGCGGCTCGGCAGCGACACCCTTGGCGGCGAGATCAGCGATCGTGGCGTCCAGATCGTCCACCTGTACGACGAGATGGTTGACGGCGCTGATGTCCTCGACCGGCCTCTGGGGATCGTGCACGAGCTCAAGGCTGACGAACGGATCGTCGGGCAGCTTGAGCATCGTGAGGCTGCCGAAACCCGTCTCGGGGACGCTGCCGAGTTTGGTGTATCCGAGCGCTGTGTAGAAGGCGAGCGAGCGCTCCAGGTCGGTGACCCGCAGCCCGATGTGCAGCATGCGCATGGACGGCACACTAGGCCGTCCCGCACCAGGCCACCATGATCCCAGGTGCCCCAACACGAGCAGGGAAGCGTTAGCGGAAGCCGTATACGCCAGCCCGCGACAAGCCTTCAACGTGGGAGCCGCCTCTCGAAAGGCAGCCGACAATCCGCTCGTCCCAAGGTGCCCCACCTCGACGCTGCCGCCCTTTCCAAGAGGGGCATCGGGGTCGCCGGGTGGCAACCGGTCGCGGGCTCAGGAGGCCTCTCGCACGGGAGTGAACCTGATCTGCCAGTTGCCTTCGGCTCGCACATGGAGATAGGTCGGGCCCGACAGGTGGGCTTCGGCGTAGCAGGAACCCTTGCCGGACAGGACGTGCGGTCCCTGCTCAAATTCCGTTGTGAGCTCGGTGAGGGAGAAGTCGCCGTCCTCGGTGTGGGTCATCTGGACGATCGCGGGACCTCCCGTGTAGCGGAAGACAAAGGAGCCGCGTGAGGATATGCGGTCGTCGACCATCGGGACAGTGTCGAAGGGCTGCAGCCATGCAGCCCACCGCACCTTGGAGTCGATACGCAAGTGAACGTGCTTGTCCTCGCGCACGGGGAGAGGTTCTACGACGCGGTTCCGCTCCTGGCGACCTCGTAGTAGCACCCTCGCGTATCCGTCCTCGAAGAGCTTGACCACGCTTTTCCGATCGCCGCCGTGCAGGCGGACGACCAGCACCTGGGGCCTGCGTGGTTCACGGTGGGGGAACTTGAACTCTCTGTTCCCGCCTCCCTGGGCTTGTTGAGTCTTGCGCACGCCCGGCGGGCACGTCTTGAAGGGCGCGGGCTGTGCGGGAGGACGCGGAGCCTGGGCTCTGGGTTGGGGCTTGCGCGGCTGAGGCCTGGACTGAGGCTCGCGCGGCTGAGGTCTAGTGGCCGGCACGCGCGGTTTGGGTTCCGGGCGCGCGCGCCGACCGGTGTCGATAGGAGCCATGCCCTCTCGGATCCTCACCGCATCGGCGGCGCACACGTCGATGATCCGGGTGGCGCCCCCTTCAGGCGTCCAGGAAACGCGATCGGCGGACGACCCGTGGCGCGGGTCGAAGAAGCACAAGGGTCGGCGAGGCGGCGTCGGGCGACCCGCAAGACGGGCGTCGACGCAGGCGAGCGCGTGACGACCCTCGTCCAGCGCGATCAACACATCTGCGGCGTCCGCCAGGTCGCGGTCTCCGACGAAAGCCCTCTTGGCCTGCTCGTAAGCGTCGAGCGCACGCGAGTAGTCGGCCAGGAGCCCGGCGTCCGCGGCGTGCCGCTCAGGTACGAAGGGATGCCCCGCCAGCGCCTCCCCGAGGGCAGTGATCTCTGCGTCGATGACGGCCAGTTCATCCTCGCGTCGCCGACGGAAGATCCTGAACATAGGTCCGACCTCGCCATCCCCCGAATTCCCACAAGATCGTACCGAACGCCCCCTCCACGCGGCGCTCCCTGTGTCCGGTTGGTCCCATCTGCAATCCGAGCGCATGCCCTGGGAGGCAAGCCGGCCACTACCCGACCGTCGCAAGGCGCGGCGACGACCCCGGCCCCCTCGGCGGGCGTGTGCCGGACGTGGTTGACGAGCGCCCCGACGAACTGGATCGCAAGGATCGGCGGCAGCGCCACCATCAGCCACACAAGACCGCGCCCGACGACGACGCGCGTCGGCTCAGCGGCGTCAGCCCAAGCTGGCGCAGCCACCCGAGGCTCTTGTCCTCTCGGCGATGCCGCTGTTGAGAACGGCGTCCATCGCGCCGAACGCAGCCATGGTGACGGTAAGGAGCATCAACGTCACGGCGCGGTCCGGGTCCTTGGCGCTGTTGCCGAGCACGAAGTACATGAGCATCGGCGTGATGGGGCCGACGTCGAGGTAGAGGCGGGTGCCTTCCAGGCGCAGTAGGCGAACATGGCCGCTAGCAACTCGACCAGGCGCTCGACCTCCCTGCTCCTAGTCCAGCGCGGACGTCCAGAAGGACATGGCGTGGGGCCTGCCCGCTCACACCGATCGCGGGGAAGCCGAGTCTGCGCATGAACCCGAGTCTGGGCAGAACCTCGGCATCCTTGGACGTACCCGGGCAGCCGACGGGCCGGGGCCCAGGTGGCGGGCGCGGCGAGGGAGCGGCGCCAGCCACCTGAGCCTCCGGGTCTACCCCCGGCGCCACCGTGACCGCGCGTCGCCTGGTCGTCCTGGACGACCGCAGTGACGGCCGATCACCTCCGAAGTGAGCGCGGAAGTGCGACGGCATCGCCCCCTCGCACTCGACATCGGCGGAGCGCCGCTACTCACTGCTCGCGTCCCTTGTGGGTCTTCGTGGCCTTACCGGACGGAGTCGTGCAGGGCGCATCGCCGGTCGCGCCGCAACGCGGGCACGCGGCAGCCTTCGTGCTCGACTCCGCGTCCGTCTCAGCGGCCGTCTCAGCGGTCGGCTCAGCGGTCGGCTCAGCAGCGGGCTCAGCAGCCGCCTCGGCGGCCGGCTCAGCAGCGGACTCCGCAGCCGACTCAGCGTCCCGCTCCGCAGCCGCCTCCGCGGCCGGCTCAGCAGCGGACTCCGCAGCCGACTCCGCAGGCGCCTCGGCAGCGGGCTCCGCAGGCGCCTCCGCGGCCGGTTCCGTGGCCGACTCAGCGGCCGACTCGCCGGCGGACTCCGCAGGCGGCTCAGCGTCCCGCTCCGCAACCGACTCAGCCGCCGACTCCGCAGGCGCCTCGGCAGCGGACTCCGCAGCCACCTCCGCGGCCGATTCCGTGGCCGATTCCGTGGCCGACTCAGTGGTCGGTTCGGACTCCGGCGTCTCGGGGGTAGTGGATTCCGCGAGCTTCTTGTCCTCGCGGTCCTGCTCGTGCTCAGCGCGGTCGCGCTCAGCCGGGGCGGGGTCGACGTCGCGTCCCGTTATCTTTCGGGCGTACGTCTTGACGCGGTCGATGATCTTCACAGGTGGGGGCTCCTTTGCGTCGGGCACCAGGCTGGGCGGGTAGTTCGGACATGGCCTCTCGGGATGGCGTCGGTGCGACCCGGTGGTGCTCCTCGAAGGTCATCAGTTCGTAGTGTGATCCAGTCGAGTACGGCCAGATGTTACGCCTTAAGCCCGAGTGTGAATCGTCCCCGTCGCCGCAGAGGACGCCCGGTCAAGCGATGCGCCAGGTAGTCATGCAGAAGACCACCGCAGTGACCGCGATGGACCTGTCAGGTCAGGGCCGCTGTCAGTGCCCGCTCAACACAGACCTCGGCGACGGCGAACGGCATCGTCAGCGGAAGCGGAGGACTTTGGGATGATCGAACGCGGGGTCGTCGATGAGGACCTCGGCCAGTCGGGCCGGTCGGCTTCGGCGATGTAGCAGCGTTCGGCCGGAGTACCGGTCTCGATGCAGAGCTTCAGTTCCGCCACCGGCGCCGAAGCCCTGGAAGGTGGCGTTCCTGCACTCGCCGAGGCCAACGCTGCTGTGCACCGACCGTGAACATGCTCGATTCGCTGCCCCGCCGATCCGGCTACCCGTCGAAACCTCGGAAGGTACCCGTCTCGTCCGCGCCGTCCGCGAAGTCGTCGAAATCCAAGTTGGCGATGCTGAGATTGGCCGAGACCTCGCCGTACCAGCGAGCCGGTACCCGGAAAGTCCGGCCGGGGTCCGTGTACAGGTCAACTGCGAGCAGCGGCCGTTCGTCGTCGCTCAGGGTGGCTGCGTCGGCGAGAAAGAGGTAGGTGAGCTTGTCGTCGTCATCTGCCGCGGCGTTCAGGTCGACGAGCCTGGAAATACTGATGCCGGAGTACTTCGGGTCGCTGACGTAGGTCGCGTTCGCGCACTCCTGCTGCCCGTCGATCGCCGCCTTCAGCGCGGCCCACGCCGAGTCGCCGCTGAAGTCGGTCCGCAGGATCAGCGACGTCAGGTCGCGAGGTTGAGGCAGGGGAGTCACCCCGCCGATCTTTCCAGTCCGCCGAGCTGCGTCGAGACGGCTCATAGCGAGGCCATGCGGAAGGCAGTCATGCAGAAGGCCCATCGCGGGTGGTCGCGATGGGCCTCTGAGCTGGGAGCCGCCTATCGGAATCGAACCGATGACCTATTCATTACGAGTGAATCGCTCTGCCGACTGAGCTAAGGCGGCCTGCCGTGCGGGGCACGGCGGGAAGAAGTCTACCGGGTGTTGGAGGTGGGTGTGCACCGGTTAATCAGCGGCAGGTGGTTCCGTCCTTGGGCGGGTCGGTGGTGATCAGGTAGTCGTCGGTGGTCTTGGTGATGCAGGAGTTGCCCTGGAGGTAGGCGGTGTGGCCGTCGCCGTCGAAGGTGAGCAGGACGCCGCTGGAGAGCTGGCCGGCGAGGCTCTGGGCCCACTTGTAGGGGGTGGCGGGGTCGCGGATGGTTCCGATGACGACGATGGGGGCGGCGCCTTGGGCGGTGATGGGCTTGGGCGCCTGCTTGGTCTGGACGGGCCAGTAGACGCACGGGAGGCCGCCCCAGACGACGAACGGTCCGAAGCGGGGGGCGACCTTCTTGGCCTGCTCGGCGGACTTGCCGTAGGCGGCGAGGTCCGGCGGGTTGGGCTTGTCGACGCAGTTGACGGCCATGTTGGCGTCGGTCTGGTTGCTGTAGGTGCCGTTGGGCTTGCGTTCGACCATCTCGTCCGCGAGCGCTAGGAGGAGGGTGCCGTCGCCCTTCTGCATCGCCTGCGTGAGCGCCTGGCGCAGGACGGGCCAGTACTCCTTGACGTAGAGGGCCCGGGCGATGCCCATCACGGCCAGCGACTCGGTGACCTTGCGGGAGTCGCGCGTGTTGGTGAGGGGCTTCTTGTCCGTGGCGGTGAGGAAGGACGAGACCTGACCGATGACCGCGTCCGGGGTGGCGCCGAAGGAGCAGGCGCCCGACTTGACGCAGTCGTCGGCGAAGGCGCGCAGGGCGGTCTCGAAGCCCTTGGCCTGCTCGATCAGGAGGTCCGTGGAGGAGAGCTTCGGGTCGACGGCGCCGTCCAGGACGAAGGCCCGGATGTTCTTGGGGAACTGCTCGGCGTAGAAGGCGCCCAGGTAGGTGCCGTAGGAGGCGCCGTAGTAGGTGAGCTTCTGGTCGCCCAAGGCGGCGCGTAGGACGTCCATGTCGCGGGCGGCGTTGACCGTGCCGACGTAGGGAAGCTCAGAGTCGGCCTTGGCTTTGCAGCGCTCTGCGAAGGCCTTGCTCGCGCTGCCCAGTTGGTTGGTCTCCTTCGGGTCGTCCGGGGAGGCGTCCGTGGCGAAGAACTCGTCCAACTGCGGCCCGGTGTTGCAGCGGACAGGGTCACTGGACGCCACGCCGCGCGGGTCGAAGCCGACGATGTCGAAGCGGCGGCGCAGGTCGTCTCCGAAGGAGCGGGCGGCCTGGCGGACGAAGTCGACGCCGGAGCCACCCGGGCCCCCAGGGTTGGTGAGCAGGGAACCGATCCGGTTCTTCTCGTCTTCCGCCGGAAGCCTGATGACCTTGATACCGACCTTCTCGCCGGACGGCTTGGCGTAGTCCAACGGGACCTGTACGGTCGCGCACTCGAACCCGTTGCCGCAGCCCTTCCAGGAGGGCTTCTGCCCGTAGAACTGCCCGAGGCCCGTGGGAACGCCCGCGGCCTGGGTCGTGTTCTTGTCACCGCTGTCGCAGCCGGTGGCCGTCGCCAGGACCAGCATGATGGCCACGCTGATGAATCTCGCTGCCCGCACCTGGCCCCCGTCTCGTCGTCGCGGCACGTACGCCGCCGCCTACGCTACGTCGGCACGATGGTCGACGGCTACTTGCCTCGCTAATCGTGTCCGATGCCGTCGAGCGGCCACTTGAGCCCCTGGTCCGGGGGCGCGTCTGGGATTGAATCGCGGCTTCTGGTGGCCGACTTGGCACGAGGGCGGTCTTCGGGTGGGTGCGGGGCTTCTTGCTCGGCCTACAAATCGTGCGGCGGCTTTTATCAGTTGGCGTTACATCGGTGGATGGAACATCAATCGATGGTGTGATGCCTGTCGCTTTGGCGGTCGAAGTCTTGAATCTTCCCCGATTCCTACGTGACCGTAGGTTACGCGAACGTAAGTTAGCGCCCCCCGGGGAGGAAACCGTGACCATCGCACCGCGACGTCCAGGCCGCTCCAGCGCGGGACGGCGGATCGCGGCGGCCGCCCGGCTTCTCACGACGCCGCTCCTGCCGGAGGATTACCTCGGCCTGGTCAACCCTCTGTGGTCCACGGCCGAGCTGCGCGGACGGATCGAGTCCGTCCGGCGCGAGGCCCCCTCCACGGCGACCCTGGTGATCAAACCGGGGCCTGCCTGGCGTGCCCATCGGCCCGGCCAGTGGGTCAAGATCGGCGTGGACGTCGGCGGCGTCCGGCACTGGCGGACGTTCTCGCTGTCGTCGCCGCCGCGCCGGGACGGCCGCATCACGATCACCGTGAAGGCGGCCCGCGACGGGTTCGTCTCCGCGCACCTGGTCAGCGGGATCAGGGTCGGGACGATCGTCCGCCTGTCACAGCCGGAGGGCGAGTTCACCCTCCCCTCACCCGTCCCCGGCAAGCTGCTGTTCGTGACGGCCGGCAGCGGGATCACGCCGGTCATGGCCATGCTGCGGCATCTCGGCGGCGCGGCCGACGCGGTGCTCGTCCACTCGGACCGGACGGCCGGGGACGTCATCTTCGGCGACGAGATCCGCCGGATGCCCGGAGTGCGCCTGCACGAGCGGCACACGACCGCCGAAGGCCGCCTCAAGCCGGCCGAACTGCCCGACATCTGCCCCGACTGGGCGGAGCGCGAGGCGTGGGCGTGCGGTCCGGGAGAGATGCTCGACGACCTCACCGCGCACTGGCGGGCCGCCGGGATCGAGGAGAGGCTGCGCGTCGAGCGGTTCCGCGCCGTCCTGGACGGCGGCGGGGGCGAGGGCGGGCGCGTCACGTTCACCAGGAGCGGCGTCACGGCCGACGCGGACGGGGGCACGCCCCTCCTGGTGGCCGGCGAGGACGCCGGTGCGCTGCTGCCGAGCGGGTGCCGGATGGGCATCTGCCGCGGCTGCGTCGGGCGGCTCGCGTCCGGCAAGGTCCGCGACCTGCGCACCGGCGAGGTGCACGGCGACGAGGGCGAGATCGTCCAGACCTGCGTCTCGGCGGCCGCCGGGCACGTGGAGATCGAACTGTGAAGGGAGCAGCATGACCGAGCACCTGACGGCCGAGGACTACGAGACCATCGCCGCCGAACTGGACGCGCTGCGCGAGGAGATCATGTCCGATCTCGGCGAGCGCGACGCGTCCTACATCCGGCGGGTGATCCGCTGGCAGCGCGGACTGGAGATCGGCGGCCGGGCGCTGCTGCTCGCCTCCTCGCTGCCGCCCGCCTGGATCGCCGGGACGGCGACGCTTGCCGTCGCGAAGATCCTGGAGAACATGGAGATCGGGCACAACGTCATGCACGGCCAGTGGGACTGGATGCGCGACCCGAAGATCCATTCCACGACCTGGGAGTGGGACAACGTCTCGCCGGCCGAGCAGTGGAAGCACTCGCACAACTTCGTCCACCACACGTTCACGAACATCCTCGGCAAGGACAACGACGTCGGCTACGGCATCCTGCGCGTCGCGCCCGAGCAGCCGTGGTCCCCGGCGCACCTCGCGCAGCCGCTCTACAACCTGCTGCTGGCGATGTTCTTCGAGTACGGGGTGGCGCTGCACGACCTGGAGATCGACAAGATCCGGGCCGGGACGGCCGACGAGGCGGTGACCAAGGAGAAGCTGCGCGCCATCGGACGCAAGATCCGCCGCCAGTGGGGCAAGGACTACCTGGCGTTCCCGCTGCTCAGCGGCCCGCAGTTCCTGTCCACGCTGACCGCGAACGCCACCGCGAACGTGCTGCGCAACGTCTGGGCCCACATGATCATCTTCTGCGGCCACTTCCCCGGCGACGTGGAGGTGTTCGAGGAGGAGCGGCTGGACGGCGAGACGCAGGGCGAGTGGTACGTCCGGCAGCTGTGCGGCTCGGCCAACATCACGGGCGGCGAGCTGTTCCACCTGATGACGGGCAACCTCAGCCACCAGATCGAGCACCACCTGTTCCCCGACATGCCGAGCAACCGGTACGCCGAGATCGCCCCGCGCATCCGCGCCCTGTGCGACAAGTACGACATCCCGTATCACACGGGCTCGCTGTCGAAGCAGGTCACGGGCACGTGGAAGAAGATCGTCCGCTATGCGCTGCCCGGTGGGAGCCCGTCCACCGCGAAGGGATAGATCCGCAGGCCCTGGACCACGCGAAGGCGCAGGCCGGTCGAGGTCAGCCGAGCGCTTGGGCCACGGGGAGGTAGAGGCGCGCCGGGTCGTTCGCGATGGGCGCGCCGTACTCCATGACCGTGGTGGTGAACGCCGGACGCAGGCCGTGCCCCCGCGCCCACTCGACCAGCTCGGGATGTCGGTGATCGATGTCCAGGCGGATCGGCCCGGCCGGGACGATCTCTTCGACGAGCGCGAGCGCGGTCTCGGCGTCCTGGGCGGTGACGGGGCCGACCACGGCCCGGTCGTCGTTCCACCACACGCCGCCGAACCCCTTGACGCCGGCCTCGTCCCGGACGACGCGGAAGGTCTCGCAGAACGACGGCAGTCCTTCGACCAGCCGTGAGCGGTCGGCGCCGAAGACCTCGGTGTCGAGCGCGTGGACGGCGGGCATGTCCGCCGCCTCCGCCGGCACGGATACGCCCCGCTTGGACGGCCCCTCCCCTGTGCCCTTGTACGTCGTGCAGAGCCCGACTGAGCGGAACCCCAGACGCTCATACAGCGGACGCCCGTATTCGGTGGCCGTCAGGCAAAAGCTCTTCGTATCGGTGTTGTCCATCGCGTGCCGCATGATGCGACCGCCCAGGCCACGCCGCTCGTAGCGCTTGGCCACGAGCACCATGCTGATGGCCGCGACGTCCCCGCCGTATGGGGTCGACACCAATGCGGCAGCGAGTTCGCCGTTCCCGTCGTCGATCCCGTAGACGTCGCCGACCGAGAACAGGAACCGCCACTTGCGGTCTTCGCGGCCCCACTCGCGGTCTTCGGCGAGCCGCTGGCAGGCGGCCAGGTCGTCTTGCCCGAGCCGTCGTGCGGGCCTGTCCAAGTCCATGCGACGGACGCTAGGGCGGCCGCCCTGGCGCCACAACCCAATTACGCGGCATTACCTCACGCGTCATCGCCTTCACGACCTCCCCGGCGAGATCGTCTAGGTGCGGACAACAACGACCTGAGGAGAACCATGTCGCACACGGCGACTCCAGTGGCGGGACGGCACCCGCGCGAGGCCGCGCCTCCGCCGGCCGCGTCCGTCGGCGCCCTGCTCGTCCTGCTCACCGGCATCTTCATCACCACCCTCGACTTCTTCATCGTGAACGTGGCGATCCCCGACATCCAGGCCGACCTGGGCGCCGGTGCGACGGCGATCCAGTGGGTCGTCGCCGGGTTCGGGCTGGCGCTCGGCAGCGGGCTGATCACCGGTGGCCGCCTCGGCGACCTGGCCGGACGCCGCCGGATGTACGCGCTCGGCCTCGCGGTGTTCACGGCGGCCTCGCTCGCGTGCGGGCTCGCCCCGTCCCCCGGCACGCTGATCGCCGCCAGGGTCGTGCAGGGGATCGCGGCCGCGCTGCTGATGCCGCAGGTCCTCGGGATCATCAACGGCGTGTACACCGGGGAGGCGCGCGCCAAGGCGTTCACCGCCTACGGCCTCGCGATGGGCCTGGGCGGCGTGTTCGGGCAGCTCATCGGGGGCGTGCTGATCCAGGCGGACCTGTTCGGCACCGGCTGGCGCAGCATCTTCCTGATCAACGTCCCGGTCGGGCTCGTCACGCTCGCGCTGATCCGCCGGACCGTCCCGTCCCAGCCCCGCTCCGCCGGGACCCGGCTGGACGTCCCGGGGACGATCCTGGTCACCCTCGGGCTCGTCGCGCTCGTCCTGCCCCTGATCGAGGGGCGCCGCCTGGGCTGGCCCGCCTGGACGTGGGCGTCGCTCGCCGCTTCGGTCGTCCTGCTCGCCGCGTTCGCCCTGTCCCAGCGCCGCAGCAGCGCGCCCCTCGTGGCGCCCGCGCTGTTCCGCGAGCCCGCGTTCCGCGTCGGCAGCGGCCTGGCGCTCGTCTACACCCTGGCGATGGCGTCCTTCTTCCTCTACCTCGCCCTGTACCTCCAGCAGGGACGCGGCCTCAGCGCCCTGGAGTCAGGACTGCTCTTCGTCGCCTTGGGCGCGGGCTACTTCGCCGCGTCCACCCGCGCCACGTCCGTCGCCGCCCGTCTGGGACGGCAGGCCCTCGCGCTGGGCGCCGCGGTGCAGGCCGCCGGCTGCCTGCTCCTGCTCGCCGAGACCGGGCAGGCCATCGGCCGGCTCGTCCCGGGCCTGGCCCTTGTCGGGGCGGGCATGGGCTTCGTCCTGGCGCCGCTGTCGGCGCTCGTCCTGTCCGGCGTGACCGACCGGCACGCCGCCTCGGCCGCGGGGGTCCTGTCCACCGCGCAGCAGGTCGGCAACGCCCTCGGCGTCGCGCTGGTCGGGATCGTCTTCTACGGCGCGCTGGGCGAGGTCGAGGACGCCTTCCAGGCATCCCTCTTCCCCGTCATGGCCTTCTGCGGCGTCACCGCGGCCCTCGCCCAGTTCCTCCCCAAGCGCTAGTAGACGCTGACACCGAAGGCGCTGAGCACCGGGGAGATCGGCAGGAAGTAGGACGTTCCGCCGGTGGTGCAGTTCCCCGAGCCGCCGATCCCCAGCCCGACCGCGGTGCTGCCCGAGAAGTACGGAGCCCCGGGACCGTCCCCGGGCTCCGTGCATATGTTCGTCTGCGCCACCCCGGTGACCGTCCCGTCGGGGAAGTTCACCGTCACGTTGACCGCCGTCACGCTGCCGCAGCGCAGGCCCGTGGTGGGCCCGCTGCGGCAGACGCGCTGCCCGACCACCGGCCTGCCCGCCGTCGTGATGTCCTGGGACCCGGGGTAGAGGTACACGCTCCCCGGCCTTTCCACGGAAGGCTCCACATACCGGACGAGCGCGACGCCGCCGGTCGTGGCCGAGACGACCGTCCCGAGCTGGACGGTCAGCCCCGGATCGGCGTAGACCGCCATGCCGACCTGTGCGCAACCGCCCGCGGTGAGGAAGTAGTACGTCCCGCCCTGCCGCACGTTGAACCCGAGGACGCAGCGCGTTCCCCCGGCGTAGACCGCCTGGCCCCCTTCCGCACCCGGCGCCGCGACGGGACGCACGTCCCGCCCGGCCCCCGGCGAGGCGGACGCCGCGGGGCTGACGGCGGCCAGGACGGCGGCGATGCCCGCGAGCAAGGTCGCGACGCGCGGTCTCACGGAATACCTCCTGCGGGAAATGGCACCTTGCCCGGAATGGTGCGAAAACCAGAGGGCCGCGACAAGGGGAGGAAGGTGCCAAGGTTGCCCGCGACCGTATATCAATCCTTGAGCTTCGATGTGGCGATCACCTGCGCCCCGGGCTTGAGCGCGGCGCTGGTCATCCAGATCGGGGACGTGTGAGCGAGGCCAGTGCGGTGGGTCGCACCGCGCCGGCGGCGGACGAGCCGAGGAGCAGTCCGGTCATGTCATGGGGCTCAGCGTGTTCACCGGTCGGAGCCGCCGCCGTGATCCGGTCCAGCCGGAAGCCCCGTCCGGCCCGGCGTGAGCGGCACCAGGCGATGAGGTACCAGCGGCCGTTGGCGGTCAGCAGTCCGGCCGGTTCCACGACGCGGTCGCTCTCGCGTCCTGCGGCGTCGGTATAGGACAGCCGCAGCACCAGGTTGCCGGCGAGGGACTGCTCCACCGCGGCACGGATCGCGGAGTCGCAGCGCGCGGGCAGGGTGAGGATCCGTGCGGCAAGGTCCCGGGCCGCCGCCGAGGCGGGGCCCGCCATCGAGGCCGCGATCTTCTGAGCCGCCGTGCGGGCGGCGCCCGCGTAGGGGGTCGAGGCGTCGGCCGCGGCGAGCACGGCGGTGAGCGCCGAGGCCTCATCGGGGGTGAGGTGGATCGGAGGCAGGGTCATCCGCGGATCGATCGACCAGCCGCCGCCTCGCCCGGTCACGGAGCGCACCGGGACACCGGCCTGCATCAACGCCTGCAGGTCGCGCTGCACCGTGCGCGCGCTGACCTCGAACCGCGCGGCGAGCGCCGCGACCGTCAGCGGTCGCGGCGCCGCCGCACGCAACTCCTCGACCAGCGCGTACAGCCGGGCGGTTCGCTTCATTTCACCGACGCTACTGTCATGCGGAGGCCAGGAAGTCCCGCTGGCGCCGCAGTTCCCGCTCGGTGACGGTCAGCGGGAAAAGGGTGAAGCCGTGCATCGCGCCGGCGACGACGTCGAGCCGCACAGGCGCCCCTGCGGCCTGCCACCGAGCGGCCAGGAACAGCGAGTCGTCCAGCAGGGGGTCCTCGGTGCCGACGACGATCCGGGCGGGCGGCATCTCCGCCAGGTCGGCGAACAGGGGCGAAACCTCCGGGTCGCGGCGCCGCTCCTCCTCCATTCCTGGCGTGAACATTTCATAGCTGCCCCGAAGCGAGTCGGTGTTGCTCAGCAGCCGTCGGGGGCCGAACGTCCGCTGGCTCGGTGTCATCGAAAGGTCGTAGGCACCGAAGAGCAGGTGGGCCGCCCGGAACGCGCCGGTGATGCCGTGCCGGTCGCGGAGGCGCAGCAGCGTCACGACGCTGAGGTGGGCGCCCGCCGATTCACCGCCGATCAGCAGCCGTTCGGTACCGAAATCGGCCGGGGCGTGTTCCACCAGCCATCGGGCGGCCGCTTCGCAGTCGTCGGGCGCGGCGGGGAACGGGTGTTCCGGCGCGAGGCGGTAGTCCACGGTCACCACGGCCAGCCGCGCCTGCTCTGCGAGCCGCCAGAGCCTCTCGTCCTGCCCGTCCGCGGACCCGAACGCCCAGCCCCCTCCATGGATGTGCAGGTACACGCCGTCGACGTGGTCCGGAATGAAGACCCGCACCTTCACTCCACCCTCGACGACGCGGTCTTGTCCGTGCGGCAGCCTGACCGGCGGCGTGTCGCCGCCGAGCCGGTTGCGCCGCAGAAGCGCCAGCGTGGCCGCGCTCGGCATCCTCCCCCGAGCCGGACGGCTCGCGGCGCCGGCCTCGAACTGCTCGTTGAACGACAGGGTCTCGGGAAGGCAGTCCTCATCTGTGAGCGTCATGCCGTCGACCGTCCCAGCCACCCGCGACAAGGCCCTGTCACCCTTCTTCTATGAACCACATCACACCGCAAAGAGACGGGGCCGTCAGGATGGCGGACTGGCCGCCGGCATGAACGATCGGTCAGCCGAGGATGCGGGCGGGGTCGCTGGCGGGGGCGAAGCCGGCCAGGGCGCTCGGGTCGCGCTCGGTCTTCATGTCTTCCACCCAGCCGACGGCAGTGGTCACTACGTAGTCCCGGTCGTCGCCCGTCTCCAGGATCAGACAATGCTCCCCGAAGCCTTCTGAGACGTCGGCGTGCTCGGCGTAGATGTGCTCGGCCTCCGCCTGGTCCGCGCAACGGATGACGAGGCCGTCGCCGTACTCGATCCGGACCTTCATGGCCAGGACGGGCTTGAAGACGATGTCGATGCGGGGCGTCCGCCTCCCGTCCCGCATGGTCGTTCGCGTCCGCAGCAGCAACTGGCTGTGGCTGATCGTGTAGGCCCACACCGTGAAGGGGCGGTCGGAGCGGAACAGCTCCCTGCCCGGGACGAACTGGTCGGCGGTGTTCAGCCAGGTTCGCTCGCTCATGCCGGGGATCCTGTCACGGGCGGGCGGCGGTCAGGTGGGGTCGTCTGAGGGGTTGTAGTGGGCGTCGTGTTGTTGGCGGGGGGAGCAGACTGAGGCGGAGGGGCAGGAGCAGCGGCGGGAGCCCACCTTCACCGTGACGCGGTCGCCGGGGACGTTGTAGCCGATGACCTGGCCCTCGCCCTCCGGTGTGCTGACGCGCGAGCCCAGGCGGGGCGCCTTCTCCTTGAACTCCATGTAGAGGGGGTGCTCGTACTTGAGGCAGCACATCAGGCGGCCGCAGGCGCCGGCTATGCGGAGTGGGTTGACCGGGAGGTCCTGGTCCTTCGCCATGCGGACGGAGACGGGTTCGAAGTCCTTGAGGAAGGTGGCGCAGCACAGGTCGCGGCCGCAGGGGCCGATGCCGCCCTGGAGGCGGGCCTCGTCGCGGGGGCCGACCTGGCGCAGTTCGACGCGGGCCTTGATGCCGCGGGCCAGGTCGCGGACGAGGGCGCGGAAGTCGACGCGGTGCGGGGCGGTGAAGTAGATCTTGAAGACGTTGTCGGCGTCGAGGTAGTCGACGCCGATGACCTTCATCGGGAGGTCGTGCTTGCGGATGAGGCGCTTGGCGATCGAGCGGCCCTCGGCGCGGCGGCGGCGGTTGGCCTCGTCGCGGGCCAGGTGCTCGTCGGTGGCGGGGCCCGCGCACTCGGGGAGGCCGTCGATGTCCTCGGAGACCCACTGGGGCGCCCACACGCACTCGGCGACCTCGGGGCCGGAGTCGGTGGGGACGAGGACCTTGTCGCCGACCCTGGGGCTGTGCGGGCCCGGGTCGAGGTAGAACAGCCGGCCGTAACGGGTGAAGCTGACTGCCATCACCATGCCCACGGTTTCGCTCCGTTCGCCCGGTTTTGCGACCCACTCTAGGTCTCACCAGGCCGCGTCGGCGAGATCCTCTCCCGGGACGGTCGGGACGCCCTGCGCGTAGAGGTCGCCCGCGGTCGCCATGACGCCGTGGCCGGTGTGGGCGATGTCGAGGGCGGTGGGCTGGGCCTTCACCTTCTGCGTCCACAGGGTCTTGGTGGGGGCTCCCTGCAGTGTGAAGGTCTGGAGCGTCAGTTCGGAGTTCTTCGCCACGGCCGCGATGAGGGAGTTGCCGTCCCGGCTCAGGACGGCGTTGGAGCTGCCCTTGGGCAGGGGCATGACGGCCTTGCTGGTCTTGAGGTCTCCGGCGGCGCCGTTGGTGTCGATGCTGCGGACCTGGTGCTTCGTCGAGCCGACCGGGCTCCACACAAAGGACAGCGTGGTACCGGACCAGGAGAGGCTTCCGACGCGGGCGCGCAGTTTCGTCGTCCACACCTTGTGGACACCGGTCTCCGGCGACACGACGTCCACTCGGGCGCGTGCTCCCTTGTAGATGACGTAGGCGATGCTCGCGCCGTCCGGGCTCACGGCGAGGTCAGACCAGGCGGTGGAGACGCCGGGGACGGTGGCCTTGGGGATGGGCTTGAGGTCCTTGGGGCGCCCGTCGTCCAGGCGGAGGCGCTGGAAGGTGACGTCACGGTCTCCCGGGGACGCGACGATGTACGAGCCGTCCTTCAGGGCGGCGACGCGGTGGAAGCGTCGGCCCTCCGGAGCGGCGACGGGTAGCCCCACGTTCGCCCCGGTCTGCACGTCCCGGACGAGGAGCGACGCGCCCTGCTTGGCCACGCCGACGACGACGGACGGTTCGGTCTTCTCGGCCTTGGCGGCGGGCTTCGCCTCGTGCTCCTTCTCGGCGGCGCGCTGGTGGCGGTGCACCGTGTCCACGCCGCCGCCGATCAGCAGCGCGGCGGCCGCGGCCACGCCGAGCGGGACGAGGCCCTTCCAAGAGCCGAGACGGGTACCCGGGTCCTCGCGCCTGCCGTCGTCCATGGGGTTGCCAACCTGCCCTTCCTGCCGGATCGCCCGTCGTTTCTACCGCATATGCAACGCGACAAAAACCCATGAAGGCGGAGTTACCAAGTCGTGAGCCGCGTCAGCCGAGGGACGCGCGGGCCGCCTCGACCAGAGACCCCCGGTACGACCCGCCGAACAGCGCCACATGGACGAGCAGCGGGTGCAGCTGGTGCAACGGGACGCGGGAGCGCCATCCGTCCGCCAGGGGCGCGGCCTCATCGTAGGCGCCGAGGACGGTGTCGAGGTGCGGTGTCCCGAAGAGCGCCATCATCGCGAGGTCGGTCTCGCGGTGCCCGCCATGCGCGGCCGGGTCGATGAGCAGCGCCCGCTCGCCCGTCCACAGGATGTTCCCCGACCACAGGTCGCCGTGGATGCGGGACGGCGGCTCATGCGGCCCCGCGAGCGTCTCGATGTCGGCCATGACGCGCTCGACCAGGCGGACGTCCTCGGACGAGAGGTGCCGGGCGCCGAGGCGGAGGAACGGTTCGAGGCGGCGTTCGGCGTACCAGGCGGGCCAGGGGCGGTCGTCCGGTGTGTTGTCCAGGGGGAGGTCGGCGATGAAGCCGTCCCAGGGCGCGCCGTAGACGTCGGGGCGGTTCCCGGTGTGGAGGGCGGCCAGTTCCCGTCCGAGGCGTTCGGCCGCCTCGCGGGACGGCGCGGACGTCGGGAGCCACGGCAGCACGAGCATGTGGTCGTCGGCCGCCACGACCTCGGGGACGGAAGTCCCGGGGCCCGCCTCCCCCAGCCAGCGCAGCCCGGCCGCCTCCGCCGCGAACACGCCGTCCTGGTCCTGGGCCGCCTTCACGAACACCTCGCGGCCGTCGGCCAGGGAGGCCCGGTGCAGCGTCCAGGAATGGCTGGAGCCGAGGTCGTGCACCTTCTCGACCCCGGTCCCGAGCAGCCGCTCCAGCCGCACTCCGGTCAGGCCTCCTTGAGCGCCGCGCGGATCTCCTCCAGCAGGCCGGGCATCGCCGCCTCCACCTGCTCCAGGACGAGGTCGAAGTCGGCGCGGCCCCCGTAGTAGGGGTCGGGGACGTCGAGATCGCCGGCCGCCCCGGGGTCGAACTCGCGCAGCAGCCGGATCTTGCCGTGCGCCTCCCCGTCCGGCGCCATCGAGCGCAGCGCCCGCAGGTGGCCCTCGTCCAGGGCGAGGATGAGGTCGTACCGGTCGAACCAGTGGTCCTCGAACTGCCGGGCGACGTGCGCCGACCGGTAGCCGGCCCGCGCCAGCGCCGCGACCGTCCGGTCGTCGGCCCCGTCGCCCGCGTGCCAGCCGCCGGTGCCCGAACTGTCCACCTCGACGTCCAGGCCCTCCTCCTCGACGTGGTGGCGCAGGACCCATTCGGCCATCGGGGACCGGCAGATGTTGCCCGTGCAGACGAACGTGACTCGGTACGGCATCCCTCCATGATGCACGAGGCACCGGAGGGCGGAAGACCAGGGAAAGGCCGGGCGGCCCCGGAAAAGAACGCGACCCCCGGCCGGAGCCGGGGGTCGCGTCCTGGGGTGGTCCAGGCGGGGGGTCAGCGCGAGACGGCGTGCAGCGCGTCCACGATGCCGTTGCCGAAGAACCCGTTCTGCTCCTTCGAACCCTCACAGGTCTGGGTCGAGGTGTGCTTCACCCACTGGCCGTTCGACTGGGTGTACCAGACGTACTCGACCGTCCGCGGGCTCGGGCATTCCTTGGGGGTCGCGGTGCCGCGCAGAACCTGCTCGACGAGGCGCGGGTCCATGGTCAGGCCGCCGGCGCGGTCCTTGTGCCCGTACTTGCTGATGATGAGCGCCGCGACGCCCACCGCGTGCGGCGAGGCCATCGAGGTGCCCTGCAGCGACGTGTAGTAGGCGCACTTGTCGCCCTTGCAGCTGCGGATGATGGACGCCACCTTCGGCGTGCCGTCGGCGTTCAGCTCGCCGCGCTCCTTCGCGAGCCGCTCGGGGTAGGCCGCCCAGATGCCGCCGTTGTTGTCCGGACGCTGGGCGGCGTTGTCGACCTTGTCGCCGCCGGGCGCCGCCACCGCGACGTAGCCGTTGCCGAAGCTGCTGTAGTACGACTTGCGGCCGCTCGGGCCGGTGGCCGAGATCGGGATGACGTGCTCGCCCTCGGACGGCATCGACACGCAGCTCGCCGGGACGGTGCGCTCGCGCGGCTCCTCGCCCGGGGTGGACGGGAAGTCGGGGCTGCTGTCGTCGACGTTCGTCTTGGTGTAGTCGACGAGGTCGTTGCCGGCCGCGGAGATCAGGGTGACGCCGCGGTTGTGCGCGAAGTCCAGGGCGCGCTGCGCCGCCTTGATGATCGTCCGCTGCTCCAGCTGGTCCTCGGGGCTGTCGGCGGGGTTGTCGCCGCAGTTCCACAGCCACGGGTCGATGTAGTACGACATGTTGACCACGTCGATGCCGTTCTTGGCCGCGTAGGTCAGGCCGTCCACGGTCGGCTGGAGGAAGAAGTAGCCGGAGTCCTGGCCGACGCGCAGGTTGACGATCGACACGTTCGGCGCGACGCCCGCCATGCCGAGGCCGTTGCGGGGCGAGGCGATCGTGGACGCGACGTGCGTGCCGTGGTCGTTGTCGTCCCAGTCGTTGGGGTCGACGCACGACGTGAACTCGCAGGGCCCGTCGACCTCGTTGCCGTTGGCGTCGGTCGGGATGTCGTGGGTGAAGTTGCGGCTGAGCTTGCGGTTGAAGTTCGGCGCGATGTCCGGATGGTCGCCGTCCACACCGGTGTCGAGGACGCCGACCAGCACGCGCCTGTCACCCGGCTCCTTCTTGTAGGAGCCGTCGGCGGTGGCGTGGATCTGCTTCATGTCCCACTGCAGGTCCGCCAGGGGCTCGGCGTCCTTGGACGGCTTGCCCGCGGGGCTGGTCCTGGTCGCGGCGCCGTGGCCCGTGCCGTTGAGCTTCTCGACCTTCTCGGCCTTCTTCTTGGTCTTCGGCGCCTCACCGATGACCCGGTTGTGCGCGACGCCCTCCAGGGCCCGCTGGTTCATCACGGCGTGGATGAACTCCGGGTTCTGGGACTTGACGGTCGCGACGCCCACGTCGCGGTTCTCGTGCACGACCTTGCCGCCCGCGGCCGAGACGGCCCGGTGGGCCTGGCCGAGGGAGACGCCCTCCTTGTAGAGGACGACGTACTCCGAGACCTCGCCCTTGGTTTCGGTGGGGCCCGGAGCTGCTGACGCTGGGAACGCGAGAGCCGTCACGGTGGTGACGGCGCACGCGGCGGAAATCAAGGCTCGCCGCAAGGCAGACCTCCTGGCTTGGGGGTAATCAACCGGTTTTCGGTTGATCAGCCAGCGAACGTTACGTGTGCGCTAGTTGAGAGTTGCGTACGGAAATGTAACGAATGAGGACAGCTCTTGTAAGCCCCCATCGACTTATCCCTGACGCAACGCCAAGGTCAGCGCCTCGAAAGCCAGCTGCGGATTGACGTTCGCGGCCAACCGCTCCCTGCAGTCCATGATCGCATCGAGCCGGCGGAGGGTGTCCTCGGGGCGGCCGTCCGCCGCGGCCGACCGCAGCTCGGGGCCGAGCTCGATGTTGACCAGCTCGCTGCCCGCCCCCAGCTGAAGGGTCAGCACGTCCCGGTAGTAGGACGCGAGGTCGAGCAGCGTCCGGTCGAGGGCGTCGCGCAGCAGCCGCGTCGCCCGCGACTTCTGCCGGTCCTCCAGCTCCTTGAGGGCGCCCGCCGTCCCGCGCGGCATCCGCCCCTTCTCGCTCTCGCCGAGCGCCTTGCGCAGGGCGGAGGTCTCGGTCTCGTTCAGCTCGGCCGTCTGCGCGTCGCGCTCGGCCTTCGCCGCGTTCACGAGGGTCTCCGCCGCCGCCACCGCCGCGCTCACCCCGGTGAGCCGGCGCGGAACCGCCACCACCTGATCGCGCACCTGCCGCATCCGCGGCTCGGCGGCGAGCCGGCGCGCCCGGCTGATGTGGCCCTGCGCCGCCCGCGCCACGACCTCGGCGGTCTCGCGCGGGACGCCGTCGCGCTGGACGAGGAAGTCGGCGATCGCCGCGATCGGCGGGGTCTGCAGGGTCACCAGCCGGCAGCGCGACCTGATCGTGACGAGCAGGTCCTCCGGCGACGGCGTGCACAGCAGCCACACCGTGCGCGGCGGCGGCTCCTCGATCGCCTTCAGCAGCGCGTTGGCGGCGCCCTCGGTGGCCCGGTCGGCGTCCTCGAACAGCACGATCTGCCGGCCGCTCCCGCTCGGCGAGGACGAGGCCCGCAGCACCAGCGCGCGGGCGTCCCTGATGCCGAACGACAGCCCCTGCGGGCGGACGACCTCGACGTCCGCGTGCGTCCCCTGGAGGACCTGGTGGCAGGACGCGCAGTGCCCGCACCCGCGCGGCGTCCCGGTGCACTGCAGCGCGGCGGCGAACGCCCGCGCGGCGGTGACGCGCCCGGACCCGGGCGGCCCGGTGAACAGCCACGCGTGCGCCGGCCCGCCCTCCCGCTCCGCGGCCGCGGACAGCTGCGCGATCACGGGCTCCTGCCCCACCAGGTCGTCCCACACGCTCATGGAACAGAGGCTAGCGGGCTCAGAAGTCGGTGATGACCGGGAACGTGCTCGTGGCGTCCTCGGTGCCGAGCGGAACGGGGTCGGGCAGGATCTCCCGGATGCGGTACTGGATCTCCCGGCTCAGCTCGCCCTGGGGGCGGCTCGCGTCCAGGATGAGGTAGCGCTCGGGGTCGGCCTCGGCGAGCGCGTGGAAGCCCGCGCGGACCCGCTCGTGGAACTCCTGGGACTCCGACTCCATGCGGTCGGCGGGGGCCGACAGCCGGCCGAGGCCCGCCTGCGGCGGGATCTCCAGCAGGACGGTCAGGTCCGGGACGAGGCCGCCGGTCGCCCACGCGTTGACGCGGGCGATGTCCTCGACCGGCAACTGCCGCCCGAAGCCCTGGTAGGCCAGGGACGAGTCGACGTAGCGGTCGCTGACCACGATCGCGCCGCGCTCCACCGCCGGCCTGATCACGTTGGCGACGTGGTCGGCGCGGTCGGCCGCGTACAGCAGCGTCTCGGCGCGGTCGGACAGGCCGGTGGTGTCCCGGTCCAGCAGCATCGCGCGCAGCCGCATCCCGATCTTGGTGGCGCCGGGCTCGTGCGTGGTGACCACGTCGTAGCCGTGGTCGCGCAGCCAGATCGCGGCGAGCCGCGCCTGCGTCGTCTTGCCCGCGCCCTCGCCGCCCTCGAACGCGACGAACACGCCGCGGTTGCGGTGGACGGGCTGGGGCGCCGCCGCGGCCTGCTCCGGCGGCGTGTAGATCTCGCCGTGCAGGGCGGCGCGCAGGTCGGGGACGAGCGGGATGCCGCGCCGGTCGTCCAGCCGCCGGTAGGCGACCAGCCCGGCCAGCAGGGCGACGACGGCCGCGGCCAGCATCGCGACCCCGGATCCGTAGGCGTCGTAGACGCCGCCGCCGAGGTCGAGGCGGTGCGACCCGACCAGCGCCGCGATCAGCGGGACGGCGGCGAACGTGATCAGCACGGCGATCAGCGCGACCGACCGCAGGAAGGCCGCCGGGCGCGCGTCCTCCGGCGCGTCGGGGTCGCGCGCGGCGTCGGCCTCGCGCAGCGCCGCGGTCGCCGTCGACCAGGCCGCCCCGGCGAAGACACCGAGGAACGCCGTCGTGAACACCACGACGACGAGGTTCTGGACGAGGGCGAGCACGACCAGCGCGAGCGCGGCGGCGATCACCGCGAGGCCGAGGAGCCGGCGGCGGCTGAACGGGACGAGCACGCGCGGCCCGAGGAACAGCCCGAACCCGAGCCCCACCGTCAGCGCGGTCAGGACGGAGCCGTACCCGGCGTCGCCGCCGCCGAGCTCGCCCGCGTGGACGCGGGCCACCGAGACGACCGCACCCGCCGTGACGGACGCGGCCGCGATCGCGAGGCCGAGGCCGCGCGCGGCGGCCGACCCCGGGCCCTGGAAGATCAGTTTCAGCGGCGACGGCGCCGCGACCGGCTCGGTCGCCGGGATCTCGCCGGCCGTCGCGACGACGGCGGCCGCGACCAGGAACAGGCCCGCCGTCACGTACAGGGCGAGGTCGGCGCGGGAACCGGCGCCGAGCGTCCCGTTCGCGACGAGGGCGAGGACGGCGAACAACAGCGCGGCGGCCGGCGCGGGGCCGTAGCGGACGCGGGACGCGGCGCGGCGGGCGGCGGGCCGCGACTCCTCGTCCGGGACCAGGCCGGGCAGGGCCGAGCGAGCCGCCGGGATCCACAGCAGGCTCAGGCACGAGACGAGGAACGCGGCGGCGAACGTCCACGGCAGCGCGTCCACGAGCGGGACCGTCACGACGACCACCAGGCGCAGCACGTCCGCGATGATCAGCATCAGCCGGCGGTCGACGCGGGCGGCGAGCAGCCCGGCGACCGGCGGGAGCACCACCGCGGGCAGCAGCAGCAGCGCCAGCGTGCCCCCGATCGCCTGCGCCTGCGCGGCGGGATCGTCGCCGCGGGCCAGCACCGCGGCCATGGCGGTCAGCGCGGGGACGCCGAGCCACTGGGCGGCGCTGGACAGCGACAGCGCGATCCGGAGCCGGCGGAACGGCCCGATCGACGAAAGCGACGAAACGCCCGGCGGCGGTGGCGCTGCGGGGTGCGGCCGGGGTGCGCCCGTTCTGGTCATGTCGGTCAGGGTATCGGCGTAGATGTCCCTATGAACCGGACTTTGCGGAGGTTCGACGACGCGTCGTCGTCTTCTTCTTCCCGCCGCCCGCGGCCACCTTCTCACGGCGCTCCGCGAGCAGTTCCGCGGCGCGCTGGATGGTGATCGACTCGACCTCGTCGCCCTTGCGCAGGCTGGCGTTCGTCTCGCCGTCGGTGACGTACGGGCCGAACCGGCCCTCCTTCACCACGACCGGCTCCCCGCTCGCCGGGTCCTTGCCCAGCTCGCGCAGCGGCGCGGCGGCCGCGGCCCGGCGGCCGCGCTGCTTGGGCTGCGCGAGCAGCTCCTTCGCGCGCTCCAGCGTGACCGTGAACAGCTCCTCCTCCGAGCCGAGCGACCGGCTGTCGGAGCCCCTCTTGATGTACGGGCCGAACCGCCCGTTCTGCGCGGTGACCGGCTCGCCGTCCAGCTCGCCCAGCGTGCGGGGCAGCGACAGCAGCTTCAACGCGTCGTCGAGCGTGATCGTGTCGAGCGACATCGACTTGAACAGCGACGACGTGCGCGGCTTCGGGGTGTCGGCCTTCTTCGTCCGCTTCTTGCCGTCGGCGGGCGGCGGCTGCTGCTCGGGCAGGATCTCGGTGACGTAGGGGCCGAACCGCCCCGACTTGGCCACGATCGTGTGGCCGGTCTCGGGGTCGGTGCCGAGCTCCCGGTCGCCGGACGGCTGCGCGAACAGCTCCTCGGCCTTCTCGGCGGTCAGCTCGTCCGGCGCGATGTCCTCGGGGATGTTGACGCGCTCGCCGTCCCGGTCGAGGTACGGCCCGTACCGGCCGACCCGCACCATGATGTCGGTGCCCTTGATCGGGAACGAGCTGATCCCCTTGGCGTCGATGTCGCCGATGTCGCCGACCAGCTCCTTCAGTCCCTCTTCGCCGTTGTCGCCGAAGTAGAACCGGGAAAGCCAGCGGACGCGCTCGGCCTCGCCCCGGGCGATCTCGTCGAGACCGTCCTCCATGTGGGCGGTGAAGTCGTAGTCGACGAGGTTGCCGAAGTGCTGCTCCAGCAGGTTGACCACGGCGAACGCCAGGAACGACGGGACCAGCGCCGTGCCCTTCTTGAACACGTACTCGCGCGCCAGGATCGTCCCGATGATCGAGGCGTACGTCGACGGCCGCCCGATCTCGCGCTCCTCCAGCTCCTTCACGAGGCTGGCCTCGGTGTAGCGGGCCGGCGGGCGGGTCGAGTGGCCCTCCGCGTCGACCGCGCTCGCGGTCAGCGGGTCGCCCTCGGTCAGGTTCGGCAGGCGCCGCTCCTGGTCGTCCCGGTCGGTGGACGGGTCGTCGGCGCTCTCCACGTAGGCCTTGAGGAACCCGTGGAACGTGATCGTCTTACCGGTCGCCCCGAACTCGGCCCGCTCGTTCCGCGTCGACACCCCGGTGACCCGGATCGACACCGACTGGCCGACGGCGTCCTTCATCTGGGACGCGATCGTCCGCTTCCAGATCAGCTCGTACATCCGGAACTGGTCGCCGGACAGGCCCGTCTCCGCGGGCGTCCGGAACGTGTCGCCCGCCGGGCGGATC
Organism: Spirillospora sp. NPDC049024; assembly: GCF_040649235.1. NCBI lineage: Bacteria > Bacillati > Actinomycetota > Actinomycetes > Streptosporangiales > Thermomonosporaceae > Spirillospora > Spirillospora sp. NPDC049024. Next base: position 107,692 of record NZ_JBEZFD010000003.1, read on the forward strand.
GCCTCGTGCGCCTCCTGCGCGTTCTTCACCTTGGAGGCGTAGACGCGCGGCTTGTCCGGGACGTACTCGCCGCCGAACAGCGACGCCGCCTGCCGCCGCGCCGCCGTGATCGCCGTCTCCGACAGCGTGATCGAGTCGGTTCGCATGTAGGTGATGAAGCCGTTCTCGTACAGCTTCTGGGCGACCGACATCGTGTACTTCGCGGAGAAGTTCAGCTTGCGGCTGGCCTCCTGCTGGAGGGTCGTCGTCCGGAACGGGGGGTACGGGCGGCGCGTGTACGGCTTGCGCTCGACCGACTTGACCTCGTACGGACGGCCGCGGAGCCGCTCGGCGAGGGCCGTCGCGGCGGCCTCGTCCAGGTGCAGCGCGTCCCGCGTCTTCAGGGTGCCGTCGGACGCGAAGTCGCGGCCCTGCGCGACGCGCTTGCCGTCGACCGAGACGAGCCCGGCCTTGAACGCCGTCGGCTCCTCGTCCTTGCCGGTGTCGAACTGGGCCGCGATGTCCCAGTAGTGGGCGGGAACGAACGCGATCCGCTCCCGCTCCCGCTCGACGACCAGCCGCGTCGCCACCGACTGCACGCGGCCCGCCGACAGCTTCGGCATGACCTTCTTCCACAGGACGGGGCTGACCTCGTACCCGTAGAGGCGGTCCAGGATGCGGCGCGTCTCCTGCGCGTCCACCAGGCGCATGTTCAGCTGGCGCGGGTTCGCGGCGGCGCGCTGGATCGCGTCCTTGGTGATCTCGTTGAAGACCATCCGGTGCACGGGGACCTTGGGCTTGAGGACGTCCTGGAGGTGCCAGGCGATCGCCTCGCCCTCCCGGTCCTCGTCCGTCGCGAGGTAGAGCTCGTCGGCCTCGGCGAGCAGCTTCTTGAGCTTCTGGACCTGCTGGCGCTTGTCGGAGTTGACCACGTAGAGCGGTTCGAACTCGCGCTCGACGTTCACGCCGAGCTTGGCCCACGGCTCGCCCTTGTACTTGGCCGGCACCTCCGAGGCGCTTCCGGGCAGGTCCCGGATATGGCCGATACTGGACTCCACGATGTAGCCGCGGCCCAGGTAGCCCGCGATCGTCTTCGCCTTCGCGGGCGATTCGACGATCACCAGGCGCGTCCCCACGCCGTTGCCGCGGCCACTGTTCGCGGTGCCGTTCTTGGCTGGCACAGTCGCTCCAACCTCGCTGTCTCGGTCCTCTGGTTCAGGCTCTTCCTACCGGCTTCGTACAACGTCGCATGACGGCGTGTTTGTGCCCGCGCCTTCCGCCACCGTCTCGCGATCATCGCTGCCGCCCCCGCCGGGAGGCGGGATTCTCACCGCCGCGCGCCTCCGACAGGATTGCATGCCGCCGGACGGCGCGCGGACCGGGACGCCACGGTACGGTGCCGCACGGCCGGTAGACCAAGTAATAATGGTCGCAATGGCGGAGTACACCTACCTCGTCCTGTCACTGCCGCGCGGCACCACCCGTGACACCGCCCGGCAGATCATGACCGAGCACGCGGAGCACGGCGGCTGGGAACTCGATCGCTTGCGCCTGTACCCGGACGGCCGCCGTCGTATTCAACTGCGCCGCAAGGTCATCCGAGCCGTCCGTACGTTCTGACCGTTCCCAGCGGCCTGTCGGGAGCGTAGCACTGCGTACGGATTCCATGACGTGACGTTACTGTGTCCACCCCCGCCACGCCTCCCCACCCCGGCCACGAGCCCGCCACCCCCTGCGGACACGGGCTTCGCCCCGCCTCCAGCCACGAGCCGGCCTGCGTGAGGACCAGCACCGCCGCCTGCCGTCCCCGCTCACTTGCCTCGGACACAGAACGCCCAGTTCGGGCCCCGCCCCGCCTTTTGGCGCCGGGACCTGCCTGTCTGGGGACGCGGCTTCGCCCGCCCCGGTCCGCGCCTCCGGGACGGGCGAAGGTCTTCCGCTGCCGGCCGTGCGGCCGGCTCACCCGCGTTCTGGTGGATCTAGCGGCGACCCACCCGGATGCGCCGCGCCAGCACCGTGATCCCGGCCGCCACGGCCAGCAGCCCGGAGACCGCCGTCAGCAGCGCCGCGCTGGTCTTGGACTCCGGCGTGATCGTCTCCGTGGCCGCGACGTGGCGGGCCGGGCCGATCTCGCCGGGCACGTCCGCCGCCTTCGGGGCGGGCACGCCGTGGACGTCGGCCGGGACGACCGGCTTCACGGGCACCGGGAGCGTGACCGGCGTCCCGCCGTCCTGCCGGACGCGCTGGGCCCCGGTCTTCGGCAGCAGGGCCGTCGCGCCCGTCTGGGACACGGCGTTCAGCACCGGCGACAGGGGCGCCGGCGCGCCGTCACCGCCGAGGGACGGGGCCGCGGTGCGCTGGTTCGGCGCGGAGATGGGGAGGCTCGGGGCTCCGAGGCCGCCGACCAGCCCACCGGCGAGGCCGCCGACCAGGGGCACGTCGATCGGCGAACCGGGGCGCGGGGCGGTGCTCGCCATCCGGTAGGGGGAGGGCTCGTACCCGCCGTTGTCGCCGGGGTCGTCGCACTGGGGGGCGGGGGAGGCCAGGCCGATCACGGCGGCGCCGTTGCCGCACACGTCGACCGGGGCCTCGACCGGCACGTCCGCCTGGTTCCCGGAGCCGACGCCGCCGGTGCCGGACGTCGTGCCGCCGGAGCCGTTCGACCCCTTGACGACCGCCTTGCCGGTGCAGGCGCCCGTCGCCTGGCCGATGACCGCGACGGCGTTGCCGCACACGTTGACCGGGATGGAGATCGGGGCCAGCACCTGGTTCCCGCCGAGAACGCTGCCTTCGCCGGAGGTGGTCTGCTGCGCACCGCCGGTGCCGCCGTTCTGCTTGACCGTCGCGCCGCCCTCGCAGGCGGCGCCGGCCTCCCCGATGACCGCGACGGCGTTGCCGCACACGTCGACGGGGATGGAGATCGGCACGTTGGCCTGGTTGCCGGACAGGACCCCGCCCGCGCCGGAGGTGGTCTGCTGCGCGCCGCCGCTGCTGCCGTTCTGCTTGACCGACGCGCCGCCCTCGCAGGCCGCCACCGCGTTGCCGACCGCGTTGCCGCAGACGTTCACGGGCACGCTGATCGGGACGTCGGCCTGGTTCCCGGACAGGACGCCGCCCGTGCCGGACGTCTCCTGCCTCGATCCGGTGGATCCGGTGGTGCCGCCGTCGGTGACCTTGGCGCCGCCCTCGCAGCCCGCGACCGCCTGGCCGATGACCGCGACGGCGTTGCCGCACACGTCGATGGGGGCGGAGATCGGGGCCTTCACCTGGTTGCCCGCGAGGACGCCGCCCTTGCCGTCCGTGACCTGGCCGCCCGTGCCGGTGTCCTGGCCACCGGTGTTCTTGACCTTGGCGCCGCCCGTGCAGCCCGCCTGCGCGATGCCGAGGACGGCGACCCCGTTGCCGCAGGCGTTCACCGGGACGGAGATGGGGGCGTCGACCTGGTTCCCGGACCCGACGCCGCCGGCGCCCGAGGTGGTCTGCTGCGCGGCGCCGCCGCCGTTCTGCACGACCTTCGCGCCGCCCTTGGACGTCGCCTGGGCGATGCCGAGCACGCCGACGGCGTTGCCGCTCACGTTGACGGGGGCGGAGATCGGCGCCTTCACCTGGTTGCCGGACAGGACGCCGCCGTCGCCGTTGGTGACGTCGGCGAAGGCGTTGGCGGGGACGGCGCTGACACCGAGGGCGACGAAGCCCGCGGTGAGCATGGCACGTGATGTGCGTCGCATGATGCTCCTTAGGGGAGTTTGGTGGAGAAGAGACACGTGTGTCTCGGGGGAAGGCCGCGCATGAGGGCACGGCAGGAGACCGGATCGGCGCGCCCGAGCCGCACGGGCACACGTCCGGAGAGTGGGATCAGGGACTAGTCGGGCGCGAAGGACGGCTCGTCCGCAGCGGTGCGGACGGCCGGCAGCACAGCGCCGAAGACCCGGCGCAGCGATGCCTGTCGGGGCGCTGGGACCCACGTCCCGGCAGCCGGGAACCCGACGGCGATGCCGGTCGCGATGAAGCCGCCGGTCACCGAATGCGTGCCGGGCCTTTCGGGGGCCGGCATCGGCTCGGGCCGGTGCTGGACGGCGACATGGCGGACCTCATGACCGGCACTCGGGCGAGGCCGGGAAACGCTGCGGGACACGTGCGGCCGGCGGTGCGTCTCAGGCGCGGCCGCGACCTTGGTCACGTGCGGCCTGGGCTTGCGCTTGACCACGGGCTCGACCCGTACGTCCGCCTTGGGCGGCGACACATCCCGCGGGGCGCTCACTTCACGCGGCGGCGCCTGCGCCACCGCGCGCACGACCTCGACCAGCTCGGTGACGCCGCTCGCCTCCCGTACCGGTGGACGCTCCTGGACGGTCTGGACGGTCTGGACCGCGTCTCCCAGCACAGGCGTCTTCGCGACGACCCCCGTCACGAGCTCGGGCGGCTGTTCGTCGGCGTGCGCGGACTGCGCCGCGCACCCGAGGAGCCAACCGGCGATCAGCAGCCCGCCGAGGACCAGCAGGCGCCGGACGCAGGGGCCGACGGCGACGCGGCGCGGCAGGGCGGAAACCGCCCCGACCCGCGCCGCGCCACCTGCCACCGGACACCCTCCGTTGCGACTGCTCCGTCCTCAACGAATGGTGACGATAGCACCACGGAAAGCTCCGGTGATGGCAAATTCAAGAGCGATCAAGGAATTTGTCGAGAACCCTGACTCCGAAGCGCAGTCCGTCCACGGGAACGCGCTCGTCCACCCCATGGAACATTCCGGAAAAGTCCAACTCTGGAGGCAATTTAAGCGGCGCGAAACCGAAGCACCGCATGCCCAGCGTGGAGAAAGCCTTGGCGTCCGTCCCACCGCTCAGGCAGTACGGCACCGGCAGGGCGCCCTCGTCCTCCGAGGTCAGCGCCGCCTCCATCGCCGCGACGAGGGCTCCCTCGTAGTCCGTCTCGACCGCGCGGTCATGGTGGATGAAATCCCGCTGAACGTCCGGACCGAGAAGTTCGTCCACCACCGCGAAGAATTCCGACTCATGTCCGGGAAGGAATCGTCCGTCCACCTGAGCCGTGGCGGTCTGCGGAATGACATTCGCCTTATAACCGGCATCGAGCCGCGTCGGATTGAGCGTGTTCCGCAGCGTCGCCCCGATCATTCGCGCCAGCGGCCCGATCTCCTCAAGGCACTTTTCCGGACGTTCCGGGTCGAATTCGACGCCGTACGCCATGCACGCCCGCTCCAGGAACGCCCGCACCGACTTGGTCAGCCGCACCGGGAACTCGTGCGCCCCCAGCCGCGCGACCGCCGCCGCCAGGGCGGTGACGGCGTTGTCCGGATGCACCATCGACCCGTGCCCCGCCGTCCCCTTGGCGGTCAGGTTCATCCACGCGATGCCCTTCTCCGCCGTCTCGATGAGGTACATCCGCCGGTCCCCGGGCACCGTCAGGCTGAACCCGCCGACCTCCCCCACCGCCTCGGTGCACCCCTCGAACAGCTCCGGATGCTCCCGCACCAGCCAGTGGGCGCCCCACTTCCCTCCGGCCTCCTCATCGGCCAGGAAGGCGAGCACCACGTCCCGCGGCGGCCGGCGCCCCTCCCGCAGCCGCTGCCGCACCACCGCGAGGATCATCGCGTCCATGTCCTTCATGTCCACGGCCCCGCGCCCCCAGACGCACCCGTCGGCGATCTCCCCGCCGAACGGGTCGCGCGTCCAGTCCTCCTTGCGCGCCGGCACCACGTCGAGATGCCCGTGCAGAAGCAGCGCGTCCCGGCTCGGATCCTCCCCCTCGATCCGCGCGACCAGGCTGGCCCGCCCCGGATGCGACTCGAAGATCCGCGTCTCGAGCCCGACCTCCTCGAGCTTCTCCGCGACGTACTCCGCGGCCGCCCGCTCCCCCGGCCCCGAGTGATCACCCGGGTTGCTGGTGTCGATCCGGATCAGCTCCTGGCAGAGCCGGACGACCTCGTCCTCGGCGGTCGGCTGGTCGACCACAATGATCACCTCGCGTCCTCGGCTACCGTCCCATGGTGCCCCGCCGATCGACTTCGCCGCGACTCGCCACCTTTGGTATGGTGAACTCCGCCGCCGCAGCCCAGCTGCGGCCTGCGACCGGTCCGGGTGGCGGAATAGGCAGACGCGCTAGCTTGAGGTGCTAGTGCCCTTTACGGGGCATGGGGGTTCAAGTCCCCCCTCGGACACATACTGACCGCACATGTGGGGGCTCCGAATCATTCGGGCCCCCACTTCGTGTTTCTGGGGACAGCAGGTCATCGCACGATGCTCGATCATCTGCGCCAAGCGGCCCCGGCGGCGCGGAGGCCTGGCCGGGACCTCGCGGACGGCATGCCCTCCACCGTCGGCCCTCTGGTCGAGCGGACGTGCTCATGGAGATCCGATAGTCTTACAGACACTGTTGTTCTGTCGAGATGGGGGCGGGATGGGGCCACTCCAGCCGGGGGATCCCGCCGGCGTGGGGCGGTACCGGATCCTCGCCCGGCTCGGCGCGGGCGGGATGGGCGTCGTCTACCTCGCCCGGTCGCCGGGCGGTCGGCCGGCGGCCCTCAAGCTCATCCGGCCGGACTCCGCCGACGACCCGGGTTTCCGGGAGCGGTTCCGCCGCGAGATCGCCGCCGCGGGGAAGGTCAGCGGCCTGTACACGGCTCCCGTGCTGGACGCCGACGCCGACGCGCCGCAGCCCTGGTTCGCCGCCGCCTTCGTCCCCGCGCCCACGCTGAAGGAGGCCGTCGAGGACGGCGGGGCGCTGCCCGAACCGGCCGTCCGTGCTCTGGGCGCGGGGCTCGCCGAGGCGCTGCAGGCCGTCCACGGCGCGGGGCTGGTGCACCGCGACCTCAAGCCCGGCAACGTCCTGCTGGCCGAGGACGGTCCCAAGATCATCGACTTCGGGATCGCCAAGGTCGTCGACGCCACGCAGATCACCCGTACCGGCGGCATGATCGGCACGCTGGCGTATCTGGCGCCCGAGCAGATCGCCGGGGCCAAGGACGCGGGGCCCGGCGCGGACGTGTTCGCGCTGGGGGGCGTGCTGGTCTACGCGGCCACCGGGGCCCGGCCGTTCGGCGAGGGCGACCCGGGCGCGCTGCTCTACGAGATCATGTACGGCGAACCCCGTCTGGACGGACTGCCCGCGTCGCTGCGGAGCATCCTGGCCGCCTGCCTGGACAAGCGACCGGACCGGCGGCCTCCGCTCACGGACGTGCTCGCGGCGCTGACCCCCGCCGATCCTTCGGTGCTCATCTCCCCGGCGCTTCGCCGGGACCTGGCGGCCAGGGAGGCCGAGGCGAACCGGATCTCGTCCGGGCCCGTGGCCCTGCCGCCGCCGCTGCCGAGGATCGAGGAGACGGTCCCCCGCGGCCTGCGGCGACGGCGGGTGCTGGGGCTGGCCGCCGGGGCGGCGGTCGCCGTGACCGGTATCGGCGCGGGGACGGCGGGCTGGGCCCTGGCGGGCGGGAGGTCCAAGCCCGCCAAGCCCGCGCCGCGCGGGACCGCCATCGCCGCGGCGCCCGCGCCGGCGTGGACGTTCGTCCCGCCCGGGCCTGTCGGGTCCGACGAATCGCACCTGCTGGTCGCGGGCGGTGTCGTGCTGTGGGGCGGCGAAGACGCGGCGTACGGGGTGGACGCCGCGTCGGGGCGGCGGCTGTGGACGGCGGACGTCAGCATGTTCGCGGGCTGCGCGGTCCACGGGTCGACGTTCATCCTTCCGAACGGCGGTGGTCTCGACGGAAAGTCGACGATCACCCTGGTCGACGCGGCGTCGGGTGAGGCGACGCATCTGCCGATGCCCGACGACGCGTTTCCCCGCTCCGTCTTCGGGGTGGCCGACGGCGCGGCTCTGCTGCAGTCGGGGACGTACTCGGACGAGGACGTCCCCGTCGTGTGGGCCGTGGACCTCGCCCGCGGCAAGGCCCGGTGGCGGCTCCCCCTCGCCGACTCGGACGCCCACGGCGCGGTCGACCCGAACGGCCTGTACCTCAATGTGAAGCACACGCTCAGCGCCGTCGACCTCGCCACCGGCCGCAGGCGCTGGACCGTCGACTGGTCCAGGAACGGGCGTGAGTGGCTGACCCAGGGCATCGCGGTATCCGGCGGCAGGGTCTTCGGGAACTTCGCCGACACGCTCCAGGCGGTCGACACGGCAGGTGGGAGGAAGGTGTGGTCGCGGGCCGCCGGCGCGGAGTTCCCCTCCGTCCTGCTCGCGGCCGGCAAAGTGATCTTCAGGGGTGACGACCTGCACGCTCACGACCGCGCGACCGGGGCCCCCACGTGGACCCTGGCCGGTCCGGAGAAGTTCGTCACGGAGGCGGGGCGCGAGGCGGCGTCCGACGACGTCCTCGCGGTCGCGTTCGGGGGCGGCGTCTTCGCCGCCACGGCCTCCGGCCGGGGGCTGTGGGCGCACTGGGGCGACGTCCCCCGCGCCGGGAAGTGGGACGTCGCCGTGTCCGGCTCGTCGGTCTTCGCGACCGATCATGAGCGGCTGCTCTGCTTCCGGGCGGCCTCATGACGGCCCCGCCGGTGCCCGAGGACCCCGACCGCATCGGCAGGTACCGGGTGCTGCGGCGGCTGGGCGAGGGCGGCATGGGACGGGTGTACCTGGGCGCGTCCCCGGCCGGACGGGCGGTGGCGGTCAAGGTGGTGCGGCCGGAGCTCGCCGGGGACCCCGGGTTCCGGGCCAGGTTCCGGGCCGAGGTCGCGGCCGCCCAGCGGGTCAGCGGCGCGTTCACCAGCCCGGTGGTCGAGGCCGACCCGGACGGGCCCGTCCCGTGGCTGGCGACCGCGTACGTCAACGGCCTCAGCCTTAAGGAGACGGTCGAACGGTACGGGCCGATGCCCGAGCCGCTTCTGCGCACGCTCGGCGCGGGGCTGGGCGAGGCGCTGATCGCGATCCACGCGGCGGGGCTGCTGCACCGCGACCTCAAACCGGCCAACATCCTGCTGGCCAAGGACGGGCCCCGGGTCATCGACTTCGGCATCAGCAAGGCCGCCGACCACGACGCGTCCCACGGGCCCACGCGGGCGCTCACCTCCGAGGGGCAGATCATCGGCTCCCCCGGTTACATGTCCCCCGAGCAGATCCGCGGCGGGACGCTCACCGCGTCCGCCGACGTGTTCGCCTTCGGGGCCGTGCTGGCCTTCGCCGCCACCGGTCGTCCCCCGTTCGGCAGAGACGCGTTGGCCGCGATCATTCACCGGACCCTGCACGAGGCGCCCGATCTGAACGGCGTACCGGCGTCCCTGGAGCGGTTGGTGGCCGCCTGCCTGAGCCGCGACCCCGGCGAGCGCCCGCCCACCGAGCTGCTGCCGTCGCTTCTGGCGGCCGAGCCGGTGACGCCCGGGTGGCTCCCGGGCCCCCTCGGCGAGGAGCTGCGGCAGCGGGAGGACACGCTCCTCCTGGACATGCGGGAGCTCGCCAAGTCCCGCACCCGCCGCCGGCTGCTGCTCGGCGGCGCCGCCGCCGCGGGGCTCGCCGTCATCGGCGGCGGGACGGCCGCGGCGCTGGTCACGGCGAACGGCGGGGCCGGGCGGAGGCCCGGCCCGCCGAAGCCGCTCTGGCGGACGACGATCGGCGACCTCAGCGACCGGCGCTTCGCCGTCGAGGTCCTCTCCCGGACGGTCGTCCCCCACGACGAGGGACCGGTGTACCGCTGGCACTCGCTCGACACCGGGCGGCAGCTGTGGTCCAGCAGGTTCTCCGTCGCCGTCACCGGACCGAACATGATCTACGGGGTCCCGGACGAGGAGGACCGGCTGATCGCCATGGACGAGTCCCACCGGGTCAGGTGGAGCAGCGACGTGGCCGCCGGCGACGACTACCCCGATCTGCGGGGGCCGGACGACGGGAAACTCGTCATCACCGGCCGGGGCGAGACCGTCTTCGGCGTGGACGCCGCCACCGGCAGCCGGCTCTGGGCCTACGAGTGGCCCTCCGAGACCTCCCTCAGCTTCCTCTACGGCATCACGAACCACACCCTCGTCGCGATCGGCATCCCCCATGGGGCGGACAGCCTGCTCGTCGGGCTCGACACCGCGACGGGGGCGCTCCGCTGGGCCGATCCTGAGGGCGGCCTGACCTTCGTCCCCGAGGGCGGCGGGAACCTGATCTTCCGCAACCCGTCGGGCGTCAGGCTCGAGGCACTGGCCGCCGACACGGGCCGCAGTCTCTGGGCCGTCGAGCTTCCCAAGGCCGCGGCGACACCCCATGACGAGGCCCAGCTCTCACAGAACTTCACCGTGGCCGGCGGGACGGTCTACACCGGCAGCCCGACCTTGTACGCCCTGGACGCGTCCACCGGCCGGGAGCGGTGGACCTACACACCGGCCTCGCCCGGCGGGCAGGAACGAAGCCTCCTGGTCAGCGGGAAGTACGCCTACATCCTCGACAACCCGCGGCTCATCGCGCTCGACGCCCGCACGGGCCGCCGGGTCTGGTCCGTCAACACACCCGCGGCCCGCACCGCCCGGCTGGTCGCCGCCGGCGGCATGATCTGCACCGGGGTGGCGGGCGCCACGGGCGCGGGACTCTACGGCTGGGACGCCGAGACGGGGGAGCTCGTCTGGAACCACCCCGTTTCCACCTCCTCCCCGACGAGGCAATGGGCGCTCGCCACCCGCGACCGCACCCTCGTGGCAGCCCAGGACAAGACCCTCCTCGCCTTCCGCCTCCCCTGAGAGGGCCGCGGACGACGGTGAAGCCGATCGCCCAGGTCCGGCTGGAGAGCATCGCGGCGGCGAGCGCGAAGGGCCGAGCGCCGTACAGCGAAGGCATCCGGTTTGTGGCGGTCTTGAGGAATGCCATGCCGACGAAACAGGCACCGGTCGACAGGAACGCGACGATCGTCGCCCAGTGCCCCAGTTCCATGCTGCGTGTCCCCTCGCCATTGAGGTTCCGGGAGCGGGCACCGGGCCGGGGACCCGGTAACGGAGCCCCTGCCCTTGATCACGCCGCGGCGGCGGCGAGCTGGTACGTGAGCCGCCTGCTCACCCGGCCGCTGGCGCGCCTGGCAACCGCGGCGCGGGCGCTCGCCGCGGGCGACCGCTCGGCCCGCGCCGGTGCGAGCGCGCCCGGTGAGCTGGGTGAACTGGTCACGGCCTTCGACCGCATGGCCGACGAGCTGAACCGGGCCGAGCTCGGCAGGCGGCGGCTCGCCGCCGACGTCGCCCACGAGCTGCGCACACCCCTGGCGGGCGCCGTGGCGCGCGATGCGGTCGCCGCGCACGGCGGCACGGTCACCGCCTCGTCACCGGACGCGGGCGGCGCGACCTTCACCATCCGCCTGCCCGTGCGCCGGTGAGCCGCCCACACACGGTTGACCAGCTCGTACCGCGAGTGCGCCCGTCCCGGGACGGCCGCGAGCGCGGTGAGCAGGCTCCACTCGGTCGGAGTGAGGTCGAGCGCCGCGCCGTCCAGGGCGGCCTCGTGCCGCTCCTCGTCCAGCAGCAGCCGCCCGTCGCCGTAGCTCGCCGCCATCGGCGCGGCGGTGCCCCGGGCCGCGCGGTTCAGCACCGCCTGGACCCGCAGCACCACCTCGGTCGAGGTGAACGGCTTGGTCACGTAGTCGTCAACGCCCGACTCCAGGCCCCGGATGCGGGCTCGCTCCGGACGGGACGTTCGCCTCCTGCGGGCCCGGCGCCCGCACAGCGAGCACAATGATGCCGGTCACTAGCGTGCTCCGGCCGTTTCCCGGCCATGGCTATGGCGCACGCTCCGGCGCGAGCCCGGCGAGACTCACGGCGCGTTCGCCGCGGCCCGCGAGGACCATGGCCACCGTGAGACGCACACTCCCCCGGTTGTTGCCGCTGGACCCCCAGGCGTCGTTGGCGAACGTGTAGAGGTAGCCGCCCTTGCGCACCCGGCACCGCGTCCCCGCACCGATCGGTATGCGTTCATGGTCGGTGATCTCGCCCTTGACGCTCACCGCGTCGTTGGCGACGACTCCCACGAGCGACATCCACGGAAGGCTCACCTCGCGGCGTGCCCCGATCGAGTGGGCCGCCCGGTTCCCGGTCGCCGCACGGAAGAGCCGCTCGACCCCGCCGAGGAGGGTTCTCGCGAGGCGGAGGCGCTCGGTCAGCGGGTTGAAGCGGCGCAATCCGCCGGTGCCGGCGGGACTCGACACGATGCCGCCGTCCAGCCACGTGCCCTCGGCGGTGAAGTCGTATTCACCGGCCTCCAGATAGAGCCCGGTCTCGTTCCACGGCTCGCCGGCGAACACCTCGACGGTCTCCGGGCGCCCTGGGGTGAGAACTCTGGTGGGCCGGTAGGGACCCGTCGTGATGTGCGGCGTCCGCTGCCGGTCGTACACCGACCGGTGGACGTCCGGGTCACGCGTGCTCGGGTCGATCTTGGGAACCGCGCGCGGCCGCGGCTGAAGCGCGATCTCGAGCAGCGGCCGGAGTCTGAGGTCGGCCAAGGGCTGGGCGACCGCGATCATGCCGCGGTCGTCGTCGTGCAGAAGGTCGAGGGGATCGGGCCGGATCTGGTCCAGCATCGTCCTGCGGAAGCCGAGCGGGAGCTCACCGCCGCGGACCTCGTCGATCATCCACTGGAGCGCGCCGTCGCTCAGGCCCGTGCGAGGGTGGCCGCCGCCCACGTCCTTGTGGCTGCCCGGGAACCACACCTGCTTGACGTCCTGCCCGCTGGGGAACGGCTCGGCCCACAGTGTCGGGACGTAGGGGCCGCGGCGCTCGTCCATCGCCACCGCGTGCCGCGCGTGCCTGATGTACGGGTTGAGCTTCAGGTCGTGAAAGTCATGACCTCGGGACGGGTCGAGCAGGTTGAGCCAGCCGAGGTAGTCGGGGACGCCGAGCGAGCCGACGGTGTCCCACACTCCGACGAAGTGCACCGGGATCCGTTCCCGGTCGTCCGGGTCGTACTGGAAGGCCAGGCCGTGCCGCCATCGCCGGCCGGTACCGCGCCTCCGGTAGCCGTGATCGTAGATGTGCCGGATCCTCCCGCGGACCGCCGCCTCGTCCAGCGCGGTGGGGTCGATCAGCCCGCAGGCCGAGATCATGCCGGCGAGGCTGCGGGCCGTGTACGCGCCGCGGCTGAAGCCGAACAGCCAGATGCGGTCGTCCGGGCGGTATTCGCCGACCAGCCAGCGGTACGCCTCCAGCACGTTGTCCGACAGCCCCAGCCCGAACGCGCCTCCCAGCAGCCTGTTCCGCAACGTGCCCACACCCGGCTGATAGCAGGACAACTGCCGGTGGCCATCCTCGTCCGTGCGGTCGAGGGCGTTGTACAGCCGTCGCACGTTGGTGACGGAGTCCATCTCCGGCGTGTTCCATGTGCCGTCGCAGCACACGATGAGATGACGCATGCCGTCCTCCGTAAATGGCATCATCGGTCGCGGAAGCGTTTCTCGAAGAGCTCGACCATTCCGGCGATCACGCCGTCGGGCGAAGGGCTGTAATGCGGAACGGCCCACCGGGTGATGGCGGCGTCGATGACCGTGGGGCGGCCCGAGGCCAGCGCCGCGCTGAACGCGTCCTCGAACTCCTCCAGCGTCTCCACGCGGTAGCCGTCTGCGCCGCATGCCCGGGCGTACGCGGCGAAGTCCGGATTCTCGAATTCGACGAGCCCGGACTCGCCGTAGGTGGCGATCTGGAAGATCTTGATCAGCTTGAACTCCCGGTCGTCGAAGATGATCCAGATCACGGGGACGTCCTGTTCGACCGCGGTCATCAGCTCGAAGCCGGACAGCGAGTAGCAGCCGTCGCCGCAGCCGACGACGACGGTCCGGTCCGGCTGCGCCAGTTTCGCCCCGATGGCCCCGTTGACGTGCCCGGCCATCGGTCCGAACGAGCCGGCCTTGCGGAAGTTCTGGCCGTCCTCGAGCTCCACGTAGTAGCCGAGCCAGGCCAGGTGCGCGCCGGCGTCGGCGAGCAGGATCGCGCGCGGTGGCAGCATCCGGCCGATCGCCTGCGCGAGCTCCCCGGGATGGATCTTCCCGGTCAGGTGGACGATGTGCCGCGCCTCCCAGTCCCTGCCGTCGACTTCGGCGGCCGGCACCTCGCCCACCTTCTCCTCCAGGGCGTCGGTCAGGGCCGCCACCGCCGGCCGGGCGTCGGACAGGAGTTCGTGGTCGGGCCTGAACGCCTTGCGGAACTCGACGTCACTGATGTTCACGTGGATGAGCGTCTTGCCGTCGAACAGGTCCGGGCGGTAGTTGAACGTGGCGTGCTGGTTGAGGGAGTTGCCGATGCACAGCACGACGTCGGCCTCCCGGAACGCCTTCCAGGCGCTCGCGTGGCCGCTGTCGGCGAAGACGCCCACCGAGAGCGGGTGCCCCTCGGACACGATGCCCTTGCCGTCGAGCGTGGTCAGCAGCGGGATCTGGAACCGCTCGATGAGCCGCCTGACCTCCTGCCCCGCCCCGCTCCGCACGGCGCCGAACCCCACCAGCGCCACGATGCGCCTGCGGTCCGCGATCGCGTCCGCCAGGACGGTTGCGATCTCCTCCACGCGGGACGGGTCGGGAAGGACGGGCGCGACGTCGAGCCGGACGGGCCGGGTCTTCTCGACCTCCACCCCCCGTTCGGTCAGATCCTCGGGCACGTGGATGTGCACCGGACCCGGCCGCCCGGCGAACGCGGTGTTCACCGCTTCCTCGACCACGTCGCAGGTATCGGCGGCATCGGTGAGCAGGAACGACTTCTTGGTGGTGGCCGCGAACATGGCCTGCGAGTCCGGCGTCCCGTTCAGGCCGGAGGTCTCGTTGAGCGACCCCCATCCCTGCCAGTGCCGGGAGGCGTATCCCGAGACGGCGAGGACGGGGTAGGAGTCGGACAGCGCCACGGCCAGGCCGGAGAACAGGTTGAAGGCCCCGGGCCCGGCGGTGGCGAAGCAGAAGCCCAGCCTGCCGGTGTACATCGCGTACCCGCACGCCATGAAGGACGCGGCCTGCTCGTGCCGTGCGATGACCGGCCTGATCCGCTCCGAGTGCTTCAGCGCCAGCATGAGACCGGCGGCGTTCTCCCCGGCACCGCCGAAAGCGGCGCCGACGCCGATGTCCTCCAGGCATTCGACGATGGCCTCGTAGACCCGCATCGTCCCCGTCCCCCTTCCGTCAGCCGGCCGCGACCGCGGGCCGCCCGCGCCGGTTCACGCGGGCCGCCCGTCACCTGGCGTGCCGTGCCACCGCTCGGAATGCCGGGCGTGCGCGTCGGTCGTTCCGTTCCTGAAGAAGCGTTCGTAGTATTCGGCCTCGATATGGTGCGTCTGCAGCCATACGCCGGGCACGTAAACGGCATCAGCATGTGCGGGGAACCGCCCGTGCGTGTCGTATATGTACGTACAGACGTCGCGCGCGCAATCGATCACCCGCTGGTCGTACGCGCTCGCCTCGGCCAGGTACCGCTGCCCGTAGTCGCCCTTGTAGATGCGAGCGAAGAGGTCCTTGTCGGCGTAGACGCCGTCCGGTCCGAACTTCGCCGCGACGACGGCGTCGACCGCCTTCCGCATGGACGGGTAGTTGGGCGGGCAGGCGGCCTTGATGAGGTGCTCCCCGCCGACCCGCAGCCCGACCGGATGGGAGCGCGCCGAGGCGTATTTCGGCAGAGGTATGTGCCAGCGCAGGACGTCGGCCGGACGGAAGCGCGGCGTGACGAAGTCGAATCCCAGCATTCGGCCGTAGGCGCGGGAGAACTTCGGATCGCCCAGCGCGATGAGCGGGTGGAGCGTGGCGTGGATCCAGGCGCCGAGGCCCATCGCGTCCGAGACCAGCATCATGTTCTGCAGGAGCAGGTCGGCCTCGATCTGGGTGCGCATCGGCCCCAGAGCACCGAGCGTCAGTTTGATGTCGGGGTTCAGGAAACCGTTCCGCACCCATTTCCGCACGCCCGCCGGGCGGTAGAAATTGCGGTCGTCGAGGATGAGGGGCCTGGCCCCGTCCGGCTGGGTGAGCAGATACATCAGCGCGTTGATGTACTGGTGGGAGAGGTCGACGACCGGCAGGAAGACCGTGGTTCCCGGAATGTTGGACAGGAAGCGGTTGGAATCCAGATAGGCCGGGAAGTCGCGCTTGCCCTCTGCGACGTCCAGCCGGTGGTCCAGGACCTTCACCTTGGCCTCGCGCGCCCGCTCGACCAGCGCGGCGGCGTCGAACGGCCGGTCCGGGGCGGGCGGCAGCTTCCGCAGGTAGTAGGTGCCGGTGTCATTGATCATGAAGAAGTGGGTGCCCTGCGCGTTGTCGGGGCTGCCCGCCGTCCGCCCGGCCATGGTGAGGTTCGGCTTGGCCATGATCGACGTCCCGTCCCGCGGGTCCTCGAACAGGCGGTCCGGCATGGTCAGGCCGGAGCAGCCGGTGAGCGCGATCAGCACCGCCTCCTCCAGCTCCTCCAGCGGCATCGGCCGGTGCGGGGAGCGGTAGCTCATCGAACCGGCGGGGACGTCGGCGCCCCGGCTGACCCGGTGGGTCCGCCGCCTCCAGATGGTCTCCAGCACCGGCTGGGATCGGAGGGCCTCCAGGCCCCGGTGACCGGTCAGGTGATCCACGGACATGTCGCCCTCCCTTTCAGCCGTGCCGGACGCCGGGCGCGGACCCGTCCGCGGCGGCCCGCCGCCACGGCGCGAACGCGCTGGCGGTCCTGGGCAGGACGGCGGCCAGTTCGGGGCAGTGGCGCAGGATGACGCTCGTCATGCCGTTGCGTTCGATCCAGTCCATGCCGAGCGGCGTGTAGATCTCGGGCCGGAAGTCGACGGTGAGGAACCGGTCGCTCTGCAGCCGGCGGCTTGCCATGAGGATGAAGACGCGGAAGGCCGTGTCGCTGAAGCCGAAGCCCTCGGGCGGATTCTCGGCGAAGAGGCCGACCATGGTGTCGATCTCGTCGACGGTCCGGTACAGGTCCCGGAGCCGGGCCACCGTCTCCGGGTCGGTGCTCACTTCCTCGAAGCGCCGGACGCGGGGCTTGTGCAGGCCGGCCCGGAAGTCGTTGTAGCGGGGGACCCCGCGCCGGCGGGTGCGCACGAGGTCGACGACCGACAGGTCGATCACCTCGCCGTCCCGTTCGAACGCCTGCAGTGCGCGCGGGTAGTTGTACAGGGTGATGGCACCCGGGTTGGCGATGCCGAGCGAGTAGAGCGAGTCCGTCAGCCCGACGTCGCGCATGACACCCTCGGTGGCGCTGCCCTGGAGATCGGTGAAGCCCATGGTGCGGAGCGTCCGGCCGGATCCGTGCCCGGCCAGCTCGAAGTCGTCCGGGATCAGCGGATGCATCCGGTAGACGGTGACGAAGTCCTCGGTGAGCGAGTAGGGCGTGCCGTGGTGGTCCGGCAGCGTCTCGGGGATGCCGGTGAGCGCGTGCTCGTCGACCAGCCACAGCCCCAGCCGGGTCAGCCAGTTCCGCGGCGGGCCCGACCAGTTGGCCGTCAGCCCGATCTCGATCAGGTCGGTGGCGAGGATGGCCGGGGTCCACTCGATGGTGTGGATCTTGGCGATGAGGGCGGAGACGATGAGCCGCGCGGTGTGGTAGACGCTCTCCTCGTCCATGCGGGGGTATTCGCTCCGCAGGGCGTCGCACACGGTGTTGTGCTCGCGGGCGAAGAGGGTGTGCATGGCGCTGAGGCCGAGCCACCAGTTCTCCCTGAAGCCGGTGAGCGGGATGCCGTCCGCACCGCTCGGCAGATGGCCGTTCTCCAGGCGCAGGGCGGCGCCCCCGTCCGGCTCTCGGAGGGACCGCGCCATGGTCTCGTCGCCGCCGTAGACCTCCGAGCCGTCCCACCAGTGGGAGGCGGTGTTGGAGAACAGGATCGGCGGGTGCCCGCCCGCCGGTCCGCCGGGCTGGACGCCCTCGTTGTCCGCGAAGCGCATCACGTTCTCCGCCTCTCCGCCCGGGGTGTTGCGCCATGTCATGCCGGGCGGCAGCGGCACCTCGACGCTCTTCGTCCCGGTCGCGTACCGCTTGTGCGCGACCCAGTCGTGCACCTGGAACTGGATCCACGCGGCGGCGATGATGTTCAGCGACCGTGCCGGGATGAAGGACCTGCGGTGGAGCAGTTCCCTGCTGACGGCCACCGGGTTGGGCTCGTCGAAGAGATGCGGCTGGTAGACGGGGGCGAGGTTGCGGCCGAAGGGTGAGCCGACGGCGCCCATCGTCGGCGCCGACAGGTCGTTGCAGCTGCCGTCGTAGCTGCGCCTGACCCGCATTCGCTCATCGACGGGCGGGGGCACGGGGTGAGCGTCCGGAGGGGCCTCGCGGGCCTCGACGTCGATGAGGTTGCGGCGGCGCAACTCCTGCCGGACGGCTTCGAGGTTGAGGAGGCCCGCCGGCGTGGGCAGCCTGTGCCAGGGAACGCGCCTGTTGAGCACGCGGAAGCCGGCCTGGAGGAGCCCCGCGGCGACGGCGTTGCGCTTCGGGGTCGGCGTGCTGAACCGAAGCCCCCGGCGATGGGCGCTGGACGCCTCGTACACGGCCTTGCGGGCACGGTTCATGTTGCCGAGCGGCCGGAACTCGTCCGTGGTGTTCCAGGGGTCGAACGCGAGCTCGTCGACCCGGGCCGCGATGGTGCGCGCGTCCGCGGTGTCGAGGTCCTGCCTCGGGATCGTCAGCGTCCCCACCACGACGGGCGGAGCGTCTTCGTCCGCCCAGTCGGCGGCGCCGTCCTCGATGGGCGTCCGCCGGGGGTCCACGTAACGCTGCACGGCCAGTTCGAAGCTGATGTCCGCCCCGGCCAGCCGTGCCGAGATCTCGCGCGTCAGGTAGTCGGGATCGGTCTGCGACGGTGGAGGCGCCGGCGCCGCTCCCGCGGAGGGCCGGAGCCGGTAGCGCACCGGTCCGGCGTCGCCCCACAGGATCGCACCGCGGCTCCAGTACGTCTCCATCGCGAGGCTCCGCACCCTGTGCCGGACGCCCGCGGTCACGTTCCGCCGCATGCGCGTGGCGGTGGACCATCCCACCGCCACGGGCAACTTCACGAACAGCGCCACGCCCTTGCGCAGACGGGTGTCCGCGCCCGCCATCGCCTGCGCGAACGCGACG
Source organism: Spirillospora sp. NPDC049024 (assembly GCF_040649235.1). Taxonomy (NCBI): domain Bacteria; kingdom Bacillati; phylum Actinomycetota; class Actinomycetes; order Streptosporangiales; family Thermomonosporaceae; genus Spirillospora; species Spirillospora sp. NPDC049024. The sequence continues at coordinate 126,639 of NZ_JBEZFD010000003.1, forward strand.
AACTCGCGCGCGTTCCGCGCGTGCGAGACCGGGTAGTTCGTCATGAGGAGGTCATGGGCCTCGTCGGGGCCCGCCTGGATCCGCAGTGCCGCACCGCGCAGGTCCGGCGCGAAGTCCGGTCGCCGCGCGCCGCCCGCGTTGGACAGCCGGACGACGACCGGGTAGGAGGCGCCGGGCCGCGCGAAGCCGGCGCACAGGTCGTCGGGAAGATCGGGACGGAACGTCAGCCTGGCGTTCTCGACACCGAGGATCGCCTTGGCGTGGAAGGCGCGCTCGATCCCCGCCGCGCCGCCGCGCTTCTTGATCTTCAACTGGACCCGCATGATGTCGCGGGCGAGCTTCTCGAAGAGCACCCGCTCGACCTCGGGGCCGCCTCCCACGTAGCGCTCGTACCCGCCCGCCGGAGGAGCCTTTCCCACAGTGCGCTCGTGCCGCTCGGTCTCGTACATCCGCCCGCCGCCGATCATCTCATCGAGCCGAATTTTCCCCTTTTCGTCAACGCCGATCCTCACATGCGGCGAAACGGATTCGAATAACACTACGGCAAGATCCTGGAAATCATCCTTTAAATACACATTTAAACTAAAGACCTCCACCGCATTACCCAAAGACCGGCATACGCCAGCAACTGCGCACGGGGTTCGACGGCGCCGGAACGCCCGCGCACACGAACCCGTCGGTCGGCGGAACTGCGGGCAGCCGCCGTACGTCCCCACTGGGAGACTCCTGATGACCTGGAGTGGAATGCATGGCAAAAGACCGGATATCTCTCGGCCTCGCACTCTTCGGGCTGGCCGGGCTCTGTGCCCTGGTGGCCTGGTTCTGGTGGCCGGATCTGTTGGGGAAACTGGCGCTGTGGTTCGGCGCGGCGTCCTTCACCTGGAAGGGCTTCCGCGCCTTGCTGGGTAAGGCCAGTCCCTCGCGGGTACCGGCCGCTGCCCAGCCGGACCCGCCTGCTCGGCCTGCGCTCGGCACTCCGGGCCCCGACGAATCCCTGCGTTCGCAGGGGCTGCCCGAGGCCCCTTCGCCTCCGTCCGCTCCCCGGGACGGCGGGATGCGGTACCCCGACGCGTCCCCGCCCTCCGCGCATGCGGATCACGCAGTCAGACAGGCGGTGCGGGGCGCCGCCGAAGACACCCTGCACAGCATGCGGCGGTTCGGGGCCGTGCTCGCCTTGGTCCTCTTGGTGCCAATGACGCTGGCCATGGCCATCGGAGGGATCGTCCTGCTCAGCAAAGGCGACGTGCCGATGGCCGGTGTCATGTGCGCGGTGGCCGGCTTCCTGGTGTGGTACTGCTGCGGACCGCTGCGGCGCTTCTGGAAGTCAGGTGAGACCGAGGTGGATGACTTGAACGCTGTTGTCGACGGTTCGGACGAGTGACGCCGGCCATTCGCCGTCGCCGCGCCGAGCGGCACTCCGTTCAACTGGTGGGACGCCAGTCCAGGACGGGGGCGAGGGAGCGGAGCATCGCGCTCGGTGGGGTCAGGCCCATGACCCGGTTGCGCAGGGCGACCGCGGGGCGGCGGCTCCATTGGGCGACGGCGCCGACGCGGCGCGAGCGTCGGGCGATCATCTGGCTGCGCGGGCGGCGTTCCCGGTCGTAGGCGTCCAGCGCGGCCTCGACCGTCGGGTGGCGGTCCAGGAGGGCCGCGAGTGTGACGGCGTCCTCGAGTGCCTGGCAGGCGCCCTGTCCGAGGTTGGGGGTCATCGCGTGGGCGGCGTCGCCGAGCAGGGCGGTCCGGCCGGAGACGAAGGTCTTCAAGGGTGGCAGTTCGTACAGATCGTTTCGCATCACGGCGTCCTCGTCGGCCCGGTCCAGCAGCGCCGGGATCGGATCGTGCCAGCCCGCGAAGCGGCGCCGCAGTTCGGCCAGCTCCCCGTCCGGGCTGCGCTCGCCCGCCGGCGTGCCGGCGACGCCGAACATGTAGATCCGCCCGTCGGGCAGCGGGGCCAGCCCCATCCGTTCGCCGCGGCCCCAGCTCTCGCCGCCCGCGCGCAGCCGTGCGCCGGGGTCGACGAGCAGCCGCCAGGCGGTGTAGCCGGCGTAGCGCGGTTCGGGGGCCTGCGGCCACAGTGAACGGCGGACGGCGCTGCGGATGCCGTCGGCTCCGACGACCAGGTCGGCGCGGGCGACGCCGGTGTCGTGCGCGACCTCGACGTGCCGCCCGGCGGCCCGTACTCCCTTGACCGTGACCCCGGTTCGCAGGGCGGCGCCGGACGCCGCTTCGTGCAGGAGCGCCAGGAGGTCGGCGCGGTGGATCATGACGAGCGGGCCGTAGCGGCGGGTCATCTCCTCGGTGTCGGTGCGCGACAGCCACTTGCCCGACGAATCGCGGATGCCCGCCTGCGTCTCGCTCATGGCCCGCGTCCTGACCTGCTCACCGACGCCGAGCGCGGCCAGGGCGCGCACGCCGTTGGACCACACCGACAACCCGGCGCCGACCTCGCGGAACTCAGGCGCCCGCTCCAGGATTTCGACGCGCCAACCCCGGCCGGTCAGGGCGACGGCCGCCGCCAGCCCGCCGATGCCGCCGCCGACGACGATCGCCGTGCGCTGCTCACCCATCGCCTACCCCTCTCTCTACACCTGTAGCGGACATCAGCTACTCTACATTTGTAGAGAGAAAAGGGAGAGACAGTGTCGGAGAACACATCGCCCCCCTCCAGGCGCGAGGAGCTCGCGGACGCGGCCATCACGACCCTGGCCGAGGCCGGCATGCGGGGCCTCACCCACCGGGCGGTCGACAAGGCGGCGGGCCTGCCCGAAGGCTCCTGCTCCTACTACTTCAGAACCCGTCAGGCGCTGCTGCAGGCGGCGGTCGAGCGGCTCGAACAGGTGGACACCGCCGAGCTCACCGCCCGGCCCGCACTGTCAGGCGCGGACGCGCCGGGGCACGAAGGGGTGGCCGAGGCGGCGGCCCACCTGGTCGAGCACTGGACCACGGCCGGACGCGAGCGGATGCTGGCCCGCTACGAACTCGCCCTGGAGGCCACCCGCAGGCCCGAGCTCCGCACCGTGCTCGTCAGGGCGGGAGCACGGTCCCGACAGCTGGCCGAAGCGATGCTCACCGCCATCGGCGCCCCCGCCCCGGCACTCCAGGCCCCGCTGCTGGTGGCCTACCTCGACGGCCTGATCTTCGACCATCTCGCCGGCGCGGGCGCCCTGGCCCTCACCCACGCCGAACTCAAAGCCGCACTCCTCGACCTCCTGCACGCCTTCACCGCGCCCGGCCCGTCCGGCTCAACCGCCGCCACCGGGCGCGCGGAACGCGGCGCAGGATGATCCGCCGGCGACCGGTGGGCGCCGGCACCGGCACGGTGGTCGCCCGCCTTGCGGCCCCCGCCTGTGATCGGGATCACTCTCTCGACTGTCACGCCGAGGCGGGCCGGCCCGTCTGTTCGCCGTGAGTACGGCAGCCCGGCGTCCGCCGGGACGGACGAGGGAGTGATCATGCGAGTTCTCATCGCGGGAGCCACCGGGGTGATCGGCAGCCGGTTGGTTCCGCTGCTGACCGCCGTGGGGCACGAGGTGCTGGGTCTGGCCCGGCCGGGAGGCGACACCGCCGCCCTGGAGGCGGCGGGTGCACGGGTGGTGGCCGCCGATGCGCTGGACCGGGACCGGATGCGGCGGGCGGTCCGGCGAGCGGCGCCGGAGGCGGTGGTGAACCTGCTCACCGCGATCCCGGCCGAGATCGATCCCAGGCACCTGGCGCGTGACTTCGGCCCCACCAACCGGCTGCGCATCGAGGGCACCCGGAACCTGATCGAGGCGGCTCCCGGAGCCCGGATCATCAGCCAGGGGCTGGCCTACGGCTACCAGCCCGGCGAGGGCCCGGCCGACGAGGACGCCCCGCTGTGGCGGACGGGCACTCCCAAGCAGTTCGTGCCGGTACTGGATGCGCTGGACGAGCTGGAACTCCAGACCACTCGGGCGGACGGGCTGGTGCTGCGGCTGGGACACCTGTACGGGCCCGGCTCCATCTACGCCGCGGACGGATCGTTCGTCCGGCAGGTGCGGGCCGGGAAGGTACCGCTGGTCGGCGGCGGGAACGCGGTGTTCTCCTTCATCCACGCCGACGACGCGGCGACCGCCGTGGCCGCCGCGCTGGACAAGCCCGAGGTCGCCGGCGTGCTGAACATCGTCGACGACCAGCCCGTGCCGTTGCGCCGATGGCTGCCCGAGCTGGCCGCCGTCCTCGGCGCCCCGGCACCGAAGAAGGCGCCCGCCGCCCTGGCCCGGCCGGCGGTCGGGACCTGGGGCGTGGCGTTCATGAACCGGCTGCGCGGCGCCGCCAACACCCGGGCCCGGCTGCGCCTGGACTGGCGTCCTCGTCATCCGTCGGTGACCGAGGGGTTCGCCGCCGAACTCGGCGGCGGTACGGCCCGGACATCCGCATGAACATCGCCCCAAGGACACATGTGATGAAGGCTCTGCTGAAAACGCTGCTCATCCCCCTGGCCGCCGTCGCATCGGCGACCGCCATCATCAACCCGGTCCACGCCGACGTGGTCTGCGACGACTGGTGCCAGGCCGCCTGGGCGCAGCAGCGCGCCAACGCCCTACCTCGAACCGCCTTCTACGACGTGCCCAGCCCGCTGCCGCAGGCACCGGCCGGAACCATCATCCGGCGACAGGTCACAACCGGCTACACCGTGCCCGCCGGGACCCGCGCCACCCGTCTGCTGTACCACTCTCGTACCTCCAGAGGCCGGGACGTCGCCGCGGCCGCCGTCGTGCTGACCCCGTCCGGCACTTCCCCGCAAGGCGGCTGGCCGGTCGTTCTGGACGCCCACGGCGCCAGCGGTATTGCCCGAGACTGCGCCCCGTCCTTGATGAGGGACCTCTACCACGGCGACCAGATGGCGCGTTTCCTGGCGCGGGGCTATGCCGTCGTCGCACCCGACTATGCCGGGCTGGGAACCGACGGTGCCCACGCACTCGGCGACAAGACCGCCGCCGCCAACGACGTCGTGTACGCACTGCGAGCCGCCCGCGCCGCCGTACCGGCACTTTCACACAGCTGGGTTCTGTGGGGGCACTCCCAGGGCGGCGCCGCCGCGCTCGCCGTCGCCGAACGCCAGATGTGGCGCCCCGTGGGGGGCTACCGCGGCGCGGTGGTGACCTCACCCGCCGCGAACCTGAGTGAGATCGCCGGACATGCCGCCGCTCAGCCGGGCCTGGGCGGCTTCATCGCCCTGATCGCCTCCGGCGCGTCCGTGAGCGATCCCATGATCCAACCCCGGCGGCTGCTCACCGCCGAGGCGCTCGATCGCCTCGAGGCCACCCGTTCCGGCTGCCTGGGCGTAGTGAGCGCCGTCTTCCGCGACTTGACCGGGCCGGAGCTCGTGCGTCCCGGCGCGTTGACCGAGCCGCGGTTCGCCCGCTTCCTGAGGGCCAACAGCACCGGCACCCGGCGCGTGGCCGGGCCGATCCTGCTGCTGCAAGGCCAAGCCGACAGCGTTGTACCCGCATGGATGACCGACGACGTCGCCGCGGCGCTCCGCCATACCGGCTCCAGGGTCGACTACCGCACCTACCCCGGGCTGGAGCACGACACCTACCCCGGTCAGACCGTCGGTATCGACGACGGCGCCATGCCCGACATCCTCACCTGGATCGCCGGCCGATTCGCCGGCGGAACGGGCGCGTCGCGGTGACCGTCGCGGCGGCTCCATCGCCGGCCCGTGAAAGCCCTCGACGGCCGAGCCGCCGACCAAGGAGGGAGTACGAGGTGGATGAGACCTTCGAAGAACACAGGCGGCTGCTGCTGGGCCTGGCGTACCGGCTGCTGGGCAGCATGTGGGATGCCGAGGACGTGGTGCAGGAGGCCTTTCTGCGCTGGCTGCGAACCGACCGTTCCCAGATCCGCGAGCCACGCTCGTACCTGGTGACGGTGGTGTCCCGCCTCGCCCTCGACCAGCTGCGTTCGGCGCGGGCGACCCGCGAGGCCTACACCGGACCATGGCTCCCCGAACCGGTGGACGGCCAGGCGTTCGGACCGCTGGAGACCGCCGAAATGCGTGACACGCTCTCCTACGCGACGCTGCACATGATGGAACGGCTGTCACCGCCCGAACGGGCGGTGTTCGTACTGCGCGAGGCCTTCGACCTGCCCTATGACCAGGTCGCCGAGATCCTCGGCAGTCCCGCCGCGACCTGCAGGCAGTGGCACCACCGCGCGGTCGCCTACCTGGCCAGGGATTCCGAACGGTTCACCGCCGAACCCTCCGATCACGCCGAACTCCTCACCCGGTTCCTGGCCGCGGCGCGGGACGGCGATCTGGCCGCCCTGACGGAGCTGCTGGCCGAGGACGCGATCGCCTACAACGACGGCGGCGGAAAGGTCCGCGCCGCTCTGCGCCCGATCACCGGACGCGACGACGTGCTGGCGTTCGTGACCGGGCTGCTGTCCCGCTATCCGCTGCAGGAGGTCCACCTGACCCAGGCCAACGGCGAACCGGCGATCTGGACCGTGATCGGCGGGCAGCGGCAGCTGGCGACCTTCGACGTCCGTGCCGGACGCATCCACGCCATCTTCGGTGTCCTCAACCCCGACAAGCTCACCCGTATTCGGACCACTGCCTGTTCATCACCGCGACCACGCCACCGTGCTCCCCGGTGATGCCGGCAACCGGTGCCCCTCGGCTCTGAACGACGCCGCAGGACGGGGACGCAACGACAGCGACCAGAGAGGTCAAGATCATGGAAGCCAGGATGTTGGGGCGCACCGGGAGGCGGGTCGGCGTGATCGGGCTCGGAGCCTGGCAGCTCGGAGCCGACTGGGGGCGGCTGGAGGAGTCCGAGGCCCTCGGCACGCTGCACTCGGCGCTGGAGTCGGGAGTGGACTTCGTCGACACCGCCGACGAGTACGGGGACGGGCGCAGCGAGCAGATCATCGGCGAGTTCCTGCGGTGGTGCGCGCGGACGGGAGCCCGGAAACCGACCGTGGCCACGAAGATGGGCCGAAGGCTGCCCCAGGAACCTGAGAACTACAACGCCGCCAACTTCCGCGCATGGACCGACCGCTCGCGCCGCAACCTCGGGGTCGAACGGCTCGACCTGGTCCAACTGCACTGCCCCCCAGATCCCGTGTACGCCTGCGACGAGGTGTTCGACGCCCTCGACGCCCTGGTCGCCGACCAGGCCATCGCGGCCTATGGAGTCAGCGTCCGCACCTGCGAGCAGGCGCTGGCCGCCATCGCCCGCCCCGGTCTGGCCACGGTCCAGATCGTCCTGAACGCCTTCCGCATGAAACCGCTGGAGCGGGTGCTGCCGGCCGCAGCCAGGGCAGGGGTCGGCGTCATCGCGCGCGTCCCGCTCGCCAGCGGGCTGCTCTCGGGGCGGTACACCGCCGCGACGGTCTTCGGCGCCGACGACCACCGCTCCTACAACCGGCACGGCGAGGTCTTCGACGCCGGTGAAACCTTCTCCGGCGTGGATTTCGCCACCGGTCTGGAAGCGGTGGAGCGCCTGCGTCCGCTGGTGCCCCAGGGGACGTCTCTGGCTCAGTTCGCGCTGCGCTGGATCATCGACCAGGAAGCGGTCAGCGTCGTCATCCCGGGTGCCCGCAACGCCCGGCAGGCGCACGGCAACGCCGCCGCGGCAGCACTGGCCCCACTGGATCAGGACACGCACAGGGCCGTACGGGAGGTCTACGACGAACTGATCCGCCCACAGATCCACCACCGATGGTGAATGCCGGCAACGATTCATTCACCGGTACGGCCCGGGGTGCTGAAGACGAAGACGGACAGCGGGTCGTAGCCGGAGAACAGCAGGCGGATGACGACGATCGCCATGGCTTCCAGGTGGCGCGCCTGCCTGATGTCGCCGGCGTCCAGCGGCTCCGCGCCGAGGTCTGCGATCAGGGCACGTGCCGTGGCCTTGCCGTCCTCGTCACCGGCGAAGGGGACGGCCAGGGGCCGGTCGTCGAAGACCGGCGGCCGCATCCGCCACACGGCGGCATGCGCCTGGTTGAAGGCCTTGACAACGTGGGCGCCCGGGGACAGCCGGGCGACGTGTTCGGCCATCGAGGCACCGCCTTCGTAGGTGACCTGCGAGAAGTCGGAGACGTCGACCGCGTTACCGCAGTCGATCACCGTCTTGCCGGCGAGTGAGCCTTCGGGGGCGCCGGCCGCGCGCAGGGTCTCCTCCACCCCGGCGAGGCGGACGGCGATCAGGACGGCGTCGCCGAACTCGGCGGCCTCGCGCAGCGTTCCGGCGCGGGCGCCGATCCGTTCGGCGAGGTCGGCGGCCTTCTCGGGCGTGCGGCCGCCGATGAGCATGTCGTGTCCGGCCGATGCCCAGCCGGCCGCCAGCGCTTCGGTCATCATCCCGGCCCCGAGCACACCGATCTTCATGACAGTCCTCCTGTGAGGTTCGAGGTTCTGTCCGAAGACGCTAGAAGGACGTGGGGAACCGGCTGGTTCCCTACGCGGAGGCGGCTGCGCGGGCCTCGAGCAGGGCGCCCGTGTTGTCCTCGGCCCACCGGGACAGCGCAGCCAGCGGTTCGAGAAGGCTGCGGCCCAGTTCGGTGAGGCGGTACTCGGTGCCGGGCGGAGCCGTCCGCAGTACGCGCCGCTCGACGAGGCCGTTTTCGCCGAGTCGACGCAGCGTCTGGGTCAGCATCTTCTTGCTGATGCCGCCGACGTTCTCACGCAGTTCGGTGTAGCGGGCCGGGCCGCGGCCCAAAGCGACCACGACGACCACCGACCAGGTATCGGCGATCAGGTCGAGCGTGGTGCGGGCCGGGCAGTCGGCGAGGAAGACGTCATAGGCGACCACTCCGGAATCGTAGGCACGGCCCGCCCACCGGTCCAGGGTCCATCAACACGAGGTCGGAGGCGCGGGCGCGGACGTCGGCCCGGGTGCGGCCGGGGTGGTCGGCGGCGAGGAACCGGCTGCCTATGGCCAGACAGAAGGCCAGGAGGCTGCGGGCCTCGATCTCGTCGGGATCCGAGCAGAAGGTGCCGATCAACTCGCGTGCCAGGGCGATGCGCTGGTTGTCGACGCGGCGCAAGCGTTCGGAGACCGCCTCGTCACGTCGCGCCCAGTCCCGGACGGCCAGGTCGATCGGCAGCAGGCGGTCGTCTGAAAGCGTCAGCCGGCCGGCGAGTCTGATCTTGGCCCGTGCATCGCCGTCCTCGTGCGCCACGCGTGCCAGGACGTCGTCGACGCTCTCACGCTCCCAGACGTCCAGCATCGCCTCCAACAGCGCGTTCCTGTCGGCGAAGTACCCGTAGAACCCGCCCTTGGTCACGCCGAGCCTCTTGGCGATGGCCTCGACGCGCACGGCGTCGGGCCCGCCGGCGGCCAGCGCCCGCAACCCTTCCTCGATCCACGCGCCCCGTGGCGTGCGAACGGTTCCCATATGTGACCCACCTCATTCGAGGATGATCTATACGCAACCGTATAAATCAACCTAGGCTCGTTTATACGCCAGCGTATACTTGGCCTCGAGGAGGAGACCATGTCGCCACGACTCCCGCACACCGAGCACACCTCACGCCCGTGGCGGATCCACGAACTCACCCCCGGTTTCCGGGTGGAGGACGTGTGGCGGTATCGCACTCCAGGCGCCGGCCCGGACGACTTCCCCGTGATGCTCGACGCGCTCGAGGCGCTCGCCGGACCCGCGAACTCCGGTCTCGCGGTGCGGGCCCTTTTCGCGGCCCGCTGGAAGCTCGGCGCCCTGCTCGGCTGGGACAAGCCCAAGCAGAGCCTGGGTACGCGGGTCCGCTCGCTGCGGGAGGCCCTCCCGCCCGACCTTCCCGCCGCCGGGGACGGCCACGCCGTCCCCGGCACTCCTTTCAAACGGCTGTACATCCTCGACGACGAGTACGCCATGGAGTTGGCGAACAAGACCGTGCATACGGTCTGCCACCTCGGATGGGTGCAGGCCGACAACGGCGACTACGAGTTGCGCATGGCCGCACTCGTCAAGCCCAACGGAACGTTCGGGCGCTTGTACATGGCCTGCATCAAGCCGTTCCGGTACCTCATCGTCTACCCCCAGATGACCCGGCAATGGGAACGCGCGTGGCGCGACCGCCACCGCCTCGTCCCGAACGCCGGCAACCGCACGGCCCGACGCTGAGGGGAACGGCGATGCCCCACGTGCGCATCACACGCGGCGGCGTCGATGTCGCCGGGCGCCGCCGCAGTTACACGCTGGTCGCGCCTCCCGACGCGATCCCCGGCGGCCCACTCGTCCTCGTCTTCCATGGCTCCGGGCAGAGCGGCGGCAAGTTCCGCGCCTTCTCCGGCGGTTCCTTCGACTCACTGGCCACCGCGGCAGGGGCCGTGGTCGCCTACCTCGACGGTTACAAGGGCCAATGGAACGACGCGTGCGCCGACAGCAGTGTCGGCGCACGCGTCGAGGACGTCGACGACGTGGCCTTCGCCACGGCCGTGGTCGGCGCGCTGGAAGTCAGTCATCGCATCGACCGCTCGAAGGTCCAGGAGGCTGCACCGATTGGCCCGGTGGATGTTCCACACCGGCGGGCGGTTCCTGTCGGCACCGCAGACCGCGGCCTACTTCGCGGCCCGCAACTCGATCGACCGGCCGCCCAGAACGCGGAAGCTGCCGCACAGTGTCCGATCCCGTACCGGATCGCGAACCACCTCGGTCACCGCCACGGACTACCGGCAAGCCGGCACGCCACCGGTCTCGCTCTACACGGTGCACGCCGGGGGCCACACGGTCCCCGGCGTGCGGCCCGCCCCACGCGTCATGGGCCGAACCTCCAGCCTGAACACCGCCGAGGCGGTCGCGGAGTTCTTCGGCCTCATACGCCGCTGAACCACTCGCGCCGGTGATCCCGACTAACATCCTCTACCGTGCGGAAGTTCACGGAATGGGCCGAACGGATCGGCAGGCATTCGGTCGACTCTGCGGACCAGCGTCTCGGTGGGCGAATGGCAGGTGCTGTTCAATGCACGCATCAGAGCTGACAGAGGCCCGCATCGAGGATGCGAGCAACATTCTGGTCGCGCCTTCGATGCTGCGGGCCAATGACTTGATCAGGGAATTCCTCGGGTCCACGATCACACCGGAGGACCTCGATTCCGGTTCGCCCGACCTCGCTCAGAAGACGGTCTACCTGTGCGGCGACGTGTCCGGGATCAGCGGCCGCCGACTGCGTGCGGCGGCCCGGGTGTTCGTCGTCCGGGAGCTGTCGCGCGGTTACCACGAGGGCGTCGACGAGCCCTGGACCGTCATCGACCTCGGCAGAGTTCCCATCCGCGTGCATGGCGCCGGCGTTTACTACCGCCGCTTCTTCGACCCCGGCGCCGATCACTTCGGGCGGATCTCCACGGAGCACGCGTTCCAGTCGCTGACGGAGTCCACCAAGCCCGGGACGGCCCACCGCAGCGGAATCTATCTGACGCCCGTCACGCGCGACGGTGACGAGCTGCATTTCCGTCTGCTCCGGTGCTCCACCAATCTCTCGGGGCCGACCGAAGGATTTCGCCCGACCGACACGCACATCGTCGAGGCTCTGAACCGGGAGGCGGCCGCCGTCTTCCGGAACCAGGCGCCGCTGAACCACGTCCTCGCTCAGATCTACCACAACACGCCCGCCACGACCGAGCGCAGGCAATCCAAGGCCAAGATCTCGGCGCATGCCGACAAGACCAAGGACATGCCCGTCAACGGCATCATGGCCTTCTGCACGTTCTATGACCGGCTCGACAAGCTGCGCCCCCTGCCGGAAGACGCCTTCGACTACGGTGTGAAGGGTGTCAGCGGACTGACCAGGCTCAACTTCCGTCTCAAGGAGCCGGCCGAAGGACGCGACGAGGCCGCGCTCCCCTCGCAGTTCAGCCTGACGCTCTATCCCGGCTCCGTGTTCCTCATGCCGCTGTCCACCAATCGCCTGTACACGCACGAAGTCCGCCCCTCAGGATTGGACGCCGAGCTGCTCCCGACCCGCCTTGGATACGTGGTGCGCTGTTCGAGCACCGAAGCCGTCCACAAGAACGGCCAGACGTTCCTCAAAGCGGACGAAGAGCTGGTGAGGCTGGAGCCGCCCACACCGGCGGGCATGGACGAGCTGCGCAGGCTTTACGCCGAGGAGAACAGGACCTCGTCCTTCATCGATTACGGCGACGAGTTCATCTTCAGCATGAACCAGGGGGACTACGTTGCCCCCCGGATCTAGGATCCCGGACGAGATCCTCTCGTACACCTTGCCGACCGAGGAGGATCTCTTCGCGGAGCTGTCCGCATCGGCTCGCCTGGAAGATGTCGGAAAAGGCCGGCGCGGCGCGACGCTCACCAAGGTGGACGAGGCGGAGGGCGTGCCTCTCGTACGCACTACCACTCGATACGGCAACCCGACACAGCGTTTCCGGGCGGTGCACGAACGGCTGGCGCAACGAATCCGAGAACGCGCGGCGCTTCCGGTCGGCTTCAACAACGCTCTCATCGAGCGCTACACGAACGCGTACAAGACCATGGGCGGCCATTCCGACCAGGCCCTCGATCTGGCCGACGGATCGTTCATCGCCGTCTTCTCCTGCTACGAACGCCCCGAAGCGGACCCGCCGAGGAAGTTGATCTTCGAATCGAAGGAGTCCGACGGCGAGAAGTTCGAGATCCCCCTCGGCCACAACAGCGTCGTCGCGTTCTCTGTCGATTCGAATCGGCGACTCAAGCACAAGATCGTGCTGGACACGCCTGCCCAGGCGACGGACAACCAATGGTTGGGCGTAACCTTTCGCACGTCGAAGACCTTCGTCCGGTTCCACGACGGACACGCGTTCCTCCCGCAGGGTGCGCGCCTCACGTTGGCCGACGACGAGCAGAGGCACGAGTTCTACCGGCTACGGCGCCGCGAGAACGATGAAACGGACTTCGTCTACCCCCCGCTGACGTACACCGTCAGCGAGAGCGACCTGATGCCGCCCGCCTGACCTCTCCATGTCCGGGTGCGCGGTGGCCCGCCGTCGGCCACCGATCGGAGGACGCCGCCCAATCCGGGTCGAGGTGAACCTCGACCCGGATTGCCTGTTCAGGCCCCGCGGTCGCTCAGGCCGCGCCCTCGGCGTGCGCGATCAGCAGTCGGGCGACCTCGTCGGGCTTCTCCAGCGCCACCGAGTGCCCCGCGGCCCGGACCGTCTCGTCCCGGCCGCCGGCCGCCTCGGCGATGTTGCGGCCGGAGATCGGCTGCGGGTAGGCGTGGTCCTCCTCGCCCGCGATCGCCAGGACCGGCACCCGGCACCCGGCGAGTTCCTCGGCGAGGCGGCCGCGGTGGACGACCTGCCACGCGCAGTCACGGATCGTCGGCTCCAGGGCGGCCATCGACGCCCGCCACCGCTCGATCAGCGGACCGCCCGCGGCAAGGCTGGCATCGCCGAACATGATGTAGAGGAGCGTGTCGATCGCCCGGGCCGCCCCGCCCTCCTCCCCGAGGCTCTCGACGAGGGGGGCGAACTCGGCGAGCTTGTACTCCTCCTCGCACGAGGAGCCGAGCGCGGCCACCGTGCGCACCAGTTCGGGATGGCGCGCGGCCAGCCGGAGCGTGACGAACCCGCCCATCGAGTTGCCCACGGCATGCACCGGGCCGACGCCGAGCGCACGGATCAGCGCGGCGGCGTCCTCGGCCAGCGCGTCCATCGACAGCTCGTCGATCGAGGCGGCGGGGGAACTGGCGCCCTGGCCGCGGTGGTCGAAGGCGATGGTGCGGTAGCCCGCACCGGTGAGCATCCGCACGAGCGGCTCGAACATCGCGCTGTCGAAGAACAGCGAGTGGCTGAGCAGGAAGACCTCGCCATCCGCGGGGCCGTTGTCGTCGTAGGCGAGCCGGGCGCCGTTGGCCTCGACGTACCGCATGTGGATCAACTCCCGTCCAGTGGGGCGGTGGGACCGTCCCCGGCCTTGTCGCCGAGGTACCGCCATGCGTTGGACGTTAGTAATGTGGCCCTGAGCTGGTCTTGCGGCTCCGCGCAACCGGCTGACGGCAGCGCGCAGGCCGCGGGCCGGGAGGTAGCGATGGGCCCGCCGGGATACGTCACAGCGGAAGCGGACACCGACGCCGTCCCGCGCGCGGGCCGCGTCGCGTTCTGGCGTGACCACGTGACGCAGAACCACGGGCGGCTGGACTTCGGTTTCCGGGACGCCGACCGGTTCGCGGGCGGCACCCGCGTGCAGCGCCAGGGGGACCTGCAACTCGTCGACTTCTGGTCGACGGCGATCGCGTACGAGCGCCTGCCCAGCGGATACGACGGCGACGGCGCCGACAGCCTGCGGATCGTGCTGCCGACGTCCGGTTCGATCAGCGTCGTCGGCTGCGAGGGCCACACCCGGATCGGGCCCGGGACCGCCGCCGCGGTCTCGATGAGGCTGGGCTTCCGGCTCGAACAGGACGGGTACGCGCGCGCCCTGATCCTGTCCTGCCCTGTCCGTCTCTGGACCGCGCCCGTCTCGGCGGGCCTGGTCCTGTGGGAGCTCGGCCACGGCGCGGGCGCGGTCTTCCGCACGATGCTGCGGGAAGCCTCCACCCAGGCGTCGACGCTGGACCGGTCGTCGTTCGCGTCCATCGTGGAGTCCGCCGTCGGGCTGCTGTCCCGCGGCGCGGCGAGCGCGGAGGACGACGTGCTCCTCCAGGCGCGCGCGGTCGCCCGCCAGTACTGCGACGACGCCGCCTTCGGCCCGGGCGAGCTGGCCGCGCGGCTGGGCTGGTCACTGCGTTCGGTCCAGTACGGGCTGCGACGCGCCTCGACCAGCCCCGCCTCCGTCATCCGGGAGGCTCGCCTCGAACGAGCGGCGAGCAGACTGCGGCACCCTGCCTGGGCGGCCCGCACGGTCAGTTCCGTCGCGCACGCTTCGGGCTTCGGGTCGCTCAGTGCCTTCAACGCGGCGTTCCGTGCGCGGTACGGCCTCACCCCGGTCGAGTACCGGGGCGAGGCCTGATCCCGTCGAACGTCGCGGTCTCCGCAGGCGCCGGCGAGGTGGGTCGAGAATCCGCCCCCGGTCAAACCCGCTGGAACCTATCCGACATTTCGGTCATCTCACTCACTGACCAGGGACGATTCACGTGGGGGACCCGAAGATGACGCACAGTACAAGCCGCCGTTCTCTCGTCGCGCTGGCAGGGGCCGGGCTGATGCTCGCGCTCTCCGCCACGGGGTGCCGCATCGACGTCAACGCGGGCGGCCCGGAACCGAGCCCGGGCGAGACCGGGAAGGCGATCCCCCGCTCCGCGTCCTCCCCCGGCGACGGCGGCGAGAAGCCCGCCTCGCCGCAGGCGGGCGGCGGCGACCCGGCAGTCTGCACGCCGCAGCAGCTGATCGCCGAGGTGCACGAGCAGCCGTCCGACTCCGAGGAGAAGGTGCTGGCGATCCTGACGCTGTCCAACAAGTCGGACCAGCGCTGCCTGCTGCCCAGGGGCTGGGCGCCGCTCGGGCAGGGCGGCGCGGGCGGCGCGTACTACGCACCCGTGGAGGGCGCGCGCGAGGCCCACCCGGACGCCGGCATGAGGATCATCGTGCGCCCTGGAGCGACGGCCTACGCCGGGCTGAAGTGGGGCACGAGCCCGGACTGCCCGTCCGCCGGCGGGTGGGCGGTCTCGTGGGCCGGCACCTGGCTCCCCGCCGAGGTGACCTGGCAGAACGGACCGCGCGACATCTGCCCCGGCACCTTCACCCAGGGCACCCTCCAGCCCAGCCCGAACAACGTCAACTACAGCTGATCCATGGCCTGACGGCCACCGGGCATGTGACCCAGGTCATATCCGCGGCCTTCAACACCTCTTCTAGGGTCCGCGTATCCCCCGTGACAAATCGGCCGGTGCGGCGAAGGGGTGTTCCTCAATGGCGGAGTGCAGCCGGCAGGCGGCATGCGGCGGGTCGGTGTAAGGGTGGCCCAGCTATGGAGGCTGGGCCGCCGGCCCGCCGCGCGGCAGGAGGCTCCTCCCTCCCTGCGCAGCGAGCAGGACGTACGGCTCGCCTATGACCGGCATGGCCAGGAACTGCTGGGTTTCGCGTGCAATGCCCTCGCCGACCGCCAGCTCGCCGAAGACGTCGTCCAGGAGACGTTCGTCAGGGCATGGCGGTCCGCCGCCTCCTTCGACCACCGCCGCGCGAGCCTGCGGACGTGGCTGTTCGCGATCGCCCGCAACGTCGTGATCGATGCCGGGCGGAACAGGGCCGCGCGCGTGCCGCTCGCCGCACCGGCGGACGCGGGCGAGCAGCAGCGCGATCCGCGTGACCCGTTCGACCAGCTGCTGACGCGCATCGAACTCGACGAGGCGCTGCGCCGCCTGTCACCCGAGCACCGCCAGGTCGTCCTGGAGGTGTACTTCCTCGGACGCACCTGCGCCGATCTCGCCGATGACCTCGGCATCCCGGCGTCCACGGTGCGCAGCCGCCTCTACTACGGAGTGCGCGCCCTGCGCGGGATCCTGGACGAGAAAGGATGGCTGGCTCCGTGAGTCCCTCCTGCCACGCGATCCGCGTCGAACTCACCGAACTCCTCCTGCTGGACCGGCCGCTGCCGGCCCCGATGGCCCGCCATCTCGCATGGTGCGCCGACTGCTCCGCCGAGGCGGCGGGGGTGCGCCGGCTGATCAGGACCTTCGAACGCGCCGAATCCGTCGTCCTCGACGTCGACGTCCCTGAGCCGCCGACGACGCCGGGGCGCGTCCGGCGGCGGGTCGCGGCCGCGGCCGCCGGGCTGGTGCTCGCCGCATGCGCGGTGCTGACGACCGTGCTCCCCGGTGACGGCCCCGACAGGCCGCCCGCCGCGGCGGTCACGCTGTCCCGGCCGGAACCGATGGTCGAGCACAGCTGGGGCACGGAGGTCCCGGTGTCCCTGTCCGGGCTCCGGCCTGGGCAGACCTACCACCTGCTGACCGGTGACGCCCAAGGCAGGCGCCAGTCGGCCGGAACCGTGCGGGCGGGCAGCGGCGACGCGCCCATGCGCACCCGCATGGTGACGGCGATGCTCCGGTCGCAGATCACCACACTGCTCGTCCAGGACGAGAGCGGACGCATGGTCGCACGGCTGCCCGTGACGTCTCCGTCGCGCACGCCCGACTGACCGGACTCCCCGGAGACCCGCGACCGAGTCAGCGGGTCTGCTCCGGCCTGCCCATCCTCTTCCGCGCACGGCGCCCCGCCGTGCGCTGCCCCGCCCTGCCATCCGGCACAGATCCCTTTCATGGAGGTTCATCCGTGTTCTCTGTCAGACACGCCATCGGTGCGGCCACGGTGCTGGCGACCGCGGGAGCCGCCGTCTTCGGCGTCACCGCCGCGGCCGGCGGATCGCCCGCCGCATCGCCGCACGGAGCCCGTCCGGTAGCGGCCGTCAAGGCGGCGGACCCGGCGCCGCTCTCGGGCCGGGACCGGGTCTACACGGCCGACCAGAGTTCGAACACGGTCACGGTCATCGACCCGGCCGCCGGCAGGACGCTGGGCACCATCCGTCTCGGCGACCAGCGGCTGGGCGCGACGCTCAGCCCGCAGTACCTGTCCAACGCGGGCGTCCACGGGCTCGGGTACTCCCCGGACCGCCGGCGCCTGGGCGTCGTCAGCGTGGCCAGCAACACCGTCGACATCATCGACACCGCCACGAACAAGGTCCTCAGCCACACCGACGCAGGCCGCGCCGCGCACGAGGGCGCCTTCACCGCCGACGGCGGCGAGTTCTGGGTCGCCGACCGCGGCCGGGACACCGTGACCATCGTCGACGCCGACCGCGGCGGCGTCGCCGGACGCGTCACCGTCGGCGCCGGCCCGTCGAAGGTGCTGATGAGCCCCGACGGCGGGCTCGCCTACGTCAACCACATCAGCGCACCCGAGATCACCATCGTCGATGTGAAGTCCCGCAAGGTGACCGGTCGCATCACGGGGCTCGCCGACGTCTTCTCCTCCGACGCCGCCATCTCCCCCGACGGCAAGGAGATCTGGGCGGCGCACAAGCGCGCCGGCAAGGTCAGCGTGATCGACGTGGCCGCGCGGAAGGTCAAGGCCGTGCTGGACACCGGCCCGGACACCAACCACCCCAACTTCGCGACCAACGCGCTCGGCTCGTTCGCCTACCTCACCGTCGGCGGCCTCGACCAGACGCTCGTCTACGAGCGCACCGCGTCGGGGGCGCCCAAGTTGATCACACGCGTGCGCAACCACGGGCACGCTCCGCACGGCTCCTGGCCCAGCGGCGACGGGACGCGGATGTACGTCGGCCTGGAGAAGTCCGACGCGGTCGACGTCATCGACACCACGACCAACAGGGTGATCAACACGATCAGGACCGGCCAGGAGCCCCAGGCCGTCCTCTACGCCCCCGGGGCCGTGCCCAGCCCGGACTCCGCCCCCGGACTCGGGCGCCAGGGACTCGGGGAGCGGGTCCGGAACGTGCCGACCGTCCTTCCCGACGGCTCGGCCGGGGACGCGATGCGGCCGGGCGGCAAGGGCCGTGTGCTGGAGGCGACCGTCCGTCCCGTCGGCGGGCTCGACATGGTCCAGTTGCAGGCCCGCGACCTCAGGCCCGCCACGACGTACCAGGCGTACGCCGTCGGGGCGTCCGGGCGCGAGACCCCGCTGGTCTCCTTCACCACCGACGAAGGCGGCAAGGCGCCGCAGGTGCTGTCCTTCTCCGCGTTCACCGGGAAGCGGATCGCGATCAAGCCCAAGGGACGGGCCTCGGCTCAGACCCTGGCGTCGTTGAAGAAGATCAGCACCGGCCACGAGCACAACGCCGAGGGCGGCCGCGACGCCGACCCGGCGTCCCTCGTGTTCTGCTGCTGCTGAGACGAAGGTGAGCGACCGTGGAACGCACACGCCCCACACCACGCCGGAACCGGCTGCCCGGCCTGGCGACCGCCACGGCCCTCGGCGCCGGGATGGTGATGCTGCTGTCCGCTCCGGCCTCCGCCCACGTACGCGTGCTGTCCGAGGGAGCCGAGGCGGGAAAGCCCGCGACGCTGCGGTTCCGCGTCCCGAGCGAGAAGGAGTTCAGCACCACGGTCCGGGTCGACATCACGCTGCCCGAAGGGGTGACCGCCGGCTCCGTCCCGGCCGACGACGGCTGGACGATCAGCCGGACGGGCGGCGGGAAAGGCGCTCCGCACGTCGTCTGGACGGCCCGGGCCGGACACGAGATCAAGCCCACCGAGACCCACACCTTCACCGTGCGCGTGAATCCGCTGCCCGACGAGGCCGTCCTGCGCTTCAACACCGCGCAGACGTACTCCGACGGGTCGGTCGTGAACTGGAACCAGCCCGCGACCGGCGGGCAGGAGCCCGACTTCCCCGTCCCTGAGCTGGTGCTAGACCCGGCGGCGGTGAGCGAACCGCCGTCATCGGGTAGCGCGCCGGAGGGCGGTTCGCACCCGGCGGTGAGCGAGGGGCCGGGTCCCTCGGCACCCCAGGTGAAGACGGCTGCGGACACGTCCGATGGGCAGCACGTCTCCCTTGCCGTCTGGGCCGTCGCGGGCACGCTCGCGGGCGTCGGCCTCATCGCCCTCGTCCGGCGCCTGAAGCGACCGTCCACCGGCCGGCACGGCTGACGACCACCGAAGATCCCCTAACGCGTTGAGCCCGGCCACCCCCCAGGTGCCCGGGCTCAACCACGCAGAGCGCCACGGCCGCAACTCTCTGATCAGCCGGTGCGCGACCGGGACCGGGCAGGCTTGCGCGACCGCTCCAACCGCCGAGACGGCCGGTCCACGATGCCCGGGCGCGGCCGGGTCCCTCGCCGTTCACAGGAGATGGACGTTCAAGCTCGCCGTACCGGCCGCTTCAGCCTTCTTGATCGAAAGATACGCGGACGCGGTCCGGTACTTCTTCTGCAGTCCCCAGAGCCGGATCTGGCCGTTGGGCCGCCGATCGGTCTCGACGATGCGCCAGCCTCGGCCTTCCAGATGTCGGGTCGCCTTCTGGGGTGAGACAGAAGCGCCGAGTCGAGTGCTCAGGTAGGGCGGATCGCCCGAATCGCACACGGACACGGTCTCAAGCGGGTCGCTGTGCAGTGGGGCCAAGTCGGCTGCGACCGCTCCACGCACGCTCCGAAGCTCTCTCAACCCGTCCTTGCACTTACCCTCCTCCCAGGCGGTGAGCCCGATGATGGCGGCCAGAGGTGCTGCCAGAACGACGCCGACTCCCACGGCCGCACCCACCATCAAGCGATCCATGGGACTCTCCCTCGACTCGCCTCGTGGGCGTTGCCCGTTCGGTCGGGCGCCGTCAGGTCAACCACTGCTCGGGCAAGGTGGGTAGCAGGGCGTGGAGCGACTCCGCGGTGCGTCCGCGGAAGGTGATCTTGGCGGCGGTCCCGGGGCGCCGCCTCGGCCACGGATCCTTCTCCGACTCCTCCTCGGTCAGGACCATGGTGTGTTCGAGGTGCACGAGGACGTCCGGAGCCAGGAACCAGCGGTCGGGCGCCATGGGGACGATCCAGTCGTGGCAGGGCACGGCAGAGGACAACGCCAGTTCCTCGAAACGCCCGGCCAGTTCGGCGATCTGCTCTTCCCGGAGCTCCGCGTGAACGATCAAGCGCTCGTCGCGCCACCAGTGCTCGCGCAGTACCAGGTCCATCAGCGCCACCGACAGACGGTCGGTGAACGGCAGCAGCCGAGAGTAGTCGCTCGGATGGGTCTGGAACGTCGGAGGGTCGTCCAAGCACAGGTCGTCGAGGAGCATGTAGCGCTCCCAGGCTCCCTGGTTCTCCGCCTGGTAAATCAACGCCCGCGTGTCCGCGTCGATGTCGAAGTTCTCAACACCTTTCAGGCGGTGCATGAGGCTGCGGTCCTGGTCGAGGAGGCCGACGTACCGCCTGCTGAAGAGCAGCAACGCCTGCCTCAACGCCGCCGGAAAGGTGATCCCCAACCGCCGCTCGGCTTCCTGGACCTCCCCCGGGGTGTAGGCGTCGCGCGTGGACAGCGGAGTCGTCCACGCGGCGCAGTACCGGGAGACGAACCGGAACGCGGCCTCCGTGCTCCGCATGCCCGCGGCGAGTTCCTCAGCAAGATCGAACCGGGTCGGCATGACGGGGATCCTAGGCACGGCGCATCCGCCGAGAGCGGCGGTCGCCGCTATTCGAGCGGAACCGCGTTGGCCGCCGTCGGCCGGATCCCGGCGAGAGGTCACCTATAGTGACCCACGAATCTTCATCGTGAGCAGGAAGGTCGTCTGGCATGCCGTCTCCGGTCCGTCCGAGATCCGCGTGGTCTCGGCCGTCCCTGGTGCTGGCGTTTCTGGTCGTCCTCCTGATGGTCGGCTGCCTCATGCAGCTCGGCAAGGGCGCCGCCGTCTTCCGGTCCGCCTCCGCCTCGCCCGTATCGGCCGAGGCCGTGGTCACCGGATACGCGGCCTCTGCGCGGGGGCTTCCCGGCGACGCGGTCTCCACCGAGCGTGCGGCGCCCGAGTCAAAGGATTCCGGGACGGAGCCGGGCGCCGGCCAGTGCGGCAAGAAGACGGTGGCCGAGGCACCCTCGCCTGCGCCCGCCGCCCAGCCCTTGCCGGTCCCGGCCGTCATGGTCCCGGCCTCGCTCGCCGAGAGCGCGGCGCCGCCGGGCGCGGCCGTCGCGGGAGCGCCGCCGGGGCCCGCGCCGTCCCCACCCGACCCCGCCGGGCTCTGCGTTCTGCGGATCTAGAGGCCCCGTTCACCCGGGCCCTCAGATCCGACCGAACGGAGTCCATCCGATGATCTCTGCTCGCCCGCCCGTGCGGGCGTCCGCCGGCATGTGCGCCAAAGCCGGTCGTGCGCTGGCCTGCTGGCCGGTCCGCCGCTGGGCAGTGGCCGCCGCCGGAGCCGCCGGGACCGCGCTCGTGGTGGGAGCGCCCACCGACGTGATCCCCAACCCGCTGTTCGGCCGGTCCGTGCCGGTGCAGTGGTGGAACTACCCCGTACTTGGCATTACCGCCCTGCTGGCCGGGCTGGTCCTGGCCACCTACATCGGCCGGCCGCCCACCGCGGATTCCGGTGCGGCCAGGCGTCTGGGGCCTCTCGGCAGCGTCCTGTCGTTCTTCGCGATCGGGTGCCCCGTGTGCAACAAGGCGGTGCTCCTGCTGCTGGGCACGTCCGGCGCCCTGACGATCTGGGCCCCGCTCCAGCCGGTCGTGGCCCTGCTGTCGATCGCGTTGCTGGCCGCGGCCGCCGTGAGGCGCCTCGCCGGCGAGATCGACTGCCCTGCCGGAACGCCCGGCCCGGCCTGATCCCTTACACGTCCATCCGCGCCGCGCGGTCGTTCCACCTGACCACGGGCCAGGCCCACGCCGGTCGTCCGGTCAGCGGCGCGCGCTCTTCGAAAGGCTCTTGTCCGCCGTGTCAGCATCACCCGCCAAAGCCCGTTCCCGACGTTCTCTCACCATCGCGGGCGTGCTGCTCGCAGCCGCTCTGCTCCTCGGCCTGGCCGCCATCGGCGGCCGGAGCGGGAAGGAAGCCGATACCGCCGGATCACCGTCGGCGTCGGCCTCACCCTCACGCTCCCGGGCCGGTGGTCCCGACCTGGCCCGGCGCAAAGACGGCGACCCCTTCGCCCTCGGCCGCACCGACGCCCCGGTCGTCATGATCGAGTACAGCGACTTCCAGTGCCCGTTCTGCGGCCGGTTCGCCCGCGAGACCGAGCCCCGGCTGATCCAGAAGTACGTCGACACCGGCGTGCTGCGGATCGAGTGGCGCAACTTCCCGATCTTCGGAGACGAGTCCAAGGCCGCGGCGCAGGCGTCCTACGCCGCGGGACGGCAGGGCCGCTTCTGGGCCTTCCACGACCGGGTGTACGCCGAGCCCCGGCGCCGCAACTCCGGCGACCTCGCCGACAAGCACCTGGTCGCCTGGGCGCGCGAAGCGGGCGTGCCCGACCTGGAACGCTTCCGCGCCGACATGAAGAGCGGCGAGGCCGAGGACGCCATGATCGCCGACCAGGTCGAGGGCTACCGGGCCGGCGCCGCCAGCACCCCCACGTTCCTGGTCAACGGCCGGCCGATCCTCGGCGCCCAGCCGTTCGAGGTGTTCGCCCAGGCCATCGAGGAGGCACGCGGCCGATGAGCATCGGTTACCCGGCCGCCTTCCTCGGCGGTGTCCTCACCCTGTTCAGCCCGTGCAGCGCACTGCTGCTCCCGGCGTTCTTCGCCTACTCCTTCACCGAACGCACCCGGCTCGTGTCCCGCACGGCGGTCTTCTACCTCGGGCTCTGCACGACGCTGGTCCCGCTCGGCGCCGCCGGAGCGATGGCGGGCCGGCTCTTCTACGGGCACCGCGACCTGCTGGTCGCCCTCGGCGGTTGGACGATCATCGCGCTCGGCGCCGCCCAGATCGCCGGCCTCGGCTTCGGCTCGGCCCGGCTCCAGGGGCTCGCCACCAGGCGCGGCCAGGCGGGTTCCGCCATGTCGGTCGGGCTGCTGGGCTCCGTCTACGGGCTGTCGGGGTTCTGCGCCGGCCCCCTGCTCGGCGGCGTCCTCACCGTCTCCGCGGTCGGCGGGAACCCGCTGTACGGAGCGTCGCTGCTGGCGCTGTACGCGCTCGGCATGGCCGTCCCGCTGTTCGTGCTGGCCCTGCTGTGGGACCGCTTCGACCTGGGACGGCGCCGCGGGCTGCGCGGCCGGCCGGTCAGGCTCGGGCCGCTGCGGGTCCATTCCACGTCGCTCGCCGGCGGGCTGTTCTTCATCGTCCTGGGAACGCTGTTCCTGGTCTTCGACGGCACCTCGGCCCTCCCCGGCTTCGTGGACCCCGACACCGAGTTCGCCATGGAGGAGTCGGTGGCCCGCATCGGCGCAGCGGTGCCCGACGGCCTGCTCCTCGGCGCCCTGGCGGCCGTGGCCGCCGCCGCGGGCGGCGCGTTCCTGTGGCGCGGCCTGCGGGGCGGCCGCCGTCCACGGACCGGCGAACGGGCCGACCCCGGCGCCCCGAGCAGGTCACCGAGCGCGCGTTGACGGCCGGCGCCGCCGTGGCGCCCGCGTTCGCGGCGGCCCTGGCCTGCTCGGTCTCCAGCGAGGAGACCCGGGCGAACGCGAGCACCGGCCCCGAGTTCAGGCCGAGGGGATTCGCAGGTTCGAGTAGTGGGGGTGGGTGAAGGGGTAGTCGCTGGTGGTCCAGTGCTGTAGGGCCTGGTGGAGCTTGGTGTAGTAGCCCGCCTCGTACGCGTCGGGGGTCACCCACCAGCTGACGTCGACGTCGTGTGCTGCCAGGTCTTCGGTCAGCGCCTGCCGGACGCCCATCGGATAGAGGTAGGCGCAGCCGATGTAGCCGCGGCCGTCGGCCTCGACGCAGAAGGCGAACGACTTGCCGTCCCGGAACTCGCACTCGTGCCAGACGAGGTCGACGTAGTTCTCGTCCTCGGTGACCGGGCCGGTCGGCCAGTCGCCGCCGCGGGTCTCGCTGATCAGGTCGAGGCTCGCGTTGACACCGCGCACGTCGGCGACCAGGTCGTCGCGGGTGAGCGCGTGAGCGGTGACGTCGTCGTACCGCAGCAGGCGGGGCGCGTCGAAACCCTCCGGCAGTGCCAGCTTCTTCGTGTATCCGCTCAGGTCGGTCATCGGCGCACGGTAGCGCAAATGGAGCCCCCGATGGCCCGCGAACTCCCGCGCCTCGGCCGGAGGCGGACCGTCGGCGCACGGATACCCCAGGGGGTATTTGCCACATCGTCCACCCGTCGCCTAGTCTCTGAGGCATACCCCCTGGGGTATCAACCGGTTCGTCGGAACCCAGCAGCTCCCGGACCCGCAACCCGCGAAAGGAACCGCAGCAATGGAGAGTCGGCTGTACATCGCCCAGCACTATCTGGAGTGCCTGTCGCAGGCCTCCTACCTGATCGGCGACATGGAGACCGGACGCGCCGTCATCGTCGATCCGCGCCGGGACATCTCCGAATACCTCGACGACGCCGCGGCCAACGGCCTGAACATCGAAGGCGTCATCAACACCCACTTCCACGCCGACTTCCTCTCCGGCCACCTGGAACTGGCCGCCCGCACCGGAGCGTGGATCGGCTACGGCGCGCGGGCCGAGGCCGAGTTCCCGATCCGGAAGCTGCACGACCACGAGCGCATCAGCCTCGGCGACGTCACCCTGGAGATCCTCGAGACCCCCGGCCACACGCCCGAGTCGATCAGCGTCCTCGTGTACGAGCGCTCCGGCGACACCGTCCCCTACGGCGTGCTGACGGGGGACGCGCTGTTCATCGGCGATGTCGGCCGCCCGGACCTGCTGGCCTCGATCGGCGTCACCGCCGACGAGCTCGGCAGGATGCTCTACGACACCGTCCAGCACAAGCTGATGGCCCTGCCGGACCAGACCCGCCTCTTCCCCGCGCACGGCGCCGGTTCGGCCTGCGGCAAGAACCTCTCGGCCGAACTGCAGTCGACCATCGGCGCGCAGCGGCTGAGCAACTACGCCTGCCGCCCCATGAGCGAGCGGGAGTTCGTCGACATCGTCACCGAGGGCCAGCCCCCGGCGCCGAAGTACTTCGTCTACGACGCGATCCTCAACCGCAAGGAGCGGGAGCTGCTCCAGGTCGACGAGCACCTGAAGGCGCTGTCCTTCACGGACGTCCTCGCGCGGCGCGACGCCGGTTCGGTGGTCGTGGACGCCCGGGACCCGCGGGAGTTCGCCGCCGGCCACCTCGCCGGCTCGATCAACATCCCCGCCGACGGCCGGTTCGCCGAGCAGGCCGGCATGCTCGTCGAGCCCGGGCAGGAGATCATCGTGATCGCGCCCGAGGGCCGCGAGGAGGAGCTGATCATCCGCCTCGCCCGGATCGGCCTGGACACGGCCGCCGGCTACCTGGCCGACGCCGAGGAGGCCTTCACGCAGGCACCCGAGCAGATCGTCCAGGCGGAACGGCTCACCTTCGCCGACCTGCGCGCGGAGCTCGACGGCGCGGCGCCGCCTCTCGTGGTCGACGTCCGCAACGCCGGCGAGCTGGCGAACGGCCGCATCGAGGGCTCGGTCAACATCCCGCTGGCCCAGCTGCCCGGGCGCATGGACGAGGTCCCCGCCGACCGGCGGATCGTCGTCAACTGCGCCGGCGGCGCACGCTCCTCGGTCGCCGCGAGCCTGCTCCGCAGGGCCGGCCGCGCCGACGTGGCCGACCTGCTCGGCGGCTACGGCGCCTGGGCCGCGGCGTACGCCCCGGCCGAAGCCTGATCCATCCCGGCGCGCCCTGCCTGGAACCGGTTCCAGGCAGGCGCCGGCAGGGCGCGCCGCACCCACCCGGAGGGAGCACCTCATGTCCACCACCCCGCACCGGCACCCCGTCCTGATCATCGGTGGCGGTACCGCCGGGATCACCGTCGCCGCCAGGCTGCGCCGCAAGGGCGTCCGCGGCATCGCGATCCTGGAGCCGTCCGACACCCACTGGTACCAGCCGCTGTGGACCCTGGTCGGCGGCGGCCGGGCGTCCACCGAGCTCACCCGCAGGCCCGAGCGGTCCGTGATCCCGCCCGGCGTGGAATGGATCCGCGACGCCGCCACCGCCGTCGACCCCGACGCCGAAACGGTCACCACCGCGAGCGGCGCCGAACTCCGCTACGAGCACCTGGTGCTGGCCCCCGGCCTGCAACTCGACTGGAGCGCCGTCCCGGGCCTCGCCGAATCGGTCGGACGCGACGGCGTGTCCAGCAACTACTCCCCCGAGTACGCCCCGAAGACCTGGGAGTTCATCCGGAACCTCACGTCCGGCACGGCCGTGTTCACCCACCCCGCCGGGCCGATCAAGTGCGGCGGCGCCCCGCAGAAGATCGCCTATCTGGCCGCCGACCACTGGCGCCGGGAGGGCACGCTGAAGGACATCCGCGTCATCCTCGCCCTCGCCGAACCGGCGATCTTCAAGGTCGAGCCCTACGCCCGCGAGCTGGAGAAGGTCGCGGCCCGCTACGGCATCGAGGTCCGCCTGCAGTCGGAGCTCCTCTCGGTCGACCCCGAGCGCCGCGAACTGACCCTCGCCGACCGCGCCGCGGGCGACACGGAGAGGATCTCCTACGACCTCCTCCACGCGACGCCACCGCAGAGCGCTCCGGACTGGCTGAAGACGAGCCCTCTCGCAGACCCGGCGAGCCCCTACGGCTACGTCGAGGCGGACGCCCACACCCTCGTCCACCCGCGTTACCCGAACGTCTACGTTCTCGGGGACGTCGCCAACCTGCCGACGTCCAAGACGGGCGCGGCCGTCCGCAAGCAGGCCCCCGTCGTCGTCGAGAACCTCATCGCCGGCATGGCGGGCCGCTCCGGCACCGGTCGTTACGACGGCTACACCTCCTGCCCCCTCGTCACGGCCCGCGACAAAATGCTGCTCGCCGAATTCGACTACGACCTCGCTCTCGCCCCTTCCTTCCCCATCATCAATCTGAAGAAGGAGCGCCGAGACATGTGGTACCTCAAGCGCTACGGCCTGCCCGCCCTCTACTGGCACGGCATGCTCAAGGGCCGCGCCTGACCAGCGGCTCAACGAGGGAAGACGGCTTTTTCGGCCCGCGAACAATAGAATGAAATCGGTGTTCGGTATCGCGTTCGGGGAGCGCGCGGCCACGAGGGGCATAAATGGAATCGGATGCCCTGCCCGTCTGGATACCGCTCGGCTGTGCGCTGCTGTCGATCGGCATATTCGTCCAGCACCGCCGGCTGTGGTCGGGAAAGCCCTCCGAAAAGCGCAAGGACTTCCTCTTCCTGAGCAGTCAGGAGGGCAGCAAGGACGGGACGGTCCTGGGACTGAGGCACCTCGCCGCGGCCTTCGCACGTTCCAGGGAGTTGAGCGACCTGCGGCCCTCCTGGAGGTGAGGCCAAGAGAGGCTCAGAGGCGCAGTGCGGTGACCGAGCCTCCGCCGGAGGCATGCGGCAGTGCTCGCCCGTAGGAGGCGGCGATCTCCTCTAGGGTGCGGAACTCGGTCCGCCAGCCGTGCCGCTCCAGCCACTCCGGCGCGTCCGGGCCGAGTCCGCGCTCGTCGTCGACGGAGCGCGCCGTCATGCCCGGCATGACGCGGTCGGCGCCCGGCACCGTCCGGATCCGTTCGGCCATGGCCTGCAGCGGGATGTGCCCGAACCCGAAGCGGCTGCCGGACACCGAGAGCTCACCGATCGTCGTAGCGATCCGCCGGGCGTCCCGCCTCGGCAGAAAGCCGAGAACGCCCGCGTCCACCCAGTGGGTGGGAAGCGTGGCCCGGAAGCCCGCCTCCAGCAGGGCTTCCGACCAGTTCTGGCGCAGGTCGGCCGCGACGACGCTGCGCTCACATGACGGCACGGCCCCGAGTGCGTCCAGGATCGGTTCCTTGAAGGCGAACATCTCCGGGAGGTCGATCTCGAACAGGTGCACCGATCGCGGCAGGCCGAGCCTGAAGGCGTAGGTGTCCAGGCCGGCACCGAGCAGGACGATCTGCCGGCGGCCGGCGGCGACCGCGTCGCGGAGCCCGTCGTCGCCCATCCGCACCCCGATGGTGCGTCCCGGATAGAAGGTCTCGACCAGTTCCTGCACGCCGGCCCAGGTGTCGGCGGCGCCGGCCGGCGCCGAGGGTGCGAGGAACTCCCGTTCGGCCGCGTCGGCGAACGCCTGCGCGTACGGGTCCTCGTACAACCGGTCGGTGCGCGCGGTCTCCCGAGCCCTGATGAGGGCGACCCCGATCGCCGTCACCCCGACGCCCGCCAACGACTCCGGCAACGTCACGGCCGCCATCCGCCGCCTCCCTCGCAGTCGGCACGGCGCTCCGTGCGCCGCTCAGAAAGACACTACCGTCTACATGAGGACGGCGATCCTCCAGGCCTCGCCACCGCCCGCACAGCGTGGCCGTTGTCGCCCGTGTTCGCGAGAGGAATCCGTACGGCGCCCCGTCCCTGGAGGGCGCGCCTGACAATCCGGCAGGTCAAGGGGACTTTTGGGGCGTTTCCGGCGGGATGGAACGGAAACGCTGCGGCGTGTGGGGCGAAGCCATGGGGAGGGAACATGCTGATCAGCAACGTGTACCGGCCGGGCGTCCTCGGCTGCCAGGCGGAGGACCGGCTGGACCAGGTGGCGCGCAAAATGGTGGAGGACGACGTCGGCGCGCTGGCCGTGCTCGACGGGGAGCGGGTCGTCGGGATCATCACCGAGCGGGACCTCGTCGGCGCGCTGGCCCTTGCGGCGGACCCGGCGTCCCGGGCCACGGCGTACGCGTCGACCAGGCTCAAGACCGCCGCGCTGGACGAGGACTCGCGGGAGGTCGCCCGCCGGATGCTGGAGGAGGGCATCCGCCACCTCCCGGTCGCCGACCGCGGACGCCTGGTCGGCATGGTGTCGATGCGGGACCTGCTCGCCCTGGAGACCTGGGCCCTGTGACGGCGTGGGCCTTCGGCTCCGGGGTCAGTGCCTCGGGGCCAGGCCTGTGTAGATCGACTTCACGTAGTCCGGGGCCTTGGCGCCCCGGCGGGGGCGGAAGTCGAACGCAGAGCCGTCGGTGAAGTCGATCCGGATGAACCACTCCGGCCGCGGGCTGCGGCCGAGCGGCACCGCCCGCAGGCCCCGGACGGCCGCGAACGGGATCTCCCAGCAGGTCGTCAGGGGCCCGGCCGGGTCCTGCGAGTCGCCGAAGGCGCCGCGGACGCGACCGCGCAGCCCGCCCGGCCTTTCGGCGGGACGCGCGAACCGCGACTCCACTGACACCGCGAGCCGCCGGTCCGTGAGCAGCAGCCACGCCTCGTCGGCGTACCCGGCCATGTGGGCGGCGACCGCGGCCGCCGCCGCGTCCGGTCCGGGCGCGTGCGCCCACCCCCACACCACCGGGTCCTCGGCCCATTCGTCGTACCAGAACCGGCCCGTCCGGACCGGGTCGGTCGGGAGGGGCCAGGACGGGTCCGGCACCTGCGAGCCGCCCGTGACGGCGGACGGGTGCGGGGCCGCGCTCACCCCCCGGACGGTCGCGCCGATGTGGCCGGCGGCGTGGTCGCCCATGACCAGCCTCTCGCCCGGCGCACACCAGTGCGCGCGGGCGATCTCGTACAGTTTCTGCTCGTTGCGCGGCACGTGGTCACCCGTCAGGAGCGTTGCGCGGCGAGGTGGGCGAGCCGTCCCGCCGCCTCGTCGTCTGGTGCGGTGATGTCGAAGCCGGAACCGTCGTGAAGCCCGATCCGCAGGACCGGGACCTTGCGGGGACGGTACCCGGAGGGCAGCTTGCGCCGGTCAAGGCCGACGTGCGCGATCTGCGCCGCCGGGATCTCGGCGAGGCCCGCGACGCGTGACAGCGGCACCGGTTCGCCCGGTGGATAGGGATGGTCGCGGGCGAGCGCGCGCCCGATCTCCGCCGCCCCGGCGGCGATCCTGCGGGCCCGCGACAGCACGCCCCCCTGCGGTTCGTTCTGCGCTCCGGACTCGGCGGCCTCGGCCTGGAGCATCGCGACGATGCCGATCCGGTACGGGGTGAGGACCCAGTAGCGGGTCTCCTGGGAGTCGGGAAGCGCCACCCGCGCGGCCAGGCCGCTGCTCGGCCCGTGGACCACCATCGCCGGCGGGTCGAGGCCGTCTTCACGGAACGCCGAATCTATGCCGGCTCCGACGGCGTTCAGCACGGCGCGTCCGGCACCGCCCGGGATGCCCCGCCAGTCGTGGCCGTCCACGTCGAACCGCAGGGCCGCGCCGTGGCAGTACAGGCACAGCAGGACGGGCTCGTCCGGACGGCACCAGTGCCGCCGCAGCGCCAGCGTCCCGCCGAGCTCCCGCCCGCTCATCGGTGCGCCTTCCCGATCACCATGGCGAGATCATAGTGAGGGAGCCGTGGCCGCCCTCCGAAACTCGTCGACGGCCCGCCCCGTTCGGCCGCATCCGGGTCGCAGCGAGGGGCGGCCTCTCACCGAAGCCGCCCCTCACGCTTTCTCCACTACTTGCGGCGGGCCACGTCGTAGAGGGCGCAGCCGATCAGTTCGAGGGACACTTGGAGCCGCTCCAGGCTGACGTTCTGGGCGATCGTGTCCTCAGGGGTGTGGTAGAGGGGCTCCAGCTGGCTGGGCGCCTCACCGCCGCGCCAGCTGAAGTTGCCCGCCGGGATCCCGCGCTCGTAGAAGGCCTCGTGGTCGCTGGAGCCCCGGGCGGTGGGGCCCTTGGTCTGGTCGGCGTAGCCGAGCCGCTGCGCGGCGGCGTTCACGGCGGCCGTGGTGGTGTTGTCCGCGCCGTCCACCGACAGCAGCCAGTACGTGCCCGCGGGCGGATGGCTGGTGGCGACCATGTCGTTCTGGAAGCAGCCGGTGATCTGCCCGACGCCCGCCTCGTCGAGCTGCTTCACGTAGTACCGGGCGCCGACCAGGCCGTTCTCCTCCGCGCCCCACAGGCAGACGCGGACCGCCTGCTGGGTGGGGAGCCGCTTCAGGACGCGCGCCAGTTCCAGGCACAGGACGGTGCCGCTGCCGTCGTCGTTGGCGCCGGGCGAGCCGGGGACGCTGTCGTAGTGCGCGCTGACGATGACGGCCTTGCCCGCGGGGTTGGGCAGCGACGCCTTCCGCTCGGCCAGGACGTTGTACGAGGTCAGCCCCGTGTGGTGGGTGATCTTGAAGGACAGCCGCCGGGCGCCCGCGCGGATCCGCTCGCCGTGGTACTCGGCCAGGCCCAGCACCGGGATCGCGACCGTCTCCTTCAGGTTCGGGACGAACGTGCCGGCCTTGCGCTCGGGATAGGTCGTCGAGCGCGCGTTGACGATGAGCGCCGCCGCGGCGCCCGCGGCGGCGGCGGCCTTGGCCTGCTCGGTCTCCATGCCGGGGACGCGGTCGAACAGCACGAGTCGGCCGCGCACGTCGCCGGTCACCTCGGTGGCCTTGCCCATGTCCGCCACCGTGCCGTCCAGGGACGCGACGGCGCCTTGCGGGGAGGCACTGCACTGCCAGTCCCGCTCGCCCCGGGAGCGGATCTCCGCCAGGTACTTGTCGGCGATCGGGAAGGGCTGGAGTTCGACCGTGTAGCCGAGGTCGCGCAGATATCCGGCGATGTAGCGGGCGGCGCGGTGCTCGGCCGGGGTGCCGGAGACGCGCCAGCCGATCTCGTCGCTGAGCACCTTCAGGTGCCGCAGCGCGCGGCGGGCGTCGACCCGGGCGACCACGGCCTTGTCGCCGGCGGTGAGGGAGGGCGAGCGGAGGGCACCGGGGCGCTGCCGGGTCGCGGCGGCGGCGGTGCCGGGGAGCAGGCCGACGGTCGCGAACCCGGTGAGGGCGGCGACCCCGGCCAGCAGATCACGGCGTTTGACCTCGGACATGGCGTCTCCTCAAGGAGGTCGAGGCCACCGCCCGCCGGCCTCGGATCTCGAGTCGGTCGCGGACGGCGGCGGGACAACGGATCATCCCCCGATTGGGGTGAACCTACGAAATCGCCACTAAAACGACAAGCCTCGGACCGTCCGCACACCAAACCGTGATCAAGATCGCAAATACCCACAGACCGATGGACCACCGTTTTCCGAGGCACCCGCCGACCGACGGAAGGCCAATAGATGACCCGATTCGCGATTTTCACCCGCATTACCAACAGGTAGATACCTCGACCCCGGCAAAGGCCAGCGCGGCGTTCGGCAAAATGCGGCCGGAACCTTCGGGCACGCCGGGCGGCGTTCGCTTCAGGCGGGTAGGCCTTCGTTTTCGGAGAGCACGTCCAGCGCTTCGTGCAGTGCGGCGCGCTGGCGCGGGGTGAGCGGGGCGGCGAGTTCCTCGTCCACCTCTTGCGCCGCCGCCGCGCACTTGGCGAGCAGTTCGCGGCCCTGGCCGGTGAGGGTGAGCACCTGCCGGCGCCGGTCGGCCGGATCGCGCCGCCGCTCGATCGCGCCCAGGTCCACCAGGTGGTCGGCCAGCGCGACGACCAGGCTCGGCGCGACCCCCATCCGGGCGGCGAGGTCCTGCTGCGAGGCCGCGACGCCCGCCTCCAGCGCCGCCATCAGCCCGGCGTGCTTGGGCTTGACGCCGTAGCCGGCGATCTTCCGGGCCAGCCGGTCGCCGACGATCGCACCGAGGGTCCCCAGCCGGAAGGCCACCGTCCCCGGCAGCGGCTTGACGTCGCGCATGCCTCGAATCATACTCACTCTTAATCATTCAGAGTATGAATCATTTGAGAGGTGAAGAGATGGGCGCCATGGAGATCACTCTCGTCACGGTCAACGCGGTCGCGGCACTGGTGTCGGGCGGGTCGAGCGCGCTCGGCGCCGCCCGCCCGGGCCTGGCGCTTCCCTCGGGCGAGGCGGTCACCGCCGGGGTCGACTTCTACGCCCGCGTCTACGCCGTCCGCGCGATCCCGCTGAGCCTCGCCGTCATCGCGGCGCTCCTCACCGACGAGGCCGCCGCGATCGTGCCGCTACTGATCGTCGCCGGCGCCGTCCAGGCCGGGGACGCGGCACTCGGCATCATGCGCCGCGTGCCCGGAATGGCCGTCGGCGGCGGCGTCCTCATGCTCGTCCACCTGCTGTCGGCCTTCTGGTACGCCACCCGCTGAGCAGCCGGACACGGGCCGGCGGCCGCCGAGGCGCATGTCGGCGGTTTCGGCGGCGGGGCCGGGTTCGGGGAACGTTCATGGCCCCATCACGCCACGTCAATCAAGGGTGCCGGCCCTCGCCCTAGCGTCGCGGGGGTTGATCGGAGCATGACCGAGCGGAGGACTGCATGTCCGTGCGCCTTGTCCTGACGAGTCTGGCCCTCGCGGCCACGGTGGCCGCGCCGGCGGCCGCCAACGCGTCGACCACCGGGAGTCCCGGCGTACTGCCACAGAAGACCCAGTTCGACCTGCAGGCCCACCGCGGCGGCATCGGCATGACGACCGAGGAGTCGCTGGAGGGCTTCGGCAAGGCCATGCGCCTGGGCGTCACCACCCTGGAGCTGGACACGCACGTCACCAAGGACAAGAAGGTCGTCGTCACCCACGACCGGCAGATCAGCGCGCAGAAGTGCCGCGACACCGCGCCGGCCACGCCGGGCGACCCGATGTACCCCTACGTCGGCAAGTACATCAAGGACCTGACCCTCGCCCAGATCAAGACCATGGACTGCGGCTACCAGCAACTGCCCGGCTTCCCCGAGCAGGAGGTCGTCCACGGTTTCCGGATGGTGGAGCTCAAGGACGTCCTGGACCTGGTGAAGCGCTACCGCGCCAAGCAGGTCAAGCTCAACATCGAGACCAAGGTCGAGGCGGGCGCGCCCGAGCAGACCGCGCCGCGCGAGCTGTTCGTCCGCCGGGTCTTCGAGGAGATCCGCGCGTCGGGGATCGAACGGCAGGTCACCATCCAGTCCTTCGACTGGGGAGCGCTGAAGGTCATGCACCGGTTCGCGCCCAGGTGGCCGCTCGTGGCGCTGACGAACTACGACTTCCTCCAGGTCGGACGCCCCGGCGCCTCCCCCTGGCTGGGCGGCCTGGACGTCGACGACTACGACGGCGACTTCGTGAAGGCGGCCGCCGCCGTCAAGGGCGTCACGGCCCTGTCGCCCAACTACGGCTTCCCGCAGAACGGCAAGGTCGGCGAGCCGGGCTTCCGCTTCTACCCCGACCGGGCGATGGTGTCGCAGGCCCACGCCCGCGGTCTGAAGGTCGTCCCGTGGACCTGCGACGACCCCGCCACCGTCGAGGCGCTCATGGACATGGGGGTCGACGGGATCATCACCAACTACCCGAACCGCGTCCGCAAGATCATGGCCGACCGCGGCATGCGGCTGCCCAAGGCCTACCAGCCGCGCTGACCGGCCCGAGGGGCGCGGCCAGTTCGTTCACGGCACGGAACGGCCATCGGATCGACACCGTCGGTGCGGTGGCCGCTTCCGTGCCGGAGCAGGTTCACGGGACGGCCAGGTACTTCACCTCCAGGTACTCGTCGATGCCCTCCAGACCGCCCTCCCGGCCGAGGCCCGACTGCTTGACGCCGCCGAACGGCGCGGCCGCGTTGGAGACCAGGCCGCGGTTGACGCCCACCATGCCCGCCTCCAGCGCCGCCCCGACGCGCATGGCGCGGCCGAGGTCGCGGGTGTAGAGGAAGGCGACCAGGCCCGCCGGGGTGGCGTTGGCCGCCGCCACCATGCTCGGCTCGTCGGGGTAGGCGGCGACCGCGGCGACCGGTCCGAAGATCTCCTGCCGCGTGATCGCGGCGTCTTCGGGGACGCCGGTGAGGAGGGTGGGCGGGTAGTACCAGCCCGGCCCCGCGTGCGGGGCGCCGCCCAGCCGGAGCTCGGCGCCGCGCCGCTTCGCGTCGCCGACCAGCCCGTCGACCCGCTCCACGGCGTCCCCGTCGATCAGGGGGCCGACCTCCCGGCCCACCTCCAGTGCGGCGAGGCGTTCGCGCAGCGCGCCGGTGAACTCCTCGGCGACGGCCTCGTGGACGAGGAAGCGGTTGGCCGCCACGCACGACTGCCCCGAGTTGCGCATCTTGGCCACCACGGCGCCCTCGACGGCCGCCGCGATGTCGGCGTCGTCGAAGACCAGGAACGGCGCGTTGCCGCCCAGTTCCATGGAGGCCCGCAGGACGCCCCCGGCGCTCTGGGCCAGCAGGTGGCGACCGACCTCCGTGGAGCCGGTGAACGACAGCTTGCGCAGCCGCCCGTCACCGAGCAGCGCACCGGTGACCTCGGCCGGCGCCATCGTGGGGACGACGTTCACCACCCCGTCGGGCACGCCGGCCTCGGCGAGCAGTTCCGCCAGGGCGAGGGCGGACAGCGGGGTGGCCTCGGCCGGTTTGAGGACCACCGTGCAGCCGGCCGCCAGGGCGGGCGCGACCTTGCGGGTCACCATGGCCAGCGGGAAGTTCCACGGCGTGATCAGGTAGCACGGCCCGACCGGGACGCGCGCGGTGACGATCCGGTAGTCCCCGGACGGCGCGGTCCGGTGCTCGCCGCCCACGCGCACCGCCTCTTCGGAGAACCAGCGCAGGAAGTCGGCGGCATAGGCCACCTCGGCGCGCGACTCGGCGAGGGGACGGCCCAGTTCCCGGGTCGCCAGCCGGGCGAGCGCCTCCGCGCGCTCGGTCACCAGTTCGTAGGCCCGGCGCAGGATCTCGGCCCGTGCCCGGGGAGCGGTGGCCGCCCAGGACGGCTGCGCGTCCGCGGCGGCGTCCAGCGCCTGGAGCGCGTCCCGCGCGGTCGCGTCGGCCACCCGGGCCGCCACCCGGCCGGTCGCCGGGTCGAGCACCTCGAACGCGGCGTCCGCCTCCCGCCACGCGCCGCCGATGAACAGGCCGTCCGGTGCCATGGCGCCGCTCATCCGGCCGCGGCCAGGATCGCGGTGATCTCGTCGGCGGACGGGAACCGCGGCGTGTTCACCGTGACCTCGTCCTCCAGCGCGTCCCTGGCCAGCAGGTCGTGGTCCTCGCCGGTGACGCCGTGCTCGGCCAGCCCGCCGGTCAGACCCACCCGGGCGCCCAGGGCGCGGACGGCTTCGATCGCGGCGTCGGCGTTCCACGCGTCGGGTCTGGCGGTGTCGCCCACGCCCATGGCGAAGGCGACCTGAGCCGTCCGCTCCAGCCGTACCGGCAGGTTGAAGCGCAGGACGTGCGGGAGCAGCGCGGTCAGCGCGACGCCATGGACGATGTCGAACCGTCCACCGAGCGGGTGCGCGATCCCGTGGCACAGGCCCAGCCCCGTGGCCGCCATGCCGACCCCCGCCATGTGGGCCGCCAGCAGCATCTGCGAGCGGGCCTCCAGGTCCTTCCCGTCGTCGTAGGCGTGCGGCAGGTGCGTCGAGACCATCCGGACGACCTGCAGCGCGATCCCGTCCGACCAGGGGTTGGCCCGCACGGAGGAGAACGATTCCAGCGCGTGGGTGAGGGCGTCCATGCCGGTGGCCGCGGTGGGGCCGGGCGGCAGCCCCACGGTGAGCTCCGGGTCGAGCACGGCGGCCTCGGGCAGCGTGCTCGCGTGTCCGACGTAGAACTTGCGGTGGGTCTCGACGTCGGTGATCACGCCGAAGGCGTTGGTCTCGGCGCCGGTGCCCGCCGTGGTCGGCACGGCGATGATCGGCAGGCCGGCGCGGCGGAACTCGCCGCGGTAGTCCAGGTCGCGTCCGCGCTGCGGGTTGACCGCGGCCAGCGCGATGCCCTTGGCGGCGTCCATGGCCGATCCGCCGCCCAGCGCCACCAGCAGCTCGGCCCGCGCGTTCTCGGCGGCGACCGCGCCCGCGCCGATGTCATCGGTGGTCGGGTTGGCGTGCACGCCGGTGAAGACCGCGACGTCCCCGTCCGGGAGCGCGTTCCGTACGGCGTCGAGCACGGGGGTGGCGGCGATGCCGGCGTCGGTCACCACGAGGACGCGGCGCGACCCGGCGAGTTCGCCGAGGGCGCGGACCTTGCCGGGCCCCAGGTGGGCCGCGGGCATCGGAGTGAGGGTGAGTTCGTTCATGG
The DNA here is from genome assembly GCF_040649235.1 of Spirillospora sp. NPDC049024. Lineage (NCBI taxonomy): Bacteria > Bacillati > Actinomycetota > Actinomycetes > Streptosporangiales > Thermomonosporaceae > Spirillospora > Spirillospora sp. NPDC049024. Next base: position 163,886 of record NZ_JBEZFD010000003.1, read on the forward strand.
TCATGCTCCCTGGGGTGCGAGCCGCAGGGGGACCTCCATCAGGTCCTCCCAGAGCTTGACGGGCGTCATCTCGCCGGCGAGGTCGCCGTAGCTGCGGCGCGCCCGCCGGTAGACCTGCTCGACGAGGGCCGCCAGCTCGGCCGGAACCTTCACCTCGCGCGCCAGGTCGTTGGCGAGGCCGAGGTCCTTGCAGGCCAGCGCGATGGCGAACGAGTCGTCGTAGTCGCCGTCGCGCAGCACCGACAGCATGTCGCGGTCCAGGAAGTTGCTGGCGGCGGGGCTGGCGAGCAGCGCGTCGCGCAGCACGCCGACCTCGACGCCGGCGCTGGTCCCGATGGACAGCACCTCGCTGGTGGCGACGAGATGCGCGAACCACAGCAGGTTGATCATCAGCTTCACGGTGTAGCCGGCGCCGTGGCCGCCCACCCGCATGACGCGGTCGGGGTCGCCGAGGACGTCGAACACGGGCCGGACCCGCTCGTACACCTCGCGGTCGCCGCCCACGAAGATCTGGAGCGTTCCGGTGCGGGCCCCGGCCGCCATCCCGGAGACCGGGGCGTCGAGCACGTGCACTCCGCGCCCCGCGGCGGCCTTGCGGACCCGGTCGGCCACCTCGGGCACCGAGGTGGACATGTCCACCCACACAGCGCCCTCGCCGAGGGCGCCGAGCAGTCCGCCGGGGCCCAGCAGCACGGACTCGACGTGCCGGGGCGTGGGGAGCATCGTGATCACCACGTCGCGGCCCGCGCCCGCCTCGGCAGGGGCGGCGGCCCAGACGGCGCCCATCCGCTCGGCCTCGGCGGCGGCCTCGCGCCGCGCGTCGTGCACCGCCACGTCGTATCCGGCGGCCAGGAGGTTGCGGCACATGGGGCCGCCCATGTTCCCCAGGCCGATGAATCCCAGTCTCATGTGTCCCCCGCGGGCTGCTCGTCCATGTTGATCCAGGTGGTCTTGAGGGCGGAGTAGGCGTCCAGCGCATGCAGGGACTTGTCCCGCCCGCTGCCGGAGTCCTTGAACCCGCCGAACGGCGTGATCACGTCGCTCGCGTCGAAGGTGTTGACCCACACGGTCCCGGCGCGCAGGGCGCGGGCGACCCGGTGCGCCGTGGACAGGCGGCCGGTCCAGACGCTCGCGGCCAGCCCGTACCGGGTCCGGTTCGCCAGCCGGACGGCCTCCTCCGCCGAGCCGATCTCCGTGGCCGTCAGCACCGGCCCGAAGATCTCCTCCTGCGCGACGCGGCAGTCGTTGTCGACGTCGCGCAGCACGGTCGGGGCGACGAAGTAGCCCCCGGACTCCGCACGGACGCGGTCGCCGCCGGTGACGAGCCGGCCGCCCTCCTCCCGGCCGAGCGCGACGTACCCGACGACCTTGTCCAGCTGCGCCCGGTCGACCATCGCGCCCATCTGCGTGGCCGGGTCGAGCGGGTCGCCGACCCGGATCCCCTCGGCGATCCCGGTGACGCGGGCCAGCAGGTCGTCCATGATCCGGGTGTCGGCCAGCAGCCTCGACCCGGCGTTGCAGGTCTGCCCGGCGTTGTAGAAGATCCCCCAGGCGACGGCGGAGGCCGCCGCGTCCAGGTCCTCGGCGTCGGCGAGGACGATCTGCGGCGACTTGCCGCCCATCTCCAGCGCCACCTGCTTGCCGTTGGAGAGCGCCGCGTACTCCAGGAACCGGTGCCCGGTCGCCGTGGAGCCGGTGAAGGCGATCTTGTCCACCTCCGGGTGGCGGCCGAGCGCCGCCCCCGCCACCGGTCCGAGCCCGGGGACGACGTTGAGGACGCCGTCGGGCACGCCCGCCTCGGCCGCGAGCTCGGCCAGCGCCAGCGCGGTCTGGCTGGACTGCTCGGCCGGCTTGAGCACCACCGAGTTGCCCATCGCCAGCGCCGGGGCGATCTTCCAGGAGGTGATGAGCAGCGGGTAGTTCCAGGGGACGACCGCACCGACCACCCCGAGCGGCTCCCGCGTGATCAGCGCGAGGGCGTCGGCGCCGGTCGGGGCGATCTCGTCGTAGCGCTTGTCGACCGCCTCGGCGTACCACTGGACGCAGGCGGCGGCGCCCGGCACGTCCACCCGCAGGGACTCGCCGATGGGCTTGCCCACGTCGAGGGTCTCCAGCAGGGCCAGCTCCTCCAGGTTCGCGCGGATCAGTTCGGCGAACCGCAGCAGGACCTCCTTGCGGTGGCGGGGGCTCGCGCCCGCCCAGCGGCCGTCCTCGAACGCGCGCCGGGCGGCCCGCACCGCGCGGTCCACGTCCTCCTCACCCGCCGCGGCGATCCGCGCGAGCTCGCGCCCGTCCCGGGGACCCGTCTTGGTGAAGGTCGCGCCGTCGGCGGCCGGCGTGAACGCGCCGTCGATGAACAGCTCCCGCCGCAGCGGCGGGTTCGCCGCCCGCTCCTGCCAGGTCCCGTACGTGTGCTCGTGCGCTGTCACGGTCGTTCCCCCTTATCCGCGGGCCAGGCGGCGCACCGCGGTGTGGTCGATCCCGGCCCCGAGCCCGGGGGCGCCGGGGACCCTCATGCAGCCGTCGCCGTCGACGCCGACCGGTTCGGTCAGGAAGAAGTCCCGCCGCTCGGGCGTCCAGCCCGGCGGGTCATAGGGGAACTCGACGAACGGCCCGCCGCCGACACCGGCCACGACGTGCAGGTTCGCCAGGACCCCCAGCCCGTTGCTCCAGGTGTGCGGGGTGAACCAGCGGTGCCGCGCGAAGGCCAGTTCGGCGAGGGTGCGGGCGCGCAGCATCCCGACCGACAGGACGACGTCGGGCTGGTAGACGTCCAGCGCGTCGGCCTCCAGCAGGTGCAGCAGCTCCGGCATGGTGCGCACCATCTCGCCGCCGGCGACGCGGACGCCCGTCTGCGCCCGCACGGTCCGCACGCCCTCGATGTCGTACTGCGGCAGCGGCTCCTCCAGCCACTGCACGTCCAGCTCCGCCAGCTCGGCGGCCACCCGGCGCACCGACGCCAGGTCGAGCGCCGGTGCGATGTCGCCGGACATCCGCCACGACTGGTTGAGGTCCACCATGAGCGCGATCTCGTCCCCGACCGCCTCGCGGGCGGCCCTGACGGCGGCGATCCCCTCCGCCAGGCGCTCGCGGGCCACCCTGATCTTCATGGCGCGGAAGCCCGCCGCCTTGGCCGCCAGCGCGGCCTCGGCGCGTGCGGCCGGGGGGCGCAGCTCGCCGAACGAGGCGTACGCGGGCAGCCGGTCCGTGGCCCCGCCGAAGAGCGCGGCCACCGGAAGGCCGCTGACCTTGCCGATCACGTCCCAGAGCGCGGCCTCCACCGGCCAGTAGCGGCCCGCGTGGAAGTTGATCGTCTCCAGCGTCTTGACGTGGTTGACGATGGCCAGCGGGTCCCGGCCGACGAACAGGTGCTCGTGGCCTTCGAAGCCGTCCATCGTGTCGCCGGAGCCGTAGCCCACCACGCCCTCGTCGGTCTCGACGGTGACCAGGGTGGCGTCGAAATGACCGCGCGGGACGGGGTCCCAGGCCGCGTAGAACGGCGGGTCCAGCGGCAGTCGCATCCGGTCGAGCCGGATACCGGTGATCTTCACTCGTCCCCCGAGGGTGTGTAGAACGGGTTGGCGGGCGAGTGCCGGGCTTCGAGGGCCTCCTCGACGCCCGGCAGCCCGGCCGCTCCCGCGCGCAGCGCCGCCCCGGTGGCGGCGCGGTTGTTGGCGTAGACCAGGTCGGCGTCGGCGGCCTCCGGGTTGACCCAGACGGCGGCGACCAGCACCAGGTCGTCGACCGCCTCGGCGGGGACGACCTGCGCGGCCACCGCGTCCATGACCCCCGCCGCGACGCCCGCCTGGGCCGCTCCCCACGTCAACTCGGCGTGGGCGGCGGTGTCGGTGGCGGCCTTGTTCACGAACAGCGTCATGGGCTTGGCCGGCACTCCGGGCTTCAGCACGGCGACAAAGGGGACATGGCCGGCGCGGGGGGTGGCGAGGGCCGTGGCCCACGCGGTACCCGCCGGTCCGGAGCGATGCCCGAGGACGGTGTTGATGTGGGCGGCCTCCGCGCCCTCCCCGACGAAGCTCTCGCCGATCTGCACGGCCGTCGCCGGGCCGGGGGCGCGGTCGGGGGCGCGGTCGGGGGCGCGGTCGGGGGCGCGGTCGGGGGCGCGGTCGGGGGCGTCCATGCTCGTCACTTGAGGAACCCCTGCTCGTCGAGCCAGTCGTTGGCGGCCTTCTCGGGCTCCAGCCCCTCCGCGTCGACCTGGGCGTTGAGCTTGCGCATCACGTCGTCGGTGAGCTTGGCGGCGACCGGGTCGAGGTACTGCTGGATCTGCGGGTACTTGGCGGCGGTCTCCTTCCGCAGGGTCAGCGCCGCGTTGTAGACGGGGAAGAAGCGCTTGTCGTCCTGGAGGACGGTCAGGCCCATGGAGGCGATCCGGCCGTCGGTGGCGAAGACCTCGCCGAAGGTGCAGGTCTTCCCCTTCTTGGTCTCGCTGTAGATCACTCCGGTGTCGACCGACTTGACGGCCCCCTTCGGCACGTCGAGGCCGTAGGCCTTGGACATGCCGGGCCATCCGTCGTCTCGGGTGGAGAACTCGCTCTCGATGCAGAAGGTGGCGTCGGCCGGCTTCGACCGGGCCAGGGCCGCCAGGTCGGAGAGCTTGGTGACGCCGAGCGCCGCGGCCTTGTCCTTCTGGACGGCGAAGGCGTAGGTGTTGTTGAGCGGCGCGGGCTTCGTCCAGACGATCCCGTTCTTCTCCAGGTCCTCGCGGGCGACCGCCTCGTACTGGCGTCCGGAGTCGGGGATCGGTTCGGTGTGCTTGAGGTAGGTCACCCAGCCGGTGCCGGTGTACTCCCAGTACATGTCGATGTTCTTGGAGGTCAGCGCGGTACGGGTGTTGGTCGAGCCCTTGATGTTGGTCTTGTCGTTGACGGTGGCGCCGTGGGCGCGCAGCAGCGCGATGGTGATCTTGCCGAGCACGATCGACTCGGAGAAGTCCTTGGAGCCGACCGTGAAGGTCGCGCCCTTGAGCTCCTGCCCGAGGCTGCCCTGCTCGACGGTCGCGGACGAGCCGCAGCCGGCCAGCGCGGCGGCCGCCAGCGCGGCCGCGGCCGCGGGGACGGCAAGGCCCCGCATTCTGCTGATTTTGGACATCACGAACTCCCGAGGGGTGATGGGGGTGGGGTGAAGGGTGGAAGTTGCGGGCGCCGCGTCCGGGCGCGCCTCGCGGTGCGGGGTCTCAGACGCCTCCGGGACGCAGCAGGTCCTCGGCGACGCCGCCGGCCCAGTCGACCAGGAACGCGATGGCGGCGGTCAGGATGCTGCCGGTGACGAGGACGGGCGTCCGGTCCAGCTTGATGCCGTTGACGATGATGTCGCCGAGGCCGCCCGCGTTGACGAAGGTGGCCAGCGTCGCCACGCCCACGGCCATCACCAGCGAGGTGCGCAGGCCTGCCAGGATCACCGGGATCGCGAGCTTGAGCTCGACCCGCCGGAGGACCTGGGCGCGGGTCATCCCCATCCCGCGGGCGGCCTCGATCAGGGTCTGGTCGACCTGCTGGACGCCCACGATCGTGTTGCGCAGCACCGGCAGCACGGCGTAGGCCACCAGGCCGATCAGCGCGATCCGGAACCCCACCCCGAACTTGATGGTCAGCAGGACCAGCAGGCCGATCGCGGGGGTGGCCTGCCCGAGATTGGCGAGGCCGAGCACGAGCGGGCTCAGCCAGCGCGCCGCCGGGCGGGACAGGGCGATCCCCAGCGGGATCGCGATCAGCACGACCAGCAGCACCGCCATGCCGGTGAGGCGTAGATGCTCGCCGACCCGGGCGGTGATGTAGCCGGCGTTCAGCGTGCGCCGCTCGATCGAGTCCAGGGAGAGGTTCGACACCCACAGGTAGAGGACTCCGAGCACCGCCGCCAGCAGGAGCGGGGTGAGCAGGATCCGCGGCGCGGCCCTCCGCACCCCGGCGCCCCGCCGCGGGGCGCGGGCGACGGCGGCCGTGCCGGCCGACTCAGCGAGCACCGGGCACCGCCTCGTCCTCGCGTGCCGGTGCGACCGCCGCGCAGATCTCCTCGTACGACAGGACGCGGCCCGCGCAGGCCACCTGCCGCGTGCCGTTCGCGATCATGATGTCGAGCGCCTCGCGGAGGGTCGCGGTGGCACCGACCTCGGGAAGCGCTCCGGCCGGGTTCGCGGACGGGGTTCCGGCCGGCGGCGGGAGAGCGGCGCCGTTCCCGGCGAACTCGCCGACGCTGACCAGCGCGAGCCGCTTGAGCGTGGTGTCGCCGCCGATGAAGCCGGCCACGTAGTCGTCGGCGGGTTCGGCCAGGATGCGGGCCGGGGTGTCGTACTGCGCGATGCGGGAGCGCTCGCGGAACACCGCGATCCGGTCGCCGAGCTTCACGGCCTCGTCGAAGTCGTGCGTCACGAAGATGATCGTCTTGCGCAGTTCGCGCTGCAGCCGCAGGAACTCGTTCTGCAGCCGCTCGCGGGTGATCGGGTCGGTGGCGCCGAACGGCTCGTCCATGAGCATGACGGGCGGGTCGGCGGCCAGCGCCCGCGCGACCCCGACGCGCTGCTGCTGGCCGCCCGACAGCTCGCGCGGGTACCGGCGGGCGTACCGGGCGGGGTCCAGGCCGACCAGGTCCAGCAGTTCCTCCACCCGTGCCCGCACCTTGGGCTTGGACCAGCCCAGGAGTCCGGGCACCAGCGCCACGTTGTCCGCGATGGTCAGGTGCGGGAACAGGCCGATCTGCTGGATGACGTACCCGATCCGGCGGCGCAGCCGGTCCGGCGGCATCCCGAGCACGTCCTCGCCGCCGATCCGGACCGAGCCGGAGGTCGGCTCGATCAGCCGGTTGATCATCTTCATGGTGGTGGTCTTGCCGCAGCCGGACGGGCCGACGAAGGCGACCAGCTCGCCCGCCGGGACGACCATCGTGACGTTGTCGACCGCTGGATCGTCCTGCCCGGGGTACCGCTTGGTGAGCCCGTCCAGTTCGATGCTGGCGCCACCGTTGCCGCTGTCAAGCACGAAGCCCCCTCGGGGTGGTGAGTAGGCGTACGACGAGGTAGAAGAGGTCGAAGGCGAGGGCCAGGACGACCACGCCCAGGGTTCCCGCGAGCGCGGCGTTCAGCGAGTTCACCGAGCCCAGCCGGGCGAGCCCGTCGAAGATCTGGTTGCCCAGCCCGGGGCCGGCGACGTAGGCGGCGATCGCGGCGATGCCGAGGATCATCTGGGTGGACACCCGGATCCCGGCCAGGACGACCGGCCAGGCCAGCGGCAGCTGGACCCTGGCCATCACCCGGGCCGCGCTCATCCCCATCCCGCGGCCCGCCTCCACCACGGCCGGGTCGACCGAGCGCAGCCCGACGATCGTGTTGCGCACGATCGGGAGCAGCGAGTACAGCACCAGCGCCACCAGGGTCGGCTTCCAGCCCAGCCCCAGGAACGGGATGAGCAGGCCGAGCAGCGCGAACGAGGGGATCGTCAGGAAGCCGCCCGCGGTGCCGACCGACAGCGCGGCCAGCCGGGGCCGGCGGTAGGTCAGCACGCCGATCCCGACGCCGATCAGGGTGGCGACGAGGATCGACGTCGCGACGACGAGCGCGTGCTGGCCGGCCGCCCGGGCCAGCTCGTCCCCGCGGGACGACACGTATTCGCCGAACGTCATGCGCTACCTCCTGTCCTTCCGAGGGAGGTTTCGGCCGGGTTTCTCCGGCTCGCTGGCATGACCGTAGGACGGTGTTCATTTTGCTGCAATACTTGTTGCGCCAGTCGCAACAAAGATCTCGATCGGAGAACCCCCTTGGCCCTCCCCCCGCACACGACGCCCTCCCGGGACCCGGCGCCGTCCACCGGACTCCGGCGCGACCTGGAGATACTCGACCTGCTCGCCCAGCCCGAGCACGCCGCGCGCGGCCTCGGCGTCAGCCGGATCGCCCGGCTGCTGGACCGGGAGAAGAGCCAGGTCTCGCGCGCCCTCAAGGTCATGGAGGCCGAGGCCCTGGTCGACCGCGACCCCGACTCGCTGGAGTTCCGCCTCGGCTGGCGGCTGTACTCCCTCGCGGCCCGCACCACCGAGGCGCGTCTGACGCGTACGGCCGGGCCCTACCTGCGCCGCCTGGTCGCGGGCCTCAACGAGACCACCCACCTGTGCGTGCTGCGCGGCTCCGCGGTCCTGACGCTGCTGTCGGTGTCGCCGTCCCACGCCTTCCGGGGGCTGGGCTGGGAGGGCGTGACGGTACCGGTGCTCATGACCTCGGCCGGGCGCGTCCTGGTCTCCGACTGGGCGCCCGACACGCTGCGCTCCTGGGCGGCCTCCTGGCTCGACGAGCCGGGCCATGCGCAGGCCAGGCTGCGGATCCAGGCCGCCGACGACCTGCTGCGCGAGGTCGCGGCCATCCGCAGGCGCGGCTACGCGTCCGTGGACGAGGAGTTCGAGGCGGGCCTCGTCGGCGTCTCCGCCCCTGTGCGGGACTTCCGCGGCACCATCGTGGCCGCGATCAACGTGTCGGCGCCCAAGGCGCGCCTGGGCCCCCACCTCGACGAGGCCGGACGCCGCACGCTGGCGGTCGCCCGCGAGCTGTCCGCCGAGCTGGGCCACGAGCACGCCCCGGGAGTCGTCTAGCGCTACGACGGGCCGCTTCGGCGGTTCTCACTCCAGGTCGTCGAACTGGTCGAGGATGCCGCTGAAGTCGGCGCCCGTGAGGGGCTGCTCGGTCCAGATGGTCTTGCCGTGGGCGGTCTGACGGGTTCCCCAGCGCTGGGTGAGCTGCGCGACGAGCAGGAGGCCGCGTCCTCCCTCGTCGAGGAGGCGGGCGCGGCGCAGGTGCGGGGCGGTGCTGCTGCCGTCGGAGACCTCGCAGATGAGCGTCCGGTCCCGGATGAGGCGCAGCTGGATCGGGCCCTCGGCATACCGGATCGCGTTGGTCACGAGTTCGCTGACGATGAGCTCGGTGACGTAGGCGGCCTCGTCGAGGCCCCAGCGCGCGAGCCGCTCGCTCACCTGGTCGCGGGTCTCGGCGACGACGGCCGGGGCGGCCGGCAGCTCCCAGGAGGCGTACTGGTCCTCGCTCAGGACGTTGGTGCGGGCGATGAGCAGCGCGGCGTCGTCCACGGGGAAGTCCGGCAGGGCGGCCTTGAAGACGCCGTCGCATGTCTCCTCCAGGGACGCGGACCGGCGGCTCAGCGCCTGCCGCAGGCGTTCGAGCCCGGTGTCGGGGTCGTGGTCGCGGGACTCGACGAGGCCGTCGGTGTAGAAGGCGAGGATGCTGCCCTCGGGCAGTTCGACCTCCGTGCTCTCGTAGGGCAGGGCGCCGACGCCGAGGGGCAGGCCGACGGGCAGGTCGAGGAAGTCGACCGAGCCGTCCGGGGTGAGGAGCGCGGGCGGCGGGTGCCCGGCCCGCGCGAGCGTGCAGCGGCGGGAGATCGGGTCGTAGACGGCGTAGAGGCAGGTGGCGCCGACCTGGTCCTCCGCCTCTTCCTGGTCGCCGGTGGCCGCCTCGGCGGAGAACCGGCTGACGAGGTCGTCGAGCCGGGTGAGGAGCTCGTCGGGGGACGGGTCGACGTCGACGAGGGTGCGCACGGCGGTCCGCAGCCGGCCCATGGTGGCGGAGGCGCGGATGCCGTGGCCGACGACGTCGCCGACGACGAGGGCCACCCGCGCGCTCGACAGCGGGATGACGTCGAACCAGTCCCCGCCCACGCCGAGATTGGACCGGGCGGGCAGGTAGCGGGTGGCGGCCTCCACGGCCGACTGCTCGGGGAGGCCGTGCGGGAGCAGGCTGCGCTGGAGCGCGAGGGCGGTGGTGCGTTCGCGGGTGTAGCGGCGGGCGTTGTCGATGGACACGGCCGCCCGGGCGGTGAGTTCCTCGCCCAGCAGCACGTCGTCCTGCTCGAAGGGCTCCGCGGCCTCGCCGCGGACGAACGCCGCGACGCCGAGCGTGACGCCGCGGGCGCGTATCGGGACGGACAGGACCGAGCGGAGCCGGTACCTGTCGATGGCCTCCGCCCACGCGGGGTTGCGGGAGGTCGCCTCGACGACCTCGGGATCGTCGACGCTCATCAGGACCGCCTTGCCGGTGGCCAGGCACCGCGCCGGCGGCCAGGGGTCGGGACGCAGGTCGAGGCCGCCCGGCCTCGCCTCGGGTTCGGTACCGAAGGCGGCCCGGTACGCCACGCTGCGCAACGCGATCCGGCCGGTCAGCGGCCCCGGGCCCGGTTCGTCGCCGGCGAGCACCCCTTCGAGCATGTCGACGAGGGCGAGATCGGCGAAACGGGGCACCACCAGGTCGGCCAGCTCCTGGGCGGTCCTGGTGACGTTCAGGGTGGTGCCGATACGGGCGCTGGCCTCGCTCAGCATGGTCAGCCGCTGCCGGGCGCGGTACTGCTCGGTCCTGTCGAGGAGGCCCACCCCCACGGCCTGCGTCCTGCCCTCCTCGTCCTTCAGGGGGAACAGGAAGACCGACCAGTTGCGCTCGTGGGACTGGCCGGGAACCCGCCGGTAGTGCTCCTCGTGCACGGACTCTCCCGTGTCGAGGACGTGGCGGACGTGCTGCTCCATCAGCCTCCAGAACGGCCCTGGCAGGACCTCGGTGAGGAGGCGGCCGCGCAGTTCGTCTTCCGAGACGTTGACCCTCTGGCACATGAGGTCGTTGACCCTCACGACCCGCAGGTCGCTGTCGTGGATCGCCATGGCGAAGCCGGACTGGGTGAACGCCAGGTCGAGGAAGCCCGCGTCATCGACCGCACCGGCCATGGCGACGGGAGGGTCCGTCTCCTCTTCGCCGCCTCCTGAGCTGGTGTGCGCGTCCATAGTCTCGCGTCCGAGTTCGCGGGAGGTCTTCCTAGGGTGCCGCGGCCCCACGTCCAGCACTCCTTCCCGGGCAGGCGGATTACAACGGGTGCCGCCTGGAAATTGGGGTTCCGTTTACGATCCCCTTGCCGACCTCGCCGATCCGCCGAGCCCTACCCGGCCGGACGGATCGTCGCCCGGTCGATGACCTCGCCGTCGGCGGCCACGGCCGTGAGCTGGAGGGCGCCGGCGCGGAGTTCGACCGCGGTGAAGTGGTAGCGCTTGGCGGCGGCGACCCGCGGGGGCGTGGCGCAGCCGGCGCGCAGGTCGTAGAGGTGCTGCCCGCCCCCACCGGTCACCACGTAGGTGACCCCCTTGGCCGAGACGAACCTCTGGTAGTTGTGGTCGTGGCCGTTGAGCACCAGCGCCACCCGGTGGCGCTCCAGGATCGGCACCCACCGCTCGTCGACCGCGGGGGTCGACCCGTGCTGGGAGCACGACCAGGCCGGCTGGTGGAAGACCACGACGCGGAACCGCGGGCCGGGCACGGCCAGACGCGATTCGAGCCAGGCGCTCTGGGACGCGTCGGGGTGGTCGGCGTCCATGAAGAGGAACTGGAGGCCCGGCAGCCTCCTCTCGTACGGCAGGGCGGGCAGTCCGAGGTGGCGGAGCTGGTCGGCGCCGCGGTCGCCGCGGACGTCGTGGTTGCCGAGCGTGATCCACATCGGGCGGGTCGCGCGGAGCGCCGCGTAGGGCGCGTCGAGCCTCGTCCGGAACAGGGCGGGGTCTCCGTCGGGGTAGACGTTGTCCCCGGTGCCCACCAGCGCGTCGATGCGGTGGCCGGCCGCCGCCCACCGCAGCATGGCGTCCGCGACCTCGCGCTGCCGCGCGCCACCCGTCCCGAAGTCGCCGAAGGCCGCGAAGCCCGCCGCCGCGCCCCCGGACGGCGCCGGCGTGCTGCTCCGCGACCGGCCCGGCGTCCCCGCGCCGGGTGCGTGCCCGTTCCCGCCGCATGCGCCCGCCAGCAGGACCGCGGCGGCCAGGCCGGCGGCCGCGGGCGGGACTCTGCGCGAGCGGGCGGTCACGGCGGCTAGTCTCCGTCGGAGTCCTTGCTCCCGGCGCCCGCATCGTGCCAGACCGCCTTGGCGCCGCTGTGCCCGATCCGGGCCACCTGGACGCCCGTCGCGACCGACGTGCCCACCGTGAGGACGATGGCCACCACCGTCACCGCCCCGGTCCAGCGCGGCGGCCGGTCCGCGTTCCGCCGGGCGTAGAGGCCGACGCCGATGAGGAGGGCGAGGGCCACCCAGAGCCCGGCCGCCAGGGGGAGCAGGGTGTCGCCCAGTTCCGCGTGCTCTTCCACGAGGGAGGATCGGCCGACCTGGTCTTCCAGGTGCTCGCCGCTTTCGGTGGCCACGGGGATCGTCAGGACGGCGATGGTGGCCACGCCGAGGATCCACGGCCCCAGCAGCCGCCGCACCTTCGGCCAGAGGGCCGCCAGCAGGGCGGCCAGCACGGTCAGCGGAACCAGAAAGACCACGATATGGACGACGAGCGGGTGCACGGGCAGACCCAGGAGGGTGTTCGGCATGGTGGGCCTTCCGGGAGATCGTTGATCAGCACAAGCTAGCGGGCGGCCGGGTGCGCCACTACCTTCGCCGAGCGTTTCAGAGGGTTTTCATAGGGACCCTCATCGACGTATCCCAAGGCCGGGGTACCGGTCAATGTGAAGTGGTTCTCTCTGCGGCAAAGGAAATAAAGGCTTAGGTCAGCGGGACACTTCGCCATGCACGGTTTGGAAAACGGACCGCAAATTCCTGATTCAGGTCGGGTGTCCTGCCGCCGGCCTCTCAGGTGCCCGCCTCGTCCTCCCTCTCGTCGAAGGCGTCGCGGGCGCGTTCGATCTCGGCCATGTGCTCCGATGCCCACGCCAGCAGCACGTCGACGGGATGCCGGAGGGTCTTGCCGAGCGGCGTGATCCGGTACCTGATCGCCACCGGGCGCGTGGAGAGGACCTCGCGCTCGACCACGCCGTTGCGCTCCAGCCGCCGGAGGGTCGCGGTCAGCGACTTCTGGGTGACCGCGGGGACGGCCCGGCGCAGCTCGTTGAAGCGGCAGGGGCGCTCGCAGAGCTCGTTGAGGACGCTGAGCGACCACTTGTCGAGCACCTGGTCGAGCAGCTCGCGGTGCGGCGCGTCGATGCGCAGTTCGTCGTCGGTATCCATGCCGAAACCTGGTCTCGTTGAAGTGCCTTTTGGTTACTAAGTAGCTTACAGATACCTAAACCGACGAAGGAGAGAACCATGACCGTCCAGTACCTCTCGCCCGAGGGCATGATGCAGCCGACCCCGTATCACCACGTGGCCGTCGGGACGGGGGCGAGGCATGTGCACGTCAGCGGGCAGATCGCGCGCCTGGCCGACGGGACGCCGGTGGCGCCCGGCGACCTCGCCGGGCAGGTCGCCCAGGCCCTGCGGAACACCGCCCTCGGGCTGGCGGGAGCGGGCGCGTCGTTCGCGGACGTGCTGCGCCTGACGTTCTACGTGACCCGCTGGAGCCCGGAGAAGATCGGCGACTTCATGGCCGGCGTGGAGGGCGTCGCCGAGGAGATCGGGCTCCGGCTGCCCATGCCGCCGGCGTCCCTCATCGGCGTCGAGCACCTCTTCGAGGACGACGTGCTCGTCGAGGTCGAGGCCACCGCGGTACTCGACTGATCCCGGGCGGTCGGCGCACGCGGCGGAGCGCGAGCACGCGCTTGCACTGGGGGACGGGGGCCTGCTCTACTGGCGGTGTCATGGGGACGGCCCACTCAACTCAGCGTTCGCGTGGCCCGGAGCAGACCCGGAGGGCGATCACCGAGGCCCTCCTCGATCTTCTGCGCGAGTCCGGCCGGGTGCCGACCGCTGCCAGCATCGCCACCCGGGCCGGAGTGTCCCGCCGAAGCGTCTTCGTCCACTTCTCCGATCTGGACGAGTTGTACGTGGAGGCCGGGCAGCGGCAGGCCGAACGGCTGCTCGCCACGGTCGAGCCGATCAGCCCCGACCTCCCGCTTCCCGAGCGCATCGAGCGGTTCGCCGGCCGGCTAGAACGGATCTACGAGACCATGACGCCGGTCCGGCGCGTCTCGATCGCCGCCTCCACCTCGGGGGTGGTGGCCGGGCTGATCAACGAGGGCGACGAGTGGCTGCGGGGGATGCTCCGCGAGGTGTTCGCGGCGGAGTTCGCCGGACGCGACCCGCTGCTTCCCGACATCGTGGACGCCGCCGTCAGCTGGGGCGCCTGGTACCACCTGCGGCGGCTGAGCCTGGAGGACAGGCGCCGCTGCTTCCGCGAGCTGCTCACCACGCTGATCCCGGCCTGACCTCCGCCCCGGCCGCAATCCCGCTCCTCGGCTTCCATCCGCCTGCGCGCACGCGTTCCGGCGCTTTTCCGGGCGCGCACTGGCAACTTTGCACTCTGAGTGCAATAGTGGGTCCATGCTGATGCGATACGCGGAGCGGATGTGGCACGGCGAGGTCGGGATGGAAGGGTTCTTCAACGGCGACGTCCCCACGGGAGTGGCCTTTGAAATCGCCGGCGGGGTCGCCGTGGTGCCCGCGTTCGCGAACGTCACCGCCTTTCGGACGGGCGAAGGGCTGGTGCTCTTCGACACCGGGGCCCCGAACACGGCCAGGAGCAACTATCAGGCCATTCGGGACTGGTGCCCCGACCCGGTCCGCTATGCCGTCTACTCGCACGGCCACATCGACCATGTCTTCGGCGTCGGCCCCTTCGACGAGGAGGCCGACCGGAGCGACGGGGAGCGTCCCGTCGTCATCGCGCACGAGGCCGTCAAGGCCAGGTTCGAACGCTACGCGCTGACCAGGGACTACAACCGGGCGGTCAACGCGCGGCAGTTCGCGAACCCGAGATTCCGCTGGCCGGAGGATTTCCGCTACCCCGAGATCACCTATCGGGACGAGCACCTGCTGCGCGTCGGCGACCTCACCTTCGAGTTGCGGCACGCGCGCGGCGAGACCGACGACCACACCTGGGCGTACGTCCCCGAGCGGAACATCATCCTGGCCGGCGACCTGTTCATCTGGAACTCCCCCAACTGCGGCAATCCGCAGAAGGTCCAGCGGTATCCGGCCGAGTGGGCGGCCGCGCTGCGGGCCATGGTCGACCTGGACGCGTCGCTGCTGATCCCGGGACACGGCGCCCCCATCGCCGGGAAGGACCGCGTCCGCACGGCGCTGACCGATGTGGCGGAGTACCTGGAGTCGCTGGTCTCCCAGACTCTGGAGCTCATGAACGGCGGCGCGCGCCTGGACGAGATCATCCATGCCGTGCGGGTTCCGGAGAAGCTGGCCGCCAAGCCCTACCTGCGCGCCGCCTACGACGAGCCGGAGTTCATCGTCCGCAACATCTGGCGCCTCTACGGAGGCTGGTGGGACGGGGACCCGGCCGCGCTCAAGCCGCCGCGGGCGGACCGGCTCGCCTCGGTGCTGGCGGAGCTCGCGGGCGGTCCGCACGGCCTCGCCGCCCGGGCCCGCCGCGCGCTGGACGACGCCGAGCCGCGCATCGCGGCGCGCCTCATCGAACTGGCGCGCCAGGCCGCCCCGGAGGACGAGGACGTCGCGGACGTTTACCGCCAGATCTTCACCACGCTCGCCGACTCGGCCACGTCCCTGATGACGCGCGGCATCTACCTCGCGGCCGCCAAGAGCTGAACGCCGCCCCCCGCAGCGCGAAGGCGCCGCCCCCAGGTCACGGGGACGGCGCCTTCCGCCATCGGGGCCGCGGGCTCGCCGCCGGGCCTGCCGGCCGGCCGCCGCGGCCGCCGACTCACCACCGCGGTTACCGGATCACGGCGTCGGTGACGACCTTGGATGCCTCGGCGGGGCCGAACGTCGGCGGCTTGGGCCGCGGTTCGGTCTTCCCGAGGCGCACCACGACGGTCCTGGTCTCCGGATCGATCTGGATGAGCTGGTTGCCGAGCCCGAGAGCCCAGTACATCCGGGGCGGAGCACCCGGCACCAAGGGGCCCCGCGCGGCCTCCGGCGCCCGCGCTCCCCCGAGGTCGGTCGCCGCGACCGGGCCCCGGATGGCTCCGGGCCGGTTGAGCCACCAGAGGTATCCGTAGGCCGCGTTCAGCTTCGTCGACGGGCGGCCGGTGGCCGCTTCGACATAGGCGGCGGAGACGATCTGCCGGCCCTGCCATTTCCCGTTCTGGAGCATCAGCTGCCCGAACCGGGCCATGTCACGGCAGGTGGAGGTGATCCCCATGAAGGTCTGCGTGTTGCCGGCGCGATCGGTGCCCATGGCGGTGCGGCTCATGCCCAGCGGGTTGAACAGCCGTTCCGCTGCGAAGCGGGAGACGTCCTTGCCGGTGGCCTCTTGCAGGACGCGCTGCAACGTCTGGATCGCGGAGTTGTTGTACACCCAGACCTTGCCGGGCTCGTGCTGCTGTTTCAGGCCGACGGCGAACTTCGTGCGGTCCCGGGACCGGAGCAGGCGCCGGTAGTCGGTCTGGAAGCTCCATTCCCGGCCGGAGACGTTGCTGAGGAGGTCGCGGACCGTCACCTCCTCCGCGGAGGTCCCCTTCCACTCGTCGATCCATTTCGACGCCTTGTCGTCCAGGCTCAGGGCGCCGTCGTCCTGGGCGATCCCGACGAGGACGCTGGTGAACGACTTGGTGGCGGACCATACCGGCTGCGCCTTCTCCCGGCGTCCCTCGGCGAAATACCATTCGCCGGCCAGCTTCCCGTCGCGCGCGACGGCCAGGCAGTCCGACTTTCCCTTCTTGGCCACCGCCGCCGCGTTCTCCAACTTCGCCGGGTCCAGACCGGCGGCCGCGGGCGCCGTCGTCTCCCAAGGAGACGGATCGGCCCCCCTGGTCGCCGGATCGGCGGGCGTTCCCGCGTCGCCGCCGAGTCCGGTCGAGCACCCGCCGGTGAGGAGGGCGGCGGCGAGGGCGGCCCCGAAGAGGCGGTTCGTTCTTCCCGACATCTGGATCATCCCGCGCTCCCGGTGTGCGGCACGGCGCCCTGGACGTCCCGCAGGGCGGCGAGCCCGACTCGTTCGGCGGCGGGCATGACCGGGGCGTCCGCGAGCAGCCAGCGGAACAGGACCCATCCCTCGGGATGCCCGGCGGTGTCCAGCCAGTTCGGCACGCCGGGATCGGTTCCGGAAACGACGACTCGGACGTTCCCCTCCGGCCCGGACGCCGCGGTGCGGGCGTTCAGCGACGTCCGCCGCGTCCGGTGGTCCAGGGACTGTCCCCATCGGTTCGCCAAGTGGACCCCCCAGTAGCGGCATTCCGGAGGCCGCACGTCGATGACGAGCGCCTCCCCTTCGTCGAGCGAGTACCAGCAGACCACGTAGTCGTTGTCCGGCGTTCGGTAAGGACCGTGCTCGCCGGTCGCGACGAAGCGGTTCGGCGTCGCGCTCATCCCGTCCGCCCGCTGCGCCGCCAACGACGCCGCCGCCTTGACGAACGTCGCCGTCGTGCGCGCGGTGCGAGCGAAGCCGTGATCGTTCAGCGGCGGATCGGGGGCCGGCTCGTCCAGTGCCTCGATCCGGTACCGCGCGGGCACCTCCGCGTCCCGGTCGAGGAAGTACTGCCGGGCGATCACCGCCCGGGACCCGGCGTCGGCGCGGAGCCAGTCGCCCGGGACCTCCTCGGGCGAGAGGATCACCTCGAAGTCGCCGCCGGGCGAGAAGCGGATGTCCCGGTCGGACAGGTTGACCAGCCGGGTCGTCCCGTCCCGCCCCATCGCGGAGTACACGCAGAACGCGAGGTAGGCGGACGTCCCGCGGTTCCCCCGGATGCGGTACCGCGACGCGCCGCCGAGCACCGCGATGTCGTAGTCGGTGTCGGGGTTGTCGAAGAAGAACTTGCGCACGGGTGTGACGCCGGGCAGGAAGACCGGATGCCGGGAGCGTCGCAGCGACGCCCGTTCGAACTGGTCGGTCAGGACGTTGAGGAGGTAGCCGAATCCCTCCGCCACGTCGACGGCCGGCATGCCGTCCGCCGGTCCCGCCACGATCTCGCCCGCTTCGGCGAGCGTGTCCAGGAGTTCCCGCCAGGCCGCGATGCTCTCTATGGGACGGGAGCCGTCCGTCGTGGGGGGTGGTTCGGTCACTGGTGTGCTCTCTTTCGTGCGGGCAACGGTGCGGTGCGCGTCGTCATGCGTGCTTCTCGGGCTCGGGTGCGGGCTCGCGCGGGAGCGGAGGTGCGGCGTCCGGGCGGGGGCGCCGCGCGGCTCGGGCCATGAAGTAGGCCGCCGCCAGGAGCGCCGCGCCGAGGCCGGCCGAGGCGAGCGGCAGCACGACCCGGAGCAGCACGATCGTGCGGGCCGTCCGGTCCGCCCGGATCGCCCGGTCCCGCCGGTCGGCGTCGGACAGCCTCAGGACGAGGTCGGCGACGACCAGCCGATCGACCCCGTCCTTGGTGCGGAGCAGCGTCCGGCTCTCCTGCCGCTGGTCGATGCGGGTTCCGGTACGCGGGTCGACCCAGGCCGTGACCGTCCCCTCGTAGACCTTGTCCACCGCGACGTCGCCGCGTTCGGCGTCATAGCCGGGGAATCCGGAGCGGGGCTTGTCCAGGTCGAGCAGCGACGCCGGGACCCGCGTGGGGGACGGGCCGACCACCGTCGGTTCGGTGCGCTGGACGAACTTGTAGACCCTGACGCCCTGGACGCGCTCGACGCCGGCGAAGACCATCGCCCGGCGCGTCCGGGTCTTGGTGTCGAAGACGTGGTAGGTCCGCTTCCGCACGCCGATCGGCCAGAAGGGCCCGATCCCCGACTGCCGGACGCGCGTGTCGCCGTCCACCGCGGCGCCGCGCGCGTTGACCAGCCGCGCCGTCCGGCGGTCGAAGGCCACCCGCTGCGACTGGACGTCGATCTCGGTCCCGGTGTCGGCGTCCCCGATCCAGGTGAAGGAGTCCCAGACGGCGGTCCTCCCGTCGCTCGCGCGCACGTCGCCGCGGAGCGTGTTGACGGCCGTGATCCGGGCGCCGCGCCTGACGGTGCCGCTCCTGCCGTCCAGGTACGTGGCGTCCTCGGCGTGCAGCGTCGTCCGCTGGTAGACGTCCGCGGGCGCGACGATGATCCGCGGCGCCACCTGGAGGCGCAGGAGCGGCGCGAGGGTCAGCAGGAACGCTCCGGACGCGACGGCCGCCGGGCCGAGGGCGCGGGGCGGCCTCATCCCGCCGCCCCCCGTCCGGGGCGCGCGGCCCGACCCGTGGTCATGAGCTCGCATCTCGACATGGAACCGACTATTGCACTCCCAGTGCAAATGCGCCACTATTCATCGCAAGGACCTCACCGAAACGGCTGCCGAGCGCGGACCGGCCCGGCTCGAAGGCGGGGGCGGAGGGTGCCTGATCGCCATGCCCGCGGAGTATGGGAAAGGCAAATGATCAAGGACTACTTCGACATCCGCCGAGCGGGGAGCCCGGTGCCGAATCGGCGTTCCACCCGTCCGCCGGACGGCCGCGCGCCCTACGGGTGGAAACCCCTGGCGGTCATCGCGACGGCCGGGTTCATCGACCGTTTCGAGCATCAATTGCTCCCCGGCGTGCTCCCTTTCATCCAGGACGAGTGGGGCCTCAGCGACACCACCGCCGGGCTGCTGCCGCTGGGCGGGGCGCTGGCCGCGATCACCCTGACGCCGCTGGCCGGATACCTCACCGACCGGTACCGCCGCACCCGCATCCTCACCGTCATCGTGCTGTGCTGGGCGGTCGCCACGCTCGCCTCCAGCCTCGCGACCGGGTTCGGGATGTTCTTTCTGATCCGGTTGCTGCTGGCGAGTTCGGAAGGCTTCTACGGCCCTCTCTCCGGTAGCCTCCTGGCCGATTTCTATCCTCCCCGGAGCCGGGCGAAGGTCTATGGCTGGAGAGGCCTGACGCCCTATCTCGCAGGCGTCGGCGTGGTGGTGGGCGGGGTGCTGGCCCAGCATTTCGGCTGGCGCGCCGCCTTCGTCATCGCCGCCATTCCCGGCCTGGTCGTCGCGGCGCTGTGCGCGCGTTTGACGGAACCGCCGCGCGGCCTGCTCGACCGGACGGCCGGCACCGTCCCGCGCCCGCTCGACGGGGCGGCCGGCACCGCGCCGGACCCGCTCGACGGGATCGCAGGCGAGGACGATCGGCCCCCTGCCCCGGAGGCCGGTTCGGACGCCGCCCCCACCGGACGGCGCGAGCACCCGCGCTTCCGCCGGCAGCTCCGGCAGGTGCTGGGGACCCCGACGATCGCGCTGCTCTCGGCCGCCCTGGCGGCCCTGGCGTTCGGTCTCTCCGGCATCTCCTACTGGACGCCCAGCCTGATCCACCGCGACCACGGCGTGGCCGAGGGCCTCGCGGCTTCGGTGAGCGGCGCGGTGACCGTGGTCGGAGTCGTGGCGGGCGTGATGGCCGGAACCTGGCTCGGCCGCCGCTGGAACGACCGGCGCGGCGGCGGCCGGCTGCTGGCCGGAGGCACCGGGATCGTGGTCGGGGGCGCCTTCCTCGTCGCGGCGATCTCGATGCCCTCGGTCTGGGCGCTCGCGGCGCTGCTCCTGCTGTCGAAGGCGGCCATGGCGATGGCGATCCCCAACCTCACCGCGTCCATCGCCGACGTGCTGGCCGCGACCTCGCGCGGTCTCGGCTTCGCCGTCGTGCACGTGTTCGGCGCGTTCGGCGTCGCCTTCGGACCGCTCGTGGTCGGGGTGGTCTCGGACGCGACCGGCTCCATGGTATCGGCCATGTACGGGCTGGCCGTCCCGCTGCTGCTGGGGGGCCTGCTGACGATCACGGCGCGGCTGACCTTCGAACGCGACCGGGGCCGCGCCCCCGCACTCTGACCCAGCCCACTGCGACCACGCCCACTCCGGCATCCCACGCCCGATTCCCCTCCGAGCGCTCGCACGCCGCACGGCGCGCCCCGAGCCCGTCTCGTCCTGCCTGGAAGGCGCCGGCCTCCAGGCGGGCCCACCCCCGAGGAGGCAGTCAGATGGAGAATCCGCTACGAGGAACCAACCCGAAGACGGCGGCGATCAGAGGGTCGATCCTCGTCCTGATCACCGCGGTCGCCATGCTCGTCGGGCCGGCTTCCGGCGCGCTCGCGGCGGCGCCCACACCGCCCCCGCAGCCCGCGTCCGGCCCGGGGGGCGCGGACTACCGGTGGTCGGCCGCCACCGTCCGCAGCGTCACCTTCACCGACCACACCAAGGACTACTGGGTCTTCGAACCCTCGGGCTGGCAGGGCGGCGGAACCGCGCCCTCGGCCGCACCGCTGGTCGTCTTCCTGCACGGATGGACCGCCGACGACCCGAAGTACTACCAGGACTGGATCGACCACCTCACCCGCAAGGGCAACGTGGTCGTCTTCCCGCGCTTCCAGACGAGCGCGCTGACCCCGCCGAAGGAGTTCGCGGCCAACGCCGTCCACTCCATCAAGGACGCGCTGGCCAGGTTCCCCGCCGACGCGCCCGTCAAGCCCGACACCTCCGGGGGCATGACGCTCGTCGCCCACTCCTACGGCGGGCCGACCGCCGCCAACATCGCCGCCCGCTGGTCGGCGGAGGCGCTCCCCCGCCCGAGCGCGGTCCTGTTCGCCATGCCCTACGACAGGTCCATCGACGCGTCCCTGGCGGGCATCCCGTCCACGACCAGGATCGGCTGTGTGGTCGCGGACGAGGACACGACGGTCGGCCGCACCGGCTGCGACGCGATCTGGGACCTGACCGGGCACGTGCCGGCGAGCAACCGCAACTACCTGTGGATGTTCAGCGACGCGCACGGGTCCCCGGCGCTCACCGCCGACCACCGGGTGCCGAGCAGCAACAACAGCGCGTCCGTCCTCGACGCGCTCGACTGGAACGGCCTCTGGAAGCTGGGTGACGCCCTGCGCGACTGCGGGCTGTCCGGCACCGACTGCGACTACGCGCTGGGCGGCACGGCGCGCCAGACCTCGCTCGGGACGTGGAGCGACGGCGTCCCGGTCCGGCCGCTCGCGGTGTTCACCTCCAAGCCCGCCTGCCCGGCCGGCAGCGGCGCCAAGGGCTGCTGACATGCCGGCCAAGCATGTCGGCGGGGCGGCTCTGGCGGTCCTGCTGCTCGCCTCGGTGGCCGCGTCATCGCCGCCTGCTCCGCCTCGCCGGATGGACCGGCCCGCCTCGGTTTACGGGGCGGGCTGGTCCACCGCCCACGCGGACGCGGGGAACACCGACTACTCGCCGGTGGTCGGCGCGCGCAAGCTGACCCCGGCGTGGCAGCGCGGCTTCTCGGGCAGCATCTACCTGGGCGCGACGAACGATGCCGCCGGCCGGGTCTACGTGACGACGAACGGCACGGGATGCCACCTGCACGCGCTCGACACGGCGACCGGAAAGACGGCCTGGTGCTCCGGGGAGGTCGATCGCGAGGCCATCGCGTCGTCCGCTCTCCTCGACCGGGACGGGCGGATCTACCTGGCCGACGGCGAGGCGATGCACTCCTTCGACGCCGACGGGAACCTCCGCTGGGAGACGCCCATCGTCGGAACGCCGCTCTCCGCGCAGTTCACCCCCGCGGGCAACCTCATCTTCATCACCCACATCGGACGCGTCTACGTACTGGACCGGGAAACCGGCGAGCCCGTCCTTCCGCCCGTGGAGCTCATCCCAGGCGCGCCCGACACCGACGACACACGGGCCTGCATGCGGGGCACGGCGGAATGCCCGTCCTCCAACACGCTCGCGGTCGATCTCGCCACCGGACGCATCTTCTTCACCTTCTGGGACAAGGGCGCCCCGGCCGCCGACATACGGGCGATGCGGCTGACCGAGGGAGCCGACCCGTCGATCCGGCCGTTGTGGAGGAACGAGTCGCTGCCCGGCGGGAGCGCGACGAGCCCGGACCTGTCCGCGGACGGAGCGCGCCTTTACGTCGGCGACAACGAGGGCGGAATCCACGCACTGGACACCGCGACCGGCGCCACGATCTGGAGCCATGACACCGGCTACGCGGCCGGCGGCAGCTCGTCGCTGTCCCCCGCCGGCCTCATCATGCCGGCGGGCGGCGGGGACGGCGCCCTGATGGCGATCAGGGACGCCGGAGACCGGGCCGAGCGGGTCTGGACGAAGGAGGGCGTGGTGAACCGCGGCATCCCCGTCCAGGCCGCGGGAGGGGTCGCCTACGCGACGGTGTCGGCGGCACTCGGCAACGACCTCGTCGTGGTCGACACCGCGACCGGCGCCGAACTCGACCGGGAGCGGCTGCCCGGGGCGACCCTCTTCTCCGTCGGCACGACCGTCGCCCCCGACGGGACCGTCCTGGTACCGACCATCACGGGAGAGCTGTTCGCGTTCCGGCCCGGCTGATGCCGGGACGCCGCCGTCCTCGGGCCCGTCCGCGCCATACCGCGCGGGGGCCCGAGGGTGCGGTTGCTACGCCTGGTCCTGGGGCGGGGGTTGGGCGGCGCGTTCCCGGCGCAGGCGGGCGTTGATGCGCTGGGCCTCGGCCAGCTGGTCTTCCAGGATGATGATGCGGCAGGCCGCCTCCAGCGGGGTGCCCTGGTCGACCAGGTCGCGGGCGCGCTGTGCGAGGCGCAGCTGGTAGCGGGAGTAGCGGCGGTGGCCGCCGGACGAGCGCTGCGGGACGATCAGCCGGGCGGTGTCCAGGCTGCGGAGGAACGCCGGGGTGACGCCCAGCATCTCGGCGGCGCGGCCCATGCTGTAGGCCGGGTAGTCCTCGTCGTCGAACTTGTCTTCGAGCCCGCCGGACTCTAACGGCGTGGACGCCTGCGGTCCGAGCGGGTCTGGCTGGTCGCCGGTCCGGGCCGGCTGGGGTGCTTTCACAGAACCTTCCGTACTGCCGTGGGATCGGCAGGCGGCGACGCGACAGGGGCCCCGGCGCCAGACTGCGGCGCCGGGGCCCAGAGGTACAACACCATCCACCGGCGCTAGTGAGCCGGTCTTCCGCGTCGGCCGACCACATGCCCGTCGGGACGCGGGGATCGCGAATGCGTGACCGTAGACCACCGTCCAATCTGTGGAACTCCGGTACCCGCGCGGCGTGACTGGAGCCTGCTGCGGGCGATCCTGATGGCGCCGAAACCTCCCTTCCTCGACATCACTACCTGTACTGCGTGTACTACCTGTACTGCGTGTACTGCGTGTTTTCCGTGTTCTTCTGCTTCCGGCGGCTCTGCGGCCACCGGCCCGACCGGCTGCCAGGGCCCCTTCCACTGCGTCGGCCCCGGCACGTCCGGTCGGCGTCATCCACACCTTCCGGCAGTTCGTCCTCTGCCGGTTCTCATGGACCCGTCTCTCTTCGATGACAGGAACACTACCCCACGTCGGTTCGAAAATCTACATCGGCCACTACAGAGTTTCGTAGATCACAACTTGCCGGTTCCTGTCGCCCATGGAGACGGCTTCGGCTAGCGGAGGGGCGGAGATCAGGCGAGAGCGGCCTCGGCCCCAGGCGGCCCCCGGAGACGCAGAGCGAGGTGCGGCCGTCGCCGGTGAGGGGCCTAGAGGTCTTCGCTCGTCCAGCTCCAGACGCCGTTCTCGTGCCGGGCGCGGACCAGGCGCGCGCCGCTGGAGTCCGCGAGCTCGGCGATCAGCCGGACCAGCCGGCGGTGGAAGTCGGCGGGCGGGCGGCCGCCGCCCGAGGAGCCCTCCAGCAGCGTCACGTTGACCTTCGCCTCGTCGCGGAGCTGCACGGTCAGCCGGCCCGTCCTGTCCATCCGGAGTATCACGATGGCGTCGGCACGGATCATGTCGCTGCCGTCGGCCGCCGAGATCCACACTTCGCTCATGAGCGTTCACTGCCCGGATCGGAGGCCCGTACGCTCCACGGCGCACGTCTTCACGGAAAGGCGTAGACTCCTGGTGGACGAGGGGTTCTCGATGCGGGCGGCCAAGCCGGCGTCCCCCTGTCTCCCCGCTACTCGGTCTCCTTCGAGGCCAGACAGGTCGGCGCCCATGACGCCGTTCCATCGTCCGACCCGAACACGGACGCCCGTTCTCAGCGCCGAGCCCGCCGAGGCCCCCGAGCCCGCCACGGTCACGCGCCCGCCGCGGCCCCGGCCGAGCCCGTCCGGCTCCCGCCGCCGCCGGCCCGTCCATGGCATGCGCGCCACGCACACTCCTGATCGGAGCCCCAGCATGCAGACCGCAGACACCGCCTCCCCCGAGGCCGGGCTGCACCGCGAGCAGTTCGCGGAGCACACCGTCATCGCCATCACCGGCGATCTCGACATCTCCTCCGTGCCGGCCCTGCGCGGCCGTCTGGACGTCGCCCTGCGGGACGCCGGCGCCCACGTGGTCATCGACCTGTCCGGGGTGACGTTCTGCGACGCGTCCGGGCTGGCCCTGCTCACCGGAGCCCGCCGCAGCGCGGAGCCGGCGGGCACGGCGATCGTCCTCGCCGGCCCGCGCCCGCACATGGTCAGGCTCCTGCGCGTCAGCGGGCTGTCCCGGGTGTTCGCCGTCCACCCCTCCGTCGACGCCGCGCGCGTCTCCGGGGCGGGCCCCCGATCGGCCGCGGCCTGACCGGCCCGGGCGGAGAGCGAGGACGGGATGGCGACATGACGGCCGAGGACACGACCGGCTGGGGCGCCGCCGGGACCGCGCCGAGCGAGGCGGACCGGCGGCGGCTCGCCGCCACGTTCGACCTGATGAACGCGGTGGTCCTGGAGGGGACCGGTCCGGCCGGCATGCTCGCCCTCGTGGCGGCGCGCGCCCGTGAGCTCGCGCACGTCCCGCTGGCGTTCATCGCCCTGCCCGGTGAGGACGGCAACACGCTGCGGATCGAGGTGGCCGACGGCCCCGGCGGCGACCGGGTACGCGGGCTGACCGTGCGGCGGGGACGGTCGATGCTCGGCCGGGCGTTCACGTCCCGGCGGGCCGTGTCCGCGCGGATCGCCGCCGACCAGACGCTCACCGGCCTTCCGGCCGGTCCCATCCTGATCCTGCCGCTCGACACGGGCGAGGCCACCCGGGGAGTGCTCGCCGTCCTCGGGCGGGTCGGCGCGGAGCCCTTCAGCCCGGCGACCGCGCGCCAGATGCTGCTGTTCTCCGATATGGCCGCCCGGCTGATCGAGGTGGCCGGGGCCCCCCGTCCGAGCGCGCCGCCGGGGGCCGCCGGGGAGGTAACCGCCGTACCCTCCGCCCGGCCGGCCTCGTCCGCCTGAGGGCGGTTCGGGGGCGGGCCTCACCCGCCGGAAAACCGGCGCCCGCTCGTGAAGACCGGCCCTGCGGGCCTATCGGGGGCCGGACGGCGACGCTCGCCGATTCCCTGGATTCGGGCTGTGCCGCGCCGCGCGCGCGGCGGTTTCTCAGAGCCTGAAAAGCTTGGTGAACGGTGAGAGGATCTTCACTTTCTGGTTGCCGAAGTCGACCAGGACGGCACTCCCGGGCTCGACCTCCAGGACGCGACCGAGGCCGTACTTGTCGTGCGTGACCTGGTCGTCGAGGGTGAACTCCTTGGCCGGCGGAGCGGCGGCCGGAGGTGCGAAGGGGCTGGTGGGCAGGTGTCGCCGTCTGGCGGAGCCGGTGCGTTTCACCTCCTCATTATGCGCGTACCGGACGGTAGACCGGAAGGCTTCCCGAAGGTCGGCCAGGTAAATCCTTACGCGGGGGGCGCCCTGCACGGGATTCCGGTCGGCCCGGCGAATCCTGTGGTAGCGTGGTGGGCAGTTGCGGTTCCCATAGACATGTGCGTGCGCCTGTTGGATCTGACCTCAGGCGCACTTTTGTTTTTTCTGGATCTTCCGGATGGGCCATCGCGGCGTCCGTCCGCGCACGGTGTGCGGACGGGAACCGACCCCCTGAGGGAGACATCATGGCCACCGGCACCGTCAAGTGGTTCAACGCTGAAAAGGGCTTCGGCTTCATCGAGCAGGACGGCGGCGGCGCCGACGTCTTCGCCCACTACTCCAACATCGCGGCCCAGGGCTTCCGTGAGCTCCAGGAGGGCCAGAAGGTGTCGTTCGACGTCACGCAGGGCCAGAAGGGCCTGCAGGCGGAGAACATCGTCCCCGCCTGATCGCCGCGTAGGCGGTGCGCGGCCCCGAGGGCCGCGCACCGCGTCGCTTTCTCGGGGCGCCTGATCCGCGCCCATCTCTCCTGCGGTCCGCGGAAGAACCTCCGCCGGGCCGCTTTTCGGTTCGTTCTTGAGAATCCTCCGCCCGGGCTCCCGCCGAGCCCGCGGTCCAGCATGACGGAGCACTTCCTCGACACGACCGTCCCGAAGGAAGGCTTCACCATGCCCCGCGCCCCCCGAGGCTCCCGGCCTCGCCCCGCACGCCGTCCGGCGAACCGTCGGCGTCCCACCGCCGAGGCCGCGCCTCCGGCCCCGGCTCCAGAGTCGACGCCCGGCGCCGCTCCCGTGGAGTCGTTCGCCGAAATGCCGATGCCGGCGCCGATCCAGAAGACGCTGGCCGGCCAGGGCGTGACCGCCCCGTTCCCGATCCAGGCCGCGGCCCTCCCGAACGCCCTCGCGGGCCGGGACGTCCTCGGCCGGGGACGCACCGGGTCCGGCAAGACGCTCGCGTTCGGGCTGGCGCTGCTCACCCGCACCGCCGGTCACCGCGCCCAGCCCCGCCGTCCCCTCGCCCTGGTCCTGGTCCCCACGCGGGAACTCGCGCAGCAGGTCACCGGCGCGCTCGAGCCGTACGCGGAGGCCGTGGGCCTGCGGATGACCACCGTGGTCGGCGGCCTGGGCATCACGCGCCAGGCGAACGCGCTCGCCCGCGGCACGGACGTCCTCATCGCCACCCCCGGGCGGCTCGCCGACCTGATCGAGCGCGGCGACTGCCGGCTCAGCGACGTGCGCATCACGGTGCTGGACGAGGCCGACCAGATGACCGACCTGGGCTTCCTGCCGCAGGTCACCCGGCTCATGGAGCAGACCCCGCCGGACGGGCAGCGGATGCTGTTCTCCGCCACGCTCGACGGCGGCGTCGACCGGCTCGTCCGCCGGTTCCTCAGCGACCCGGTCACCCACTCGGTCGACCCGCCGGCCGGCGCGGTCACCGCCATGGAGCACCACCTGCTGCACGTCAGCGAGGACGACAAGCACGAGACGACCGTGCACATCGCGTCCCGCGAGAGCCGCGTCATCATGTTCGTCGGCAAGAAGCACGTCGCGGACCGCCTCGTCCGCAAGCTCACGGCCCGCGGGGTCAGCGCCGCCGCGATGCACGGCGGCAAGTCGCAGTCGCAGCGCAACCGCGCGCTGGACGGCTTCCACCGGCAGGACGTCACCGTGCTGGTCGCGACCAACGTCGCCGCCCGCGGCATCCACATCGACGAGCTCGACCTCGTAGTCAACGTCGACCCGCCCGCCGACCACAAGGACTACCTCCACCGCGGCGGCCGCACCGCCCGCGCCGGAAAGGCGGGGACCGTGGTCACGCTCGTCCTCCCCGACCAGCGCCGCGAGATGGACGACCTGATGGTCAAGGCCGGGATCACCCCGAACACCGCCCGGGTGCGCCCCGGCGACGCCGACCTGGCGCGCATCACCGGCGCCCGCCCGCCGGCCCGCGCCGCCGCGGCCCCGCCCGCCGCACCCCGGAAGCCGCGTCCCGCCGCCTCCGGCTCCCAGCGCGGACGCGACCACGCCCCCACCGGGTCCCGCAGGCCGCGCCGCCGCCCGTCCTCCCTCAACACCTGACGCGGACACTCGCGCTTCGTTCGGCGACCACCAGAGCCGTTCGTCCGTGAGAGCCCGCCGGGACCTGGTCCCGGCGGGCGCCACCGCCGGGACCAGGGGTTCACGGGGCGGGCGGCCCCTGCTCGTCGGCGGGCTCGGGCCCCGGGGTCCAGGCGAAGGCGAGGGAGCCGCCGGTGAGGGCGAGAAGCATGCCGATGAGGAAGCCGCCGAAATTGGTGTAGAGGAACGAGGCCAGGGCGGCGAGCGTGATGACGACGGCGAGCAGGGCGTGGTGGCGGGGCCGGCACCACAGCAGCAGACCGGCGGCGGTGATGATGCCGCCGAGCAGGAACCCGGCCAGCCCCGCGGTTCCGGGCAGGGACAGCACGGTGTACAGGTCGGCGGGCAGCAGCAGGATGGCCGCGCCTCCGGCGGTGGCCAGCAGGCCGCCCCAGAATGGCCTCCCGCGGCGCCAGTCCCTCCAGCGCCGCCGCTGGACGCGCAGGCTCCCGTAGAGGCTGGGCGGGGTGGCGGTCTTCAGAAGCACTCCTTGACCTCCCGTCCCATGGTCATGGTGATCCCGGCGAGTTGCAGGCCGCTGGCGGTGACCCAGCGGACCTGTCCGTGGATGCGGAGCCTGAGGTCGGTGGCGGTGATGGGCAGGGTCCCGGGCGGCCCGGTCTGTACCGGGATGTCACCCAGCCCTCTGACCTTCGTGGTGCCGCCGCGGCCCAGAGCGATCGTGCCGCCGGCGACCTCGACATCGTCGATGGATTCCAGGGCCAGCTGGAGTTCGCTGAGCCGCAGCCGCTGACCGGGCTCGGTGGTGATGCGCATCGTCCGGGGCCCCAGGGGGCTGGAGACCTTGCCCGAGGCGCAGATGCCCTCGCCCCAGGTGTCGCGCAGCGCCACCGCGACCACGGTGCGCCGGTCGCCGTCGCGGGTCTGGAAGAACCTCGGGAAGGAGCCGCCGGCGTTGGTGGACAGCCGCGCGATGCTCAGCTTGATGTCGGTCTTGCCGCGCAGCGCGGCCGACACCGGCAGCGCACCCGTCAGCATCCCGACGGCCATGACGGCGGCCACGGCCAGAGCGGGCACCTGGATCGCGGCGAACCGCCGCCACCGGGTCCGGCCCGCGCCCCGGGCGGCGCCGGGGGTGGACGCGGCATGACGGCGCCACCACCGCAGGTTGATGAACCACACCCCGCCACCTTGGACAAATCCAGCTAGAATGTCAATGCCACGAACATGACCGACCAAGATGTCCGACTTTCGCGGCCGGTGTGTTCGAACGCTGGACATCCGGCTTGTTAGTGTCGGCGGCGTGAACACTCCGGTCCGGGCCGACTTCCAGAGCCGCGTACGCCTCCAGCTCCGCCGCGACGCCCTGGACACCGCGTACAAGCTGATGACCGGCGGTCGACGTGGACCCGGACGTCCTCTACGCCGGGGCCTCCTCCACGCCCAGGTATCCGCCCGTGTAGTCGATCAACTCTTGGACGTGCCCGGCGATGCGCCGGGGACATCCTTCGCGGTCGTCCGCACGCGCGGCGTCCGGGGTCATCGCCCGAGCGAGGCGCGGGACGTCGCGGGTCCCGATCTTGGGGTGCGGCTCCGGGTGCGGGCACGGCCGGTCGAGCGCCGAGAGGTCGAACGTCCGGAGGCTTTCGCGGTAGAGGGCGACCACGCCGGGGCGGGCGGAGCCCCAGACGCAGTGCTGGGCCTGGTGGCTCACCGCCAGTGCCAGCGACGCCCGTTCTCCGGGAGGCGCGTCGCCGAGCAGCCGGCGTGCCGCCCACAGCGCCGCCCACTCGGCCGTGGGATCGATGGCGCTGCTCTTCTGCCGCTCGATGTCGCTGATCAACGCGTCGAGGTCGGCCCTGCCGTCCCCCGTCAGGAAGCGCTCGTCCAAATGCTCGGTCGCCGGGGCCTCGAAGCGCTCGGCCCGCACATTCTCGAGGTCTTCCTCCGCCTCGGCGGCCAGGCCCGCGAGGAGACCGGGGCAGGCGTAGGCATCGACGTCCTCGTCGGGCGGCTCCCAGGCCGGGTCGTCGTCGGCAGACCACGCCTCTGGATCCCCGATGCGCACGACGACGTCGCCCGCCTCTTCGGGGTCGTCGCCGATCCGCGGATGCTCGTGCTCGCCTGGCGCCGCACAGCCCGTGGCCTCCAGCACCGTCCGGGCCCGTCCGGCCGCCTTGATCAGGCCGTCGACGAGCGCGGCATCGGTGACCTGCCACTTGACGTACCAGCGGCTCGCCCAGAGCGCGACGGTCAGCGCCCGCCCGCTCCTGGACGCCGGGTCGCTCTCCACCTCGGCGGCGATCCGGCCGAGGAGCTCGAAGGGATTCCCGTAGGGATAGCCATGGAGCATGCTCGCGAGCTCGCGGCCCAGGTCGGCGTAGTCGATCGCGTCCTCGTCGGTTTTCATTGATCAAGGAAATCAGCCCGACCAGGTGCACCGCCCAGAAGTCGCCCGAACGCGCTCCCTCCACGCGCGACACGCGCCACGGCCGGGGGGCGTCGCGTCGCCGGACCCTCCAGAGCCGGACGCCCGTGCGGACGCAGGCGACAGCTGCGGCGGCGCGGCTTTCCGCCCTGGGAGCCAGCGGGTTCGCCCGTACGGGGGAGGCCGCGGACCGAGAGGCTCGCGATCTTGGAGTGACACCCGAGTCGTACTCACGAGGAGGCCGCCGTGGCCCTGACGACCTTCCGCACGTTGACGGCCCTGGGGGCGGTGGCGGTGACCGCGGGCCTGGCCGTGTCCGCTTCACCGGCTACGGCCACCACCCGGGAGGCGAGCGTGACCGGGGCGGGGCGGATCTTCTACGCTCCGGCGCCCGACGATGACGTCCGCTTCACCTTCGACGCGCACGCCGTCTCCGCCAGAGGCGGGCAGACCCCTCAACCGGTCGATGCCCGGGGCACGGTCCGCGTCTACCACCGGGTCGCCGCCCAAGGGCTCGCCGTCTGGGCCGAAGGCGAGGTGAACTGCGTGATGACCAGCGGCCGGGCCGCGACGCTGACCGCCATCGTCACCAGGACCTCGCCCGAACTCGGCGGCTGGATGGGCAAGCACCTCGGCTTCACCGTCTTCGACGGCGGAGCCGACTCTGGGCGCAGCCACGACCAGATGGGCTCGACGGGCCCGGTTGACACCCTGCCCAAGTGCATGGCCGGGGATAGCCCGTACGCCCCGGTCATGGCGCCCGCCCCGTTCTTCACACTGCAGGCCGGCAACTACCGCGTCAAGCCCGGCTGACCGCCTCCACCTCCGGCGTCGCCCGCTTCGCGGCCACGGCCCGGGCTCCGGGCAGTGGGGTGTCAGGAACGACGCCAGACGGTGCCGATCTGAGTGCCGGCCCACATCGTGGTGGTGTGCGGGACGCGGGTCATCGAGTACGGGGTCACGGTGACGGGCGGGGTGGCGCGGGTCCATGACGCGCCGTCGAAATGCAGCAGGTGGGCGGGGTCGCGCGGGCTGGACAGCCAGACGCCGCCCTGCCCGTCGGAGGCGATGGAGCCGAGGAACCCGACCGCGGACAACGGCTCCACCGCGCCGACCGGGTCGGACGGACCGGGGATCGCGTGCACGGTGAACGCTGAGCCGTCCCAGTGGTGCAGCGTCGGCGGCGGGAACAACGGGTTCTGTTCGAGAGCGTAGAACCAGACGTCGTCCGGGGCGACGTAGTCGATCTGCAGGATCCAGTGGGGCCATTGCGACCCCCACGGAATGCGCGTCCAATCCGCGCCGTCGAAGTGCCACAGCGGGGTCGTCGTGGTTTGCGAATCCCCTATGCCACCGGCCCAGACGTCCGAGGCGCTTCCGGCGGCGATGGCGTTGAGCCCAGAGGACTCGGGCAGGGTGAGCGTGTTCGTCCACTGTCCGTGCCGCCTGACCGACACCGTGGCGGCGTCCCCGCTGAATCCGGTCGCCCACAGCCCGCCGGTCCGGTCCAGGTCGATGGCCTGGAGTCGCTCGCCCACGGGACCTGCAACCGTCGTCCAGTGGCGTCCGTTCCAGTGCAGCAGG
This sequence comes from Spirillospora sp. NPDC049024, assembly GCF_040649235.1. Classification (NCBI taxonomy): domain Bacteria; kingdom Bacillati; phylum Actinomycetota; class Actinomycetes; order Streptosporangiales; family Thermomonosporaceae; genus Spirillospora; species Spirillospora sp. NPDC049024. Next base: position 196,285 of record NZ_JBEZFD010000003.1, read on the forward strand.
TCGGTGCGCTCCTGAGCGTTCCGGCCCGCGACAATGGCCCAGGCGCTCGCGGCGTGCCGGGCCCGGACGTCGTTGACGACGGCGAGCCCCTCGGGCAGCACGGCCCGCGTCCAGCCGCGCGGGGTCCCGTGCAGCATGACGGCGCGCGCGTCCGGCTGGAAGGCGTTCTCGGTACCACCGGCGAAGACGTGCCACCGGTCCGGTGCGGCGATGCCGAACACCTGGCTCCGTCCAGCCGGCGGCGGGACGGGCACGTCGACCCACTCCCCCGGCGGCGGAGCGGCGGCGCGCACCGGACCGGAGAGCGTCCCTGCCACGGCGGTCCCCACCAGCGCAGCACCGCCCAAGGCGAAGGCACGTCGCGACAGCAGGCGGTCCGGCGGGAATCGATCCACAATGCCTCCTCAGGCGAACGAGCATCCACGCCAGTATTTAGTGGCAAGGTTTGGAGGATCCACTCCCTGACCTCTTACGGCCAGCGGCTCGCGTGAGCAACGTGCATTCGGGCCAACACCGCACGAAGCCCGGGCCGCCGCAGATCGGGGAGGCGGGTTTCGTGCGGCCTGGTCGACGAGTTACCAGGGCACCACGCCGGCGTCTTCGAAGAAGGAGCCGGTTGGGCCGTTGTCGGGCAGGGTGGCCAGCTGGACGGCTATGGCGGCGCCTTGCTGGGGGGTGCGGATGCCGCGGAAGCCGTTGAGGTCGGTTGCGCAGTAGCCGGGGCAGGCGGCGTTGATCAGGATGTTGGTGTCGTGCAGTTCCTTGGCGTACTGGAGGGTCACGGCGTTGAGAAACGTCTTGGAGGGCGCGTAGGCGGCGGAGATCGGGCCTACGGCCTCCACGCCGGACTGGGAACTCTGGCGGGTGAGAGACCCGACGCTGCTCGACATGTTCACGATCCGCGGTGCGGCGGACCGCCTGAGCAGCGGCAGCATGGCGTTGGTGACGCGGATGACGCCGATCACGTTGGTCTCCACGACCGTTCGCATGGTCGCGGGATCGACGGTCGTGGGCGTCTGCGGCATCCCACCGGTCACCCCGGCGTTGTTGACCAGCACGTCGAGCCGTCCGAAACGCTCGGAGAGCAGGGAGGCCGCGGCGGTGACGCTCTCGTCGGAGGTCACGTCGAGGGGTACCGCGAACGCGTCGACCCCCTCGGCGCGGAGTTTCTCGACGGCCGCCGAGAGCCGCTCCGGGGACCTGGCCCCCACGCCGACGGTGTGGCCGAGGGCACCGAGCCCGACGGCGATCTCGTATCCGATTCCCTTGTTGGCGCCGGTGATCAGCGTGATCTTCTGTTCGCTCATGCCCGAAATCCTGGCCGTACGGCGGAAAGCACTCCAACACCGCCTGAGTAGCACTCGATACCTCACGGGTATTAATGCCGGGTACGGTGAGAGCATGGAGACGCGAGAGTTGCGGTACTTCGTCGCCGTCGCCGAGGAACTCCATTTCAGCCGCGCCGCCGAGCGCCTCGGGATCGCCCAGCCGCCCCTCTCGCGGGCGATCAAGCAGATGGAACGCCGCCTGGGCGTTCAGCTTCTCGAACGCACCAACCGTACGGTCGAACTCACCGAGGCCGGAAAGGTCCTGCTCAGAGAGGGCCGGGCCGCCCTCGACGCGGTCGACGCCGCCACCCGCCGCACCCGCCGCGCCGCCGCCGGGGAGCCGAAACTGGTGCTGGTCACCAAGGCCGGGGCGTCGGGTGAACTGCTGCCGAAACTCCTGGACGCCTACGCCGCCGAGCCCGACGCGGTCGCCGTCGAGGTCCTGCTGTGCGGGATCGGAGAGCAGGAGCGGCTGCTCCGCGACGGCCGGGCCGACGTGGGCCTGCTGCACAGGCCGTTCGACTCGACGACCGGCCTGGACATCGAGGAGCTGAGCACCGAGGGCCAGATTCTGGTGCTGCCGAAAGGCCACCCCCTCGAAGGCCGTACGGACCTGCGCATGGCCGACATCGCCGACCTTCCACTGCCACGCTGGCCGCACTGCGACGGCGGCTACCCCGACGGTCCGGGACCCGAGGTGCACGACCACGCCCAGCTCCTGCAGCTGATCTCGCTGGGCAGGGCGGTGGCCCTGCTGCCGGAGACCGCCCGGACCCATCTCCGCCGCGACCTGGCCTTCGTACCGATCCTGGACGCGCCGACCGTCACCACCGTGATCGCCTGGCCGCCGCACAGCCGATCCCTGGCCCTCGCCGGACTGATCCAGACCGCCACCCGCCTCTAGAGCCGGACCCTACGCCGGCTCACGCCGCGGGCGGCGCAGGGGTGCCGGCCGGCCGGTATCGGAGGCTGGGGGTTCACGCTCCCCCGCCGGAGGCGGCGAGGGTCTCGGCGGGGCACGTCGCCGAGACCCTCTGGGGGGGTGAGGTCAGAGGTCCAGGTCACCGGTCTTCACGCGGTGCCCCGTGGACGGGTGTCGTGACCGCGTTCGCCGTGATCGAGGGTTTCGCCGTCCTCAACGTGATCCCCGTGGACCCGGCGCGGCGCGCCCTGACGATCGGTTGCCGCTACAGCAGGCACGGGGCGTGGTGGCTCTACCACGTCCACACCGGCGAGCTCATCGGGCCCGCGAACGACCTGGCCGCGGCGGCACGCCAGATCAGGAAGCGGTTGGAGGCGGCATGACTCCGCACCCCCGAGAGCGGCGCGGCGGCGTCGCCGAGGTCGGCCGCCTGAGCGGCGCCGGGCACGGCGGAGGCGGGACAGCGACCGGGCCGATGGGATACCCGGCCAAGCCCGAGGCCATGGGCGCGCTGATCTCCACCGTGTTCGCCGACCGGCTGCTGGAGCGCGGCGTCAAGTACGCGCTGAAGGAGGACATCGCGTTCGTCAGGGCATGCGCCGCAGGCCCGGATCCGAATTCCCGGCACGACAGGGCGCCGTAGCCGACGCGCCGGGGGCCGTGGGAGGTTCTCGGCGGTTCCTCGGAGAGGGGCCAGGACACGCGGGGAATGGTGCGTCGCGTGGTCCGGTGGGGCGACATAATGGCGCGAACTGTCACGAACCAGGTGCGCGCGACGAACCCCCGCCGGGACCGGCGAATATGCGGTCCCTGGATGGGAAGACGATCTCTGGTCCGTGGCGGTGGACGGGACACCCAGGGGGAAGGCAGGGGGGCGGGTCCGCCGTGACGCATGCAGAAAAGGGATTTCCCGGACAGCGAGGAACGGTTCCGCGTAGGTTTCGGACCCCGGTCGCGCTGGCGTTGCTGGCGGTGCTCCTTCTCGTCGCGTGCTCGACCTCCCACCGCGCGGTCGGCGAAAGGCCGGGCAAGGCGGCTGCGGCAACGCCGGAGACTCCGGAAGTACCCGAGAACGCCAAGCCCGGCACGGCGGACTGGCAGGTCCGCCGCAAGGGCGCCGAGCACGAGATCGAGGGGTACGCCGACCGCGTGAGCGTGCTGCCGGGCCAGTCGTTCCGGCTGTTCGTCTCGACCACGACGTCCGGGTTCACCGCCGAGGCGTTCCGGATGGGCTGGTACGGGGGCGCGAACGCGCGGCGCGTGTGGCGGTCCGGGCAGGTGCCCGGCGTCCGGCAGGCGGCGCCCCGGATCGACCGGAAGACGCGCACCGTGTCGGCGCCGTGGCGGCCGTCGCTCACCGTCGCCACGGCCGACTGGCCCGCGGGCAGCTACCTGATCAGGCTGACCGCCGCGTCGGGCGCGCAGCGGTTCGTGCCGGTGACCGTCCGCTCGACGGACACCGCGGGACGGGTCGTGGTGCTGAACGCGACCACCACCTGGCAGGCGTACAACAAGTGGGGCGGCTACGACCTGTACGGGGGGCCGTCCGGATTCTCCGACCGGTCCTACGCGGTCAGCTTCGACCGCCCCTACGACAAGAACGGCGCGGGCAAGTTCCTGACCTACGAGCAGCCCGCCATCGCCCTGGCCGAGAAGGCGGGCGTGCCGCTGGCGTACGCGACCGACAACGACCTGCACGCCGACCCCGGCCTGCTGGGCAAGGCGCGCGGACTGCTCACCCTCGGGCACGACGAGTACTGGTCGACGGCCATGCGCCGGCGCGTGACGCAGGCCCGCGATCAGGGCGTCAACATCGCCTTCCTCGGCGCCAACGCGGTCAACCGGCACATCCGGTACGAGGCCACACCGCTCGGCGCCGACCGGCTGGTGGTCTGCTACAAGGACTCCGCCGCCGACCCCGTCTCCCGGACGAACTCGGCCGAGTCGACACAGGACTGGCGGCTGCCGCCGAAGCCGCGGCCGGAGAGCGACCTCATCGGCATCCAGTACATGTGCTTTCCGGCGGAGGGCGCGTTCACCGTCCACCGGCCCGATTTCTGGCTGTTCCGCGGCACCGGTGTGCGCGCGGGCACCCGGTTCCCCGGCATGGTCGGCCCGGAGGCCGACGCGATCGCCCCCGGCGGGCCGACACCGCCGACACTGGAGATCGTCGGACGCTCCCCGATCAGCTGCGGGGCCGGCACGGCGGTCGCGCACGCGTCCTACTACACCACCCGCAGCGGCGCGGGGGTGTTCGCCACGGGCACCATGCGCTGGGTCTGCGCGATGCGCGGCAAGGCCTGCGGGCACGGCGTCAACGAGGCGGGGCGCGCCTTCGTCACCCGGGTCACCGACACGCTCGTCCGGGCGATGGCCGCCGGCCCGCTCGGCCGCAGCCACCCGTCCCGCCCCAACACCAAGCAGCTCACCGCCGCCCCCTGAGGGACCCGGCGCGGCAGGACGGCCGCGGCTACGGCCGCCACCACAACGGCGGACGTCCGCCGGAACGGACGCAGCGGTCGCGGGTCGGTCGTTGCGGCGGGCGGTGGCCCGCCGCGTCAGTCGTCGAGGATCTTCACCAGCAGCGTGACGACGGCGACGCCCACCCCTATGGGGATGGCGGCGGCGGGTTTCAGCGCGGCGGCACCGGCGGCGGCGCCCGCCGTGAGGATGATCAGCAGCGCCCGGGACGTCAGGAGGGGCCGCGCCTCGGGCGGGGCGGGGCGGGACTCCCGTTCGTGCTGGCTGTCCATGATGACCTCGTTCTCCAGGGGGTTGGCGGACGGCCCGGCCGCCACGACCGCATGCCCCATCCTCCTGAAAGTACCGTGCAGATGCAAGTGCAGCAGAATGCATATGCATCAGGCGCTCCGCCGCCGCAGGATCATAGGATGTCGATGCTGCACTCGGTGGCTACGGACGGCGGGAATGGTGATGGGCGAACCGGCAGGCCAGGCTCTCAGGCCGGGGCCGGGAGGAGGCCGACCGGCGCCGGGGGGCTCGACGGTGCAGCGCATCCTCCTCGGCTCCCAACTGCGGAGGCTGCGCGAGGCGAAGACGATCAGCGCCGAGGACGCGGGCTTCGCCATCCGGGCCAGCCAGTCGAAGATCAGCCGCATGGAGCACGGGCGCGTCGGGTTCAAGGAGCGGGACGTCGCGGACCTGCTCACCCTCTACGGAGTGGTCGACGAGGCCGAGCGCGAGACGTTCCTGGAGTTGGCGCGGCAGGCCAACTCCCCTGCCTGGTGGCACCAGTACTCCGACGTCATGCCGTCATGGTTCGAGCCCTACATCGCGTTCGAAGAGGCTTCGGCGCTCGTCCGCTGCGTGGAGTCCCGGTACGTCCCCGATCTCCTCCAGACCAGCGAGTACGCCCACGCGATCGCCGCGCTCGAACCGGCGGACCTCACGCTCGACGACGCCTCGCGCCAGACCGCGTTCAAACTACGGCGCCAACGGCTCCTGAAGGGCGACGCGCCGACGCCCGTATGGTTCCTGCTGGACGAGGCGGTCCTGTACCGAGCGGTCGGCGGACCCGACGTCCTGCACGAGCAGCTCCGGCACTTGGCGGAGGTCGGTTCTCACTCCCCTGTGACGATTCAGATAGTCCCGTCCACAGCCCCGCGACGGGAGGACGGGCCGTTCGTCCTTCTCCGCTTCGCGGAACACGCGCTGCCGGACGTCGTGTTCGTCGAGCACTCCAACTTCGGCCTCTATTTCGATCGGGCTTCGGACGTCGAGTGGTACGTCAAGCAATTCGACATACTCGCCAGCGTGGCGATGAGCCCCAAAGGATCCATGCGCCTTATCCGAGAACTGGCCGAGCGCCGCTAGCGGTTCCGTCTACCGATAAGCGCATTCGGTTCCAAGAACCTGCCCTACGTGCGGCGACGTCTCACGGCGAAGGCGGCTGGAGTCTCCACAGGGTGTGGACGGTCGACCTCGGGCGCGGAACCGAGCAGCACCCGCGGCCGCGCTCTCAGGGGCGGTGGAGGCTGTCCCTGAGGCCGCTCGTCCAGTGGACGGTCAGGGTTTTCGCGTGGACGGAGAGCCCCCGGAGGACGGGCCTCCGGGGGTGCCGGTGGAGGCGGGCCCGCCGCCGGCGGTCGGGGGGATCGAGGGCTCCGATCCGCCGCAGCCGCCGGCGAGCAGGGTCAGGGCGGTCATGCCCGCCAGGGCCCGCCTCCGCGAGTCGTCTCCGTTCCTCGAGGCCGGGCTCTCAGCGGCGGGCCGTGACCTTGTAGGTGACCTTCTTCGGAGCCGGGGTCGGCGCCTTGACGGCCTTCCGCTGGGTCGTCCCGGCCTTGAGCATCTGCTTGAGCTTCGTGGCGACCGGGCCGGACGCCAGGCTCTGCGGCGTGTTGCTCGCGTTGATGCCGTTGCCCAGGTTGAGGACGCCGGTCATCTTCATCGAGTTCTGCGACGCGGGCGACGGCAGGCCCATCATCTGGTTGATGACGCCGTCGAGGATCCCGAACGGACCGCACCCCTTGGCGGCCGGGACGTCGATGGGCGCCTCCAGGGAGATGGCTCCCGGGACGAACCCGAGGTGCGGGTCGCCGTTCGGCGCCCCGGCCAGGAAGGTCGTCGGCAGGCTCGCGTTGATCGGACCGATGACGCAGGTGGTGCCGAGCAGCGGATTGTTGAGGTGCACGTTGAGCGGCACCCGGACGGCGAGTCCGGTGTCGGTCAGGTAGAGGTGCACCTTGCCGGCCAGCGTCTGGCTGATCGTGAGGCGGTTGACCTCCCACATCGCGGCGGGCGACTTGCCGAGGATCGGGCCGATCAGGGGCAGCTGCCCGATGAGGCCGCCCTCCACCTCCACCGGCTTGGAGACGAGCTGCTCGCCGACCACGGGCGGGTCGAGGACGAGGTCGCCCGTCTCGTCCGGCGCGCCGAGGGAGCCGGTGATGCGGATGGCGCCGTTCGGCAGGCTCTGGTCGAACGTGCCGATCTTGACGTTGCCGCCGGTGGTGACCTGCGTCTGGCAGAGGGTCTCCACCGCGCACTGGTTCTGGAAGCGGGCGCCGGGGACGGGGCTGCTGCCCGGGGTCGCGGTGGGCACCGCCGGGTGGGACGAGCCGGACGGCGGGGCGGCCGGGTCGAAGTGCCCGACCAGGCCGCGGCCGGGCTCGGTGAACCAGAGGTGGCCGCCGGGGCCGCTGATGATGCGGGTCGGCGCCGACAGGGTCGCCGGCAGCGGGTACTCGGCGATCTCGCCGGTGGCTGGGTCGAGGCTGCCGATGTTGCTGGCGGCGGCCTCGGTGAACCACAGCTTGCCGCCGTGCGCGACGATGCCGGTGGGGTCGGAGTCGGGGCGCCCCGGGGCGTACTCGGCGACCTCGCCGGTGGCCGGGTCGACGGAGCCGATCCTGCCGACGCCGGGCTGGGTGAACCAGACCTTGCCGTCCGGGCCGGACACGATGTCGCCCATGCCCGGGTAGCCCTGGTTGGTGAACGGCGTCTCGTAGGAGGTGACCGCACCCGTGGCGGGGTCCAGCCGGCCGACCAGGCCGCTGTTGTCGCTGAACCACACCGCCTGGTCCGGGCCGACCGTGACCCCGTACGGGGCGAGGCCCGTCGCGTACGCCGTGACGTTCCCCGACGGGTCGACGCGGCCGATCGTGCCGGAGAAGGCGCCGGTGACCCACACCGACCCGTCCGGACCCGGCGCGATTCCGGCGATCTGCGCGTTGGCGAAGTTCACGTCGCCGGTCGTCGGCAGTTCGAAGAGCGTCGCGGCGCCGCTCGACGGGTCCACGCGTCCCACCCTGGGGACGCTGTAGGACAGGTCGGTGAACCAGACGGCCCCGTCGCTCGCGGCCGTCATCGCGTCCGGGATGCCGAGCTGGCCCTGCGAGTTCTCGCTGACCTTGAACTCGGTGACCTTGCCGTCGGCGCCGATGCGGCCGATGCCGCCGGCGTTCGCGGCGTACCAGACGGTGCCGGACGGTCCGGCGGCGAGCCCGACCGGCGCGACGTCCGGCACCGGCAGCGCCACCTCGGTCACCTGGCCGTCGGCCGACGCCGACGGCATCGCCGCGAGCGGGCTCAGCCCGAGCACCGCGGCGAGGGCGATGGATCCCGCCCGTGTACGTCGATGGCGCATGCCATCGCCTCCTATGGTTCCTCATCCCCGAAAGCCGACAGGAGTAGCGGTGATCGTGAAGGATCACGGTGATCGTGAAGGATCACAGGGGGCCAATAGAAACTCTTGAGTGTCCAGAGTCAAGCAAGATCGTGAGAACGGGCCGCAACCGGCCAAGCGGTACACCGGAACGTTCCGGACCGCATCGACCGCCCGGACCACGGCCCGGCGGGCGGGGCCGTGGTCCGGAAAGGCGGCGGGCCGGAAACGCGTCGGCGTTTCCGGCCCGCCGGGGGTGGGCGCGGAGGGCTGCGGGGTGGGTCGGCCTCCGCGGATCATGTGCGCCGGATCAGCGCGTCACGGCTCAGGTGACGTTGATCTGCGGGAAGGTCCCGCCGCTGTTCTTGACGATGTACGCGCCGCTCAGCGAGGCGGTGTCGCCGTTGTTCGCGATGCCCAGGCAGCCGGAGGTGACGTTGCTGATCGTCAGGCTGGCGCCGCCGGCGGTCAGCTTGCCGGTGCTGTTGGTGTAGGAGCCGGCCGCCGTGCCGTTGATGTCCATCTGGCAGAGGCCGAAGGCCGCCGAGGCGTGCGCGGAGATGCCGCTGATGCTGCCCGGCGTGACGCCGCCCGACGTGGCGCCCGTGACGTTCACCTTCCAGGGGAGCGCCTTCGTGGTCACGGTGAAGGTGAAGCCGCCGCCCTTGCAGTTGGTGAACCCGATCGAGCTGAGCGAGCCGACCTGGAGCGGCGAGCCGCCGCTCGTGGTCCCGTTCGGAATGCTGCCGGAGCCGGTGGACGCGGTGCAGGTCACCGCGATGCCGGTGGTGGTGTCGGTGATGACGAGGTTGCCGGAGTTGGCGGCGGTCACCGAGCCGCCGTTGGTCACGGTCGCGGTGAGGGTGGCGGCGCTGGCCGCGGGAGCGAGGAAGAGCGCGAGAGCGGACGCGCTCGTGGCGGCGAGGGCCACCGAGGTGATCTTACGCACGGGGAATGACCTTTCCTGGGGGTGGGACCGGGTGCCTGGGGACGGGCACGGGCCTTCCTGCGTGGGTGGTGTGAGCTCACCATTCACCTACCAGCCAGTACGGTAAGCGGAGATTTTCACGGCCGACAAGGCTCGGAAGCGGGGACGACGCCGATTCCGGCAAGGTCTGTCAACGGCTGAGTAAAACGCGCCGCGCGGTTTGTTCGCCGATGAGGAGGCGATGGTCGGCGGTCAACGGTCCGACCGGAAAGCGCCATGCGGCCGCGCCGATATCCGCGCCCCCGTCAACTCTCCGCGACGTATGCCTGTCAGTGACCATATTCCCTTTCGCGGCACCGTTCCGAGGCCTTTTCCGACTAGAGACCCCTGGGTATTTTGAACGGCATGTCGGTTCCGGTTGGACAGGCCGCTCCGGCGCGCGGCGGGGACGGTGCGAACATCCGTCCCGAGCCGGCGCCTCCCGAACTCGTCGAGGTCCTGCGCTCGGGGCTCCCCGGACTGGCCGAGGAGATCTACACGGCCGTCCGCACCACCGTCCCCGACTACGCGGTCGCGGACGGCGGCCCGCCCAGCCCGGAGCGGGTGGTGCGGGAGACCATGCGCACGTACATGGCGCGCTTCGCCGACCCGGCCGAGCCGCTCGACGGCCTGCTGGAGCTGCTGCACTCGTTCGGGCGCAAGGAGGTCACGGGCAACCGCAGCCTGGAGTCCCTGCACGCCGCGATCCACATCGCCTTCGACACCTCCTGGCACCGGATCACCGAGGTGTGCGTCCGCAACAAGGTCTCGGGCGCCGATCTGGCCCGCGTCGCGGAATTCCAAATGGCCTTCATGGACCAGATAATCGAGCCGATCGTCGAGGCCTATCTGGACCAGAGCCTGAAGGCGCCGGTCGACCTCGTCCATTCCCGCAGGCTGCTCATGCAGGGCCTTTCCACGCGTCCGGTCGCCTCCCGCGAGACCGTCGAGCACCTCGCGGCGAGACTCGGGTGGAACGTGCCGGAGACCGCCACGCCGGTCGCGGTCCGCCGCGGCACGCGGTGGCGACCGGCCGCCGAACGCAGCGACGTCCTGTCCGCCCTCGGCGGGTCCGCGCCCTGGCTGCTCGTGCCCGGCGAGGTCGACGAGGCCCGGCGCACGCTGCTCGGCGCGGCGCTCGACCGCGGGCCCGTCGCGGTCGGCCTGACCGTGCCGCTGGACGAGCTCCCCGACGCGCTGCGCTGGGCGCGCGGCGTGCTCGCCCTCGCCGCGGACGGCGTGATCGACGCGCCGCCGCTGATCCGCGCCGAGGACCACCTCCTCGACCTGTGGCTGACGTGCGACCCGCCCCTCGTGGAGGAGCTCGCGCGGCGCAGGCTCGGCGGCCTGGCGGACCTGCCGGAGGCCAAGGGGCGCGCCCTCACCGAGACGCTGCGGGTCTGGCTGGAGCAGTGGAGCACGGCGGCGGACGTCGGGCGCCGCCTGCACCTGCATCCGCAGACCGTCCGGTACCGGCTGCGGCAGATCAGGAAGGAGGTCGGCGGCCCGCTGGACGACCCCGAGACGCGCTTCGTCCTGGAGGCGATCCTCAAGGCCCGCCGGCGGACGCCGCCGGAACGGCCCGCTTCCTGACCTCAGCCTCCCGACCCCCCGCCCCCCACCCCCAGGGAGCCCGTGCGATGCCGAGGCCGCTCTCACCCCCGGAGTCCGACGATCTGCGCAAGCTCGTCGCGGCGCTGTCGCCGGACGTCCGGACGACCGTCGTCCCGGGCCTCGTCGACGAGATCGTGGAACGCATCCGCGCCGCGATCCCCGCCTACGCGCGACCGCCCGGAAGCGCTTACAACCGCGTCCTGCATACCGCCGTCGAACGAAACGTCCTCGGCTTCCTGGACTGGCTGGCCGACCCCTCCCGACCGCTCGACCGCCGGGATGAGCTGTGCCGCAAGATGGGCGCGTTCGAGGCGATGGAAGGCCGCCCGCTCACCGTGCTCCAGTCGGCCTACCGCGCCGCGACGCAGGTGGCGTGGTCCCGCATCCGGGCGATGCTGGACGACCGGGTCGCGTCCGTCCTCGCGGTGTCCGCGCTGGCCGAGGCCGTCATCGACTACATGGACGAGGCGGCGGCCCTGTCCAGGGAGGGCTACGAGAAGGCCAAGGCGGAGGAGTGCGGAGGACGCGCCGCCGCCCGGCTGGCCCTGCTGCGCGCCCTGGTCGCCCCGGCGCCGTCCGTCGAGCCGGACCCGGCCGCCGACTGGCCGCTCCCGGACGAGGTCACGCTGGTCGCCCTGCCCGCCGGGACCCTCCCGGTCAGCCCCCTCCTGGACGCCGACGTCCTGCTGGACCCGGAGGACCCCGCGCCGTACCTCCTCGTCCCCGGCCCGCTCACCGGCGAACGGCGCGCGATGCTCGAAGCCGCCCTGGCCGGGGACCGCGCCGCGGTCGGCCTGACCGTCCCGCGCGCCCGCGCCGCCGACTCGCTCCGCTGGGCCAGGCGCCTGCTCGACCTGGGGGACGTCCTGCACGACGGCACGCTCACCCTGTGCGAGGACCACCTGATGAGCCTGTGGCTGCTGGCCGACGGAGCGTTGATGGACCAGATCACGCGCCGCGGCCTGGCGCCCCTCGCCCCGCTCAGCGACCGGCGCAGGCAGCCGCTGGTCGACACGCTCGCCGTCTGGCTGCGCACCCGCGCGCCCGCGACGCGGATCAGCGAGGAGCTCGGCGTGCACGTGCAGACCGTCCGGTACCGGATGCGCGTCCTGGAGCACCTCCTCGGCGACGAGCTCGCCGACCCCGGCACCCGGTTCGCCGTCGAGGCCGCCCTGCGCGCCCACCGGCTCCGCGCCCGCGGCGCCGGCGACCGGCCGGTGCCCTGCCCGCCCGACACCGGAGCCTGAGCCGCGTGCCCTGACCTGCTGGGACGCACCGCCGTCCCGCCGCGGAACTTGATCAACGATTGACCGCGGGCTGCCTTTCGGCAGCCGACCGGCCGGGCAGTGTGCCCAGTGCATGCCCGGTGGGGCGGCCTCCCGATGGTGCTCTGCCGCCGAGGATCTCCGACGACGGGGAAGGGAGCGCGGTGGAGACGACAGCGGTGCTGGACCGGTGGCAGTTCGGCGTCACCATCGTCTACCACTTCCTGTTCGTGCCGCTCACGATCGGGCTGGCCTTCTTCGTCGCCGCGATGCAGACCGCCTGGTACCGCACCGGCAAGGAGCACTACCTGCGGATGACGCGGTTCTTCGGGAAGCTCTTCCTGATCAACTTCGCGCTCGGGGTGGTCACCGGGATCGTGCAGGAGTTTCAGTTCGGCATGAACTGGTCGGTCTACTCCCGGTTCGTCGGGTCGGTGTTCGGGGCGCCGCTGGCGATCGAGGGCCTGGTCGCGTTCTTCCTGGAGTCCACCTTCATCGGGCTGTGGCTGTTCGGCTGGGATCGGCTGTCCCCGCGCGTGCACCTCACGATGATCTGGCTCGTGGTGGCGGGCACGTGGTCGTCCGCCTACTTCATCCTGGCGGCCAACACCTGGATGCAGCACCCCGTCGGCTATGCGATGAAGGGCGGGCGCGCCGAGATGACGTCGCTCGGCGACGTCCTCCTCCAGCCGCTCCAGATCACCCACTTCTTCCACACGATCGCCGCGTCGCTGGTGACGGCCGGGCTCCTGGTCATCGCCGCGTCCGCGTACCGGCTGCGCAAGGCCCGGCGGGAGGGCGTCGCCCCGGACGACGCGGACGTGACGCTGTTCCGGGCCGCCGCGCGCGGGGCGCTGTGGGTGACGGCCGTCGCGTCCGTCGTGGTGATCGGCGTGGGGCACTTCCAGGCGCAGATCCTGGTGAAGCGCCAGCCGATGAAGATGGCCGCGGCCGAGGCGCTGTACGAGACGCAGGCGCCCGCGCCGCTGTCCCTGCTGGCGATCGGCCCCTGGGAGAAGCACCCGGAGCGCACCAACGTCGACATCGTCATCCCGCACGGCCTGTCGGTGCTGTCCACCAACAGCTGGAACGGGCGGATCCGCGGGATCGACGACGTCCAGCGCGAGTACGAGGCGCGGTACGGCCCCGGCGACTACACGCCCATCATCGGCAGCATCTACTGGTCCTGGCGCGTGATGATCACCGTCGGGTTCCTCGTGCTGCTGTACAGCGCCGCGTGGCTGTGGATCGTCTTCCGGCGCGGCTGGGCGTGGTCCCGCTGGTTCGCCTGGACGGCCTACGCGTTCCTCGCGCTGCCGTTCCTCGCCAACACGGCCGGCTGGCTGGTCACCGAGATGGGGCGACAGCCGTGGATCGTCCAGGGCCTGCTCAGGACGCACGACGCGATCTCCCCGATGGTCGGGACGGGCCACGTGATCGCGACGCTGGCCGGCTTCGCCGCCGTCTACGGGGTGCTCGCCACGATCATGATCTGGCTGATGGTCCGGGCGATCCGGATCGGCCCCGAACGTCCCGCCCCCGACCTGACCCGCGAGGACGCGCTGCCGCCCATGCTCCACTGACCGTCCGGTACCCCGCCTTCAGGAACACGGCCCGCAGGAACCCGGCTCCGCCCGAAGCCCGAAAGGTGCGTCACACCATGGAGACCGCAGGGCACTTCGACCTCCAGACGCTGTGGTTCGTGCTGATCGCGGTGCTCTGGATGGGCTTCTTCCTGCTGGACGGCTTCGACTTCGGCGTCGGGATGCTCTACCCGTTCGTCGGCCGCGACGACCCGGAGCGGCACGCGCTGCTCGCCACGATCCTGCCCGTGTGGGACAGCTACGAGGTGTGGGTCATCGTGGCGGGCGGGGCGACGTTCGCCGCGTTCCCGGGCTGGTACGCGAGCATGTTCTCCGGCTTCTACCTGGTGTTCTTCGGGATCCTGGTCGCGCTCATCGTGCGGGGCGTCGCCATCGAGTACCGCAACAAGCACGACGACCTCTCCTGGCGCCGCCGCTGGGACGTCGCGCTGCCGATCTCGTCCCTGGCCATCCCGTTCCTGCTCGGCGTCGTGTTCGCCGCGATCACGCGCGGGGTGCCGATGGACCCGCGCGGCGACGTCACCGGCGGGCAGGGCGTGCTGTTCACCGGCTACTCGGTGCTGGCCGGGTTCACGCTCGTGGCGGCGTTCGCGCTGCACGGCACGCTGTTCCTCGCCTTCCGCACCGAGGGCGGCCTGGAGGAGCGGGTACGCCGCTTCTCCCTCACGATCTACCCGGTCGCGGCGGTGCTGCTGATCGTGTTCACGGTGTGGACGGCCGTGCAGGCGTCGTCGTCGGCGCCCTACACCGTGCCGGTGTACGTGCTGCTCGGGCTGAGCCTTCCGGCGGCCGCGGCGTCCGGGCCGCTGATCTGGCTGAAGCGCCCCCTGGCCGCGTTCGCCGGGACGTCCGCCGCGGTCGTGCTGCTGGTCGCCGCGCTGTTCGCCCGGCTGTACCCGCGGGTCATGGTGTCGTCCACGGCCGGCTCGCCGAGCCTGACGATCTACAGCACCGCGTCCAACCACTACTCGCTGGTGGCGATGACGATCATCGCCGGCGTGTTCGTGCCCGTCGTGCTCGTCTACCAGATCTGGGCGCTGTGGGTGTTCCGGGCGCGGCTCTCGCGGGAGGACTTCGCCCACCCGCCGACCCCGCTGCACATGATCACGAAGGGGCGGCGGCCGGGCGGCTCGTCGTCCGGCGGCGCGGCCGCCGAGGGCGGGGAGTAGGCCGCGGATGCGCGCCCTCGACCCCTGGCTGCCGCGGGACGTCCCCGGCGTGCGCCGGTTCCTGGCGGCGGCGGGAGCGGCCGCGGCCTGCTCCGCGGCGCTCACGATCGCGCAGGCCGCGCTGTTCGCCCACGTCGTCGTCGCCGGCTTCCTCGGGGGCCGCGACGTGCGGGACGTCCTGCCCGCGCTGCTCGGCTTCGCGGCGGTGGGCGCGGCGCGCGCCGCGCTCGGCTGGACGTCGGAGACCGGCGCCCGCACGGCCGCGTCCCGCATGGTCCGCGAGCTGCGCGGCCGGGTGCTGCGCCGGATCGTGCGGGCGCGCCCGGGGAGCGTGCCGTCCGGCGAGGCGGTGACCGCCACCACGGACGGCGTCGAGGCGCTGGAGACCTACGTCGCCCGGTTCCTGCCGCAGCTGATGACGGCCGCCCTCGCACCGCCCGCGATCCTCGCCTGGGTCGCCTTCCGGGACGTCGCGTCGGCGCTGGTCATGGCCGGGACGCTGCCGCTCGTCCCGCTGTTCGGGGCGCTGATCGGCCGCTCGACCAGGGCGCGGACCCGGGAGCGGTGGCGTGCCCTCGCCCTGATGAGCGGCCACTTCCTCGACGTGGTGAACGGGCTGACGACGCTGCGCGCCCACCGCCGGGGCCGCGCCCAGGCGTCCGCCATCGCCGCGACCAGCGACCGCTACCGGCGGGAGACGATGCGGGTCCTGCGCACGGCCTTCCTGTCGGCGTTCGTCCTGGAGCTCGCCGCGACCCTCGGCACGGCGCTGGTCGCGGTCGGCATCGGCCTGCGGCTGACCACCGGCGCCATCGGCCTTGAGGCGGGCCTCGCGATCCTCGTCCTCGCGCCGGAGCTGTACGGGCCGCTGCGCGGGCTCGCGGCCGAGTTCCACGCGGGCGCGGACGGGCTGACGGCGTCGCGGCGGCTGTCCGCGCTGCTCGCGCTGCCTCCCGCCGTGCCGGCGCCCGCGCGCCCGCGCCCGGCCGCCTTCGGAACCGTCCGGCTGGAGGACGTCACCGCCGGATACGACGGCCCGCCCGTCCTGACCAGGATGTCGCTGGAGATCGGCCCAGGGGGGCGGACGGCGCTCGTCGGGGACAGCGGCGCGGGCAAGAGCACCCTGCTGGCGCTGCTCCTGCGGTTCGTCGAGCCGTCGTCCGGGCTCATCACCGTGGACGGCACGGACCTCGCCGCGTTCGACCCGGACGAGTGGCGCCGGCTGGTCGCCTGGCTGCCGCAGCGCCCCCGGCTGCGTCCCGGCCCGGTGGCCGAGGCCATCGCCCCGGCCGAGCCCGGTGGCCTGAGCCCGGCTGCCGCCGCCGAACTCGCCGGCGCCACGGCCCTGCTGAACCGCACGGTGGGCGAGGCTGGCGCCGGACTCTCCGCAGGCGAGGTACGCCGCGTGGCCCTGGCGCGAGCACTGGCCCGCCCCGTCCCACTCCTCCTGCTGGACGAACCGACCGCCCACCTGGACCCGACCACCGCCCAACATGTGACCGACGCGCTCCTGACCCTCAGCGACCGCACGCTAGTCGTGGCCACGCACGACCCAAGGCTCGCCGAAGGCGCAGACCAAGTGATCAACCTGACCCCCTCCCCCACCGGAGCCTTCGCGTGAGCGGCTGCCCGCTGGTCCCCGAGCACGAGCCGCCACCGGCCGCGGACACCGCCGGTCGACAAGACCAGGCCCGCTACCGACGCCCTCGCGTCAATGGGCGCTCGCCGGTCGTCGGGCACGAGCCGCGGTCGGCCGAGGACGCCGCCCGAGAGGTCGGGACGGGGTCTTGTGCGGGAGCTTTCGCGTGAGCCGGGGGCCGTTGCCGGAGCTGCTCGCCGCTGCGCGGCCGGTGGCGCATCGGTTCGTCGGGGCGGCGTTCTGCGGGGCGTTCGCGTTCGGGTCGGGGGTCGCGTTGATGGGGACCTCCGGGTATCTGATCTCGCGGGCGGCGCTGCGGCCGGAGGTCGTCGCGCTGGCCGTGGCGATCACCGCGGTGCGGGCGTTCAGCCTGTCGCGGGCCGCGTTCCGCTACGCCGAGCGCCTGGTGTCCCACGACGCGAGCTTCCGGCTGCTGCGCGAGCTGCGGGTGCGGTGGTTCCGGCGGCTGGAGCCGCTCGTCCCGGCCGGGCTGCCGGGGGCCAGGTCGGGCGACCTGCTCAGCGGGTTCGTCGCCGACGTCGAAGCCGTCCAGCACCTGTACCTGCGCGGGTTCGGTCCGCCGGCCGTCGCGCTGGTCGTGGGCGCGGGAACCGTCGCCGCCACCGCGTGGCTGCAGCCCGCCGCCGGGCTCTTGCTGGCGCTGGGGCTGCTGCCCGCCGCGCTCCTCCTGCCCGCCGCTGCCGCCGCGCTCACGCGTGCCGCCGCGTCCCGGCGGGCCGAGGGCCGCGCGGCGCGCAACGCGGAGACCGTGGAGCTGCTGCACGGCGCGCCCGATCTCGTCGCCTTCGACCGGGTGGACGACCAGCTCGGCCGGATCGGCGCCGCCGACGCCGCGCTGGCCCGGATCGCGCGCCGCGACGCCCGCACCGCCGGGTTCACCTCGGGGTCGGTCACCCTCCTCACCGCCGCCACGACCCTCGCCGTCCTGGTCGCGGGGCTGGACGCCGTCCACCGGGGTGCGCTGCCCGGCGTCCTGCTCGCCGCCCTCGCGCTGGCGGCCACGGCGGCGTTCGAGGCCGTCCGGCCGCTGCCGGAGGCGGCCCGCGACCTGCTCACCGCGCACGGCGCCGCCGCCCGCCTCGGCGCGCTGACCGCCCGCCCGGCACCCGCCGCCGACCCGCCGCGCCCGCTGCCCGCGCCGCGCGGCGACCTGCTCCGGGTGCGCGGCGTACGAGCCCGCTACGCCGCCGGCTCGCCCTGGGTCCTGGACGGCGTCGACCTCGACCTGCGTCCCGGCGACCGGGTCGCGCTGCTCGGCCCGAGCGGGGCGGGCAAGAGCACCCTGGCGCACCTGCTGGTCCGGTTCCGCGACCCCGACGAGGGCCGCGTCACCCTCGACGGCCACGATCTGCGCGACTACGCGCAGGACGACGTCCGGCGCGCGATCTGCCTGGTCGACCAGCACGCCCACCTGTTCGCCACCACGATCCGCGCCAACGTGGCCCTCGCCAAGCCGGACGCCGACGAGTCCGAGATCGTCGAAGCGCTGCGCCGCGCCCGCGTCCGGGACTGGATCGCCGGCCTCCCCGGCGGACTCGACACCCACGTGGGCGAGCACGGCGTCCGGGTCTCCGGGGGCCAGCGGCAGCGGATCGCGCTGGCCCGCGCCTTCCTGTCCGGCGCGCGGCTGCTGGTCCTGGACGAGCCGGCCGCCCATCTCGATCCCGCCACGGCCCGCGACCTCCTCACCGACGTGCTCGGCGACCCGTCGGGGCCGGGCATTCTGCTCATCACCCACACACCGCCGCCGCCCGGAGCCGTCGACCGGGTCCTGCACCTGCGCTCGGGGCGCCTCCACGAGCCCGGCGCCTGATCGTCAGGGAGCGGCGTCCGGGTCGCGGTCCCGGGCTGCGCGGAGCACGTCGTCCAGGTCGCGGAGGCGTTCGAGCTGCTTGACGGCGCGGGCGGTGCGGTAGTTGTGCGCCAGCCGTTCGCGGTGGCGGTGGACGAACTCCCAGTAGCCGGCGGTGAAGGGGCAGGCCCGCTCGCCGGTGCGTTCGGTGGGCCGGTAGGCGCAGGGGCCGCACAGGTCGCTCATGGTGTTGATGTAGGCGCCCCCGGACGCGTACGGCTTGGTGGTGATGCGGCCGCCGTCGGCGTACTGCGACATGCCGATGACGTTGGTGAGCATCACCCAGTCGTAGCCGTCCACGAAGCAGCGGTGGAACCAGTCGGTCACCGCCGCCGGGTCCCAGCCGCGCTGGAGGGCGAAGTTGCCCAGGATCATCAGCCGGGGGATGTGGTGCACCCAGCCCCGGTCGCGGACCTGCGCCAGGGTGGTCGACAGGCAGCGCGCCCGGACGGCCCCGGCGTCCAGGGAGGCGAACCAGTCCGGCAGCGGCGCGCGGTGCCCGAGGGCGTTGGACTCCCGGTAACGAGGCCCGAAGTGCCAGTAGAGGTTCCACATGTACTCGCGCCACCCGGCGACCTGCCGGATGTAGCCCTCGACGGAGTTCAGCGGCGCCTTCCCCGAGCGGTAGGCGGCCTCGGCGGCCTCGACGCACTCGGCCGGGTCGAGCAGCCCCAGGTTGAGCGAGGCGGACAGCAGGCTGTGGCTCATGGCCCAGTCCTCCGCCAGGACCGCGTCCTCCCAGCGGCCGAAGGCGGGCAGGCGCTTGTCCACGAAGGCGCGCAGGGCACGCTTGGCCTCGGTGCGGTCGGCGGGGAACAGCCGCGGCCCGTCCCGTCCGACGAACGCGACCTCGCCGCTCCGCTCCCAGCGGTCCAGATCGGCCCTGACCTGCTCGTCGATCTCGTCTTCGCGCGGCCGGTAGGGGGCCGGGACCGGCAGTTTCGCCTCGCCCTTGGGCGGGGGCTCGCGATTGTCCTTGTCCAGGTTCCATTGCCCGCCCGCGGGCTGGTCACCGTCCATCAGCAGGTCGTGGTCCTGGCGCACGTGCCGGTAGAAGCTCTCCATTCGCAATTGCCCGCCGCCGGAGGACTCCGCCCACCGGGCGAACTCCTCCGGCTGGACTAGGAACCCGCGCGGCGGCAGCACCTCCACCTGCCGGAGGCCCTGCACGAACCGGAGGGCGGCGTGGGACGTCGGGTGGTGGACGGTCACCGGGGCGCCGCCCACGGCTCGGGCCAAGCCGTCGCGGTAGGTCTCGGCCTGGACGTAGCGGACCCGGTCGCCGAGTTCGGCCGCGCGGTGCCGCATCGCGGACAGCACCAGATGCGCCTTGGCGCGGTGGAAGCGGCGCCGCCGGAAGACCGCCCGCGACTCGATCATCACGATCTCGGCGTCCGGGCGCAGGAAGCGCGGGCCCAGCTGGTCCCCGAACAGCCAGTGGAATCCGGTATCTGAGTGAGCCACGCGGATCCTCCCCCTGGACGCCTGGACTCCCGTTCAGTGTGGCGCACGGCCCGCCGCGGGCGAAGGCGGCGCGCGACCGCACGCGCCCCTTACGAGCAGGGCCGACTCACGAAGGTCCGGCGACCCGCGGACCTTCGTCCCTAATCGGACGAATGGCCCGCTGTACAGGCTGTTTCACATGAAGGCGGACGAGAGAATCGCGACCGAGACCCTGCGTCGGCTCTGCTCCGGAGGGCCGGTGACATCGGTCTACTTCAACCTGACCACGCCTCCGGGAGAGGAGGACGCCGCGCTGCGCCGGGAGCTGACGGCCAAGCGGCTGCGGGCGCAGGGCGCGGACGAGGCCGTCGTCGACGCGCTGGACCGGCTGATCGCCCGGGCGGAACCGGGATCCGGCGCGGTCGCCGTGTTCGCGGTCGACGGCGAGCCGGAGCCCACGGTGGTCGAGATGCCGGGCGCCCGGCCGCGCGACCTCGCCGTCCACGCGCCGCTGCCGTGCCTGGTGCCACTGCTGGCGTGGCTCCAGGAGCGCCCGCCGTACGTGCTGACCCTCGTCGACCGCAAGGGCGCCGACATCGAGACGTACCGGGGCGGGACGGCGACCGCGACCACGAGGACGATCGACGGCCCGGACGACGAGATCGTGCGCAACGCCCCCGGCGGCTGGTCCCAGATGCGCCACCAGCACCGCGCCGAGGACTCCTGGGAGCACAACGCGACCATGGTGGCCCACGCGCTCGCGGACGATCTGGCCGATTCCGGTGCGCGCGTGCTGCTCCTCGGCGGCGACGTGCGCGCCATGCAGTACCTCACCAAGCACCTTCCCGAAGGCGTCCGCCAAGAAGTGACCGTGGGCCACGTCTCCGGCGGGCGGGGACAGGACGGCGCGTGGCAGCACCGCAAGCAGCAGGTCCGGGCGCAGGTGAGCGAATGGGCGGACGAGGAGACCCGCAAGCTGCTGAAGCGGCTGGACGAGGGGCGGGGCCCGTCCGGTCTGGCGGTCGAGGGCGCGGTCCAGACCCTGCGTGCGCTCGCCCGCGGGCAGGTCGGCACGCTGCTGGTGGCCGACGACCCCGCCGACCGGCGGACGGCCTGGTTCGGCCCCGCGCCGACGCAGGTGTCCGACCGGCGCACGTCCCTCGTCGCGTCCGGCGCGACTCCGGTGGTACGCGGCCCGCTGGCCGACGTCGCCGTCCGCGCCGCCCTGCTGACCGGGGCCGAGGTGCACGTCCTGGAGCCCGGGACGCCCGGCGGTCCCTCGCAGGGCCTCGGAGCCCTGTGCCGCTATGCCTGAAAGCCCGTCATGCCAGGAGATCCGCGGCGCGCTCGCGAGGCCGGGGACATCGCGCCGGTCCGGACGTGGGCGCGGCCCGCCGCCGCGCCCCGGAGGGGGATGTGAGGGAGCGGAGGCCATGCGCGTCAACGACGAGGTCGGCGCCCTGCTGGACGAGTACGCCGACCTGCTGGCGATCACCGGCGGCGAGGCGTTCAAGGTGCGGGTGTACCAGAAGGCGGCGCGCTCGGTGGCGGGCGACCCGGTGGACCTCGCGGGTCTGGACGCCGCCGGGCTGCGGGGCATCCCGAACGTGGGCAGGTCGATCGCGGCGAAGATCGACGAGTACCTGACCACCGGGAGCATCCACGAGCTGGAGGAGCTGCGGGCGCAGATCCCGGTGGGCGTGCGGCAGCTGACGCTCGTGCCCACGCTCGGCCCGAAGAAGGCGATGGTGCTGTACCACGAGCGCGGCATCGACTCCGTGGAGGCGCTGGCCGGCGCCCTCGACACCGGGCGGCTGCACGGCCTGCCCGGCTTCGGCGCCAAGACCGAGGAGAACCTGCGGCACGGGATCGAGATCCTGCACAAGGCGGGGCAGCGCGTGCCGCTCGGGACCGCGATGGAGCTCGCCGAGGCCATCGTGGCCGAGCTGTCGGCGGTCGCCGGATGCGAGCGCTGCGCGTTCGCCGGGTCCCTGCGGCGCATGAAGGACACGGTCGGCGACATCGACGTGCTGGCCACGTCCGACCGCCCGGACGCGCTGATGAAGTCCTTCGTCGGCCTGGCCCTGGCCGAGCAGGTCATCGCGGCCGGGGACACCAAGACCTCGATCCGCACGGGCACCGGCCTCCAGGTGGACCTGCGGGTGGTGCCGCCCGAGGACTGGGGCGCGGCCCTGCAGTACTTCACCGGGTCCCGGGCGCACAACATCCGCACCCGGGAGATCGCCGTCCACGCCGGGCTCAAGCTGTCGGAGTACGGGCTGTTCGACGTCGAGACAGGGGCCAAGCTCGTGTCGGCCGCGGAGGACGAGGTGTACGCCAGGCTCGGGCTGCCGTGGATACCGCCCCCGCTGCGCGAGGACGCCGGGGAGATCGAGGCGGCCATGCGCGGGGAGCTGCCCGTCCTGGTCGCCGAGGCCGACATCCGGGGCGACCTGCACACCCACACCGACCTGTCGGACGGCCTGGCGAGCCTGCCGGACATGGTCGCCGCCGCCGCGTCCCGCGGGTACTCCTACTACGCCGTCACCGACCACGCGCCCGGCCTGGCCATGCAGCGGATGACCGACGAGAAGATGCTGGCCCAGCGCGAGGAGGTCCGCGCGCTGGACGGCCGCCACGGCGGCATGCGGGTGCTGCACGGCACCGAGCTCAACATCGACCCCGACGGCGGCGTGGACTGGCCCGCCGACTTCCTGGCCGGGTTCGACGTGTGCCTCGCCTCGGTCCACTCCCACTTCGACCAGCCGAGCGAGCAGATGACGCGGCGGCTGGTGCGCGCCTGCGAGAACCCGTTCGTCGCCGTCCTCGCCCATCCCACCGCCCGGCAGATCGGCCGGCGCCCGCCGGTCGAGGCCGACTGGGACGAGGTGTTCGCCGCCTGCGCCCGCACCGGCACCGTCCTGGAGGTCGACGCGTCCCCGGAGCGGCTCGACCTGCCCGCCGAGCACATCCGCCGCGCCAGGCGCCACGGCGTCAGGTTCGCCGTCGACACCGACGCCCACGCCGTCCCCCACCTGGCCCATCTGCGCTACGGGATCGGCACCGCGCAGCGCGGCTGGCTCACCCCGGACGAGGTCGTCAACACCTGGCCCGCCGACCGGCTGATCGACTTCCTGCGGGCGAAGCGGTAGCCGCACCGACGCCCGGACCTGCGGAAACGCTCCACCACCTGGGGACCTTCGTCCCTGCCGCCCCGAGCTCGGACGGTCGCACGCTGGAAGCGTCCGTGTTCACCGAGACCGCTCTGGAGCCGTTGAGATGACGTTCACAGGGATACATGGGCTGGACAAGAGCATCGACACCACCAACCGGTGGATCGCCGATATGGCCGCCGCGTTCGGCACCGAGGACCGCAGGTTCGCCTACCGGGTGCTGCGCGCCTGGATGCATACGCTGCGCGACCGGCTGACCGTCGACGCCGCCGCGCACCTCGCCGCCCAGCTGCCGGAACTGCTGCGCGGGGTGTTCTACGACGGGTGGAGCCCCCGGCACGTGCCGCGCAAGTACGACCTGCGCGAGGTCACCGTCCACTACGCCGAGGAGGCGCGCATCGGGCGCGACGACGTGCCGAAGACGATCGCGGTGGTCACGGAGGTCGTGTCCTCCGAGATCGCCCCGGGGGCCGTGGACCAGGCGGTGTGGCAGCTGCCCGAGGAGCTGCGCAAGCTGTTCCTGCCGGGCGGCGAGGCCGCGGGACGCGGCCGGCCCGCGGAACGACCCGCGGAACGGGCGGCGAGGAGCCCCGAGAGCGCCCCCAGAGCCGTCATGTGAGGCGCCGCCGGGCCGGGACGTCCACCGAGACCGTGGCGCCCCGGCCCGTGCCAGGGGCGCCGGATCAGCGCATGTAGGCGAGGAACCAGTCCCTGGCGTGGGCCGTGACGGCCTCCAGGGCGCCCGGCTCCTCGAACAGGTGGGTGGCCCCCGGCACGACGGTCAGCTGGTTCTGGCAGCGCAGGCGCTCCTGCGCGCGCCGGTTGAGGCCGAGCACCTGCCGGTCCTCGCCGCCGACGAGCAGCAGCGTGGGGGCCCGGACGTCGCCGAGGCGGCGGTCGGCCAGGTCCGGGCGCCCGCCGCGCGAGACGACGGCGGCGATGTCGGCGCCGGGCTCCGCGGCGGCCCACAGCGCCGCCGCCGCACCCGTGCTCGCCCCGAAGTAGCCGACGCGGACGCCGGCGGTCTCCGGCCGCCCCCGCAGCCAGGCGGTGGCGGCGACGAGCCGGTCGGCCAGCAGGCCGATGTCGAAGACGTTGCCGCGGTCGAGCTCCTCCCGGGTGGTCAGCAGGTCGAACAGCAGCGTGCCGAGCCCGGCCCGGTTGAGCCCGGCGGCGACCTGCCGGTTCCGCGGGCTGTGCCGGCTGCTGCCGCTGCCGTGCGCGAACGCCACGACGCCGGTGGCCTGGGCGGGGACGGTGAGGTGCCCGGTGAGCTCGACGAAGCCGCCGTCGATCCACACCTCCTCGTCCAGGGCCGGGGGGCCGGGCGGATCCGTGCGGAGGCCGGCGCCGGGCGGATCGGGTGGATCGTCCCCGGGCCGGCCGGCGGGACCGGCGCGGCCGGGTCCGGCGGGACCGCGCCGGGCATGGCTCGACGCCATCGCGGCGCGCTCCAGCAGCTCGACCACCTCGGCGTCCGACGTCTGGCCGAACTCCTGGTACCACTGGCCGACGGCGAAGAACAGCTCCGGCTCCTGCAGGCACACCACCTCGTCGGCGACCCGGCGCAGGTCCGCCATCGTGTCGGGAGAGCCGACCGGCACCGCAAGGACCACGCGGCGCGCGCCGTGGGCGCGGGCGACCTGGCAGGCGGCCCGAGCGGTCGCGCCAGTGGCCACGCCGTCGTCGACGACGACGGCCGTGCGGTCGCGGAGCTCGACCCGGGGCATGCCGCGGCGGAACCGCTCGACCCGGGCCTCCAGCTCGGCCTGCTCGCGCCGCTGCGCCGCGGCGAGGTCGGACTCGCCGAGCCCCGTGTGGCGGACGATCTCCTCGTTGACGATCAGCACGCCGTCCTCGCCGATGGCGCCCATGGCCAGCTCCGGCTGGAAGGGGACGCCCAGCTTGCGGACGACGATCACGTCCAGCGGCGCCCGCAGCTCCCGGGCGACCTCGAACGCGACGGGCACCCCGCCGCGCGGCAGCCCCAGCACGACGACGTCCTCGTCCCGCAGGCCGCCCAGCCGCCCGGCCAGGCGCCGTCCTGCATCGGCCCGATCGGCGAACTCCATCACCGTCACCTCCCCGGTCCGGACGCGGGCACCACCGCCACCGGGCAGCGGGCCTCCTGGAGCGCGACCTGTGGCACCGGCCCCAGGAGCATCTGCGGCAGCGAGCCGATCCCGCGGACGCCCACCGCCAGCATCGCCGCGCCGTGGGAGGCGCTGACCAGGGCCCGCCGCGGCGCGTCGAGGACGAACTTGGTCTCGACCAGCACCTCGGGCCGCTCGGTCCGCCAGGGCGCGACGGCCTGCTCGAACCGCGCGATCGCCTCGTGCCTGATCGCCTGCGGGTCGATGAAGGGGACCCGGTCCGGCCCGGGAAGCGCGGCCGGGTCCCACCAGCTGCACAGCGCCGTCACCGGGCCGTGGTGCAGCGCCGCCTCCTCGACGGCGAAGCCGAGCGCCGCGTCGCCGGCCGGCGAGCCGTCCACGCCGACCACGATCCGGCCGCCGTCCAGCCGCTCGGCCGAACGGACGACGACGACCGGGCAGGCGGCCTGCGCGGCCACCTGGACCGCGGTGGACCCCACCGGGAGGCCGTCGAACCCGCCCTGCCCCCGCGCACCGAGCACGACCATGACGGCGCCCTCGGACGCCTTCAGGAGCGAGCCCGCGGCCGACCCCCGCTCAAGGCACCAGCGGACCTCCAGGTCCTCGGCGAGGGCACGCGCCTTGCGCACGCCCTCGTCGGCCACGATCGCGCCCTCGCTGCGGAGGATCTCCAGGGTCTCCTTGTCCGGCGGGCGCGCTGGATAGGGCCAGTGCCACACGTGGCAGACGGTGAGGGCGAGGCCGCGCAGCCGGGCCTCGTCCACCGCCCATCGGAGCGCCTGCTCGGCGGCGGGTGACCCGTCGTATCCGACCAGGACGGACCGCATCTTCCCGTGATCGTCCATCGGCCGCCTCCCCTCCTCTACCGCGAGGGTGTTTCCATCCTCACCGAACGGAAACTGCCCAGGTAGAAGCCGTTTCGGAGGTCGCCATGGCGGCGCGCTGGGAGTTCTGGATCGATCGCGGCGGCACGTTCACCGACGTGGTCGCCCGGCGGCCGGACGGCGCGCTCGTCACCCACAAGCTCCTGTCCGAGGACAGGGACCGCTACCGGGACGCGGCCGTCGCCGGGATCAGGCACCTGCTCGGGGTCGCGCCCGGCGAGCGCATCCCGGCCGAGGACATCGCGGGCGTGCGGCTCGGTACGACGGTGGCCACGAACGCCCTGCTCGAACGCACGGGCGAGCCGACCGTCCTGGTCATCACCGAGGGCTTCCGCGACGCGCTGCGGATCGCCTACCAGAACCGCCCGCGCATCTTCGCCCGCGAGATCGTGCTGCCGGAGCTGCTCTACGCGCGGGTGATCGAGGCGAGGGAGCGCGTCGACGCGCAGGGGCGGGTCGTCGTCCCACTCGACGAGGACGCGGTCGAGCGCGAGCTGCGCGCGGCGTACGACGACGGGTTCCGCTCGGTCGCGATCGTGACCATGCACGCCTACCGGCATCCCGTCCACGAGGCCGCCATCGGGCGGATCGCGCGCCGCACCGGCTTCCCCCAGGTCTCGGAGTCGCACGCGACGAGCCCGCTGATGAAACTGGTCTCGCGCGGCGACACCACCGTCGTCGACGCCTACCTCTCGCCGATCCTGCGCCGGTACGTGGACCAGGTGTCCGGCGAGCTGGACGGCGCGCCGATCATGTTCATGCAGTCCAGCGGCGGCCTCACCGAGGCGCACGGGTTCCGCGGCAAGGACTCGATCCTGTCCGGCCCGGCGGGCGGCATCGTGGGCATGGCGCGCACGTCCGCCGCCGCGGGCTTCCGGCGCGTCATCGGCTTCGACATGGGCGGGACGTCCACCGACGTCTCGCACTACGCGGGCGAGTTCGAGCGCCAGTACGAGACGCAGGTGGCGGGGGTGCGGATGCGGGCGCCGATGCTGAGCATCCACACGGTCGCGGCCGGCGGCGGATCGGTGCTGCGCTTCGACGGCGGCCGGTACCGGGTGGGCCCCGACTCCGCCGGCGCCGACCCCGGCCCGGCCTGCTACCGGCGCGGCGGCCCGCTCACCGTCACCGACGCCAACGTGATGCTGGGACGGATCCGGCCCGACCACTTCCCGCACGTCTTCGGCCCGGGCGGCGACCAGCCGCTGGACGCCGCGGTCGTCCGGGACCGCTTCGCCGCCCTGGCGGACGGGATCGGCGACGGCCGCCCGCCCGAGGAGGTCGCGGCCGGGTTCCTGCGCATCGCGGTGGCGAACATGGCCAACGCGATCAAGAAGATCTCCGTCCAGCGCGGCTACGACGTGACCGGCTACGTGCTCGCCACCTTCGGCGGCGCGGGCGGGCAGCACGCGTGCGCGGTCGCCGACGCGCTCGGCATGCGGCAGGTGCTGGTCCATCCGCTCGCGGGGGTGCTGTCGGCGTACGGGATGGGGCTGGCCGACGTCACGGCCATGCGGGAGTGCGCGGTGGAGGCCCCGCTGGCCG
Source organism: Spirillospora sp. NPDC049024 (assembly GCF_040649235.1). Lineage (NCBI taxonomy): Bacteria > Bacillati > Actinomycetota > Actinomycetes > Streptosporangiales > Thermomonosporaceae > Spirillospora > Spirillospora sp. NPDC049024. The sequence goes on from NZ_JBEZFD010000003.1 coordinate 223,952, forward strand.
AGGACCTGCTGCCCGAGCTGGACGCGGTCCTGGACAGGCTGGAGCGCGACGCGCGCGACGAGCTGCGGGACGAGGGGACGGACGCGAAGCACGTCGTGCACCGCGCCCACCTGCGTTACGCGGGCACCGACACCGCCCTGCTGGTCGAGGCGGGCGACGTGGAGGCGATGGTCGCCGAGTTCGAGGAGATCTACCAGCGGCGCTTCTCCTTCCTCATGCGGGACAAGCAGATCGTCGTGGAGGCCGTGTCCGTGGAGGCGGTGTCGTCCGGGGCGGCGTCGGCGGAGTCGGTCCCGGCAGAAGCGGTGTCCGCAGGCGCCGCGGCAGGCGCGCTGGACGACGGGGGTCGCGAAGGTCCGGCCGCGGTGGCGCGCGTCCCGATGCACGTCGACGGCGACTGGCGCGACGTCGAGCTGTACCGGCGGGACCTGCTGCGGCCCGGCGACACCGTGCCGGGCCCGGCGGTCATCGCGGAGGCCAACGCCACGACCGTCGTCGACCCGGGCTGGCGGGCGACGGTGAACGACCTCGGCCACCTGCTCCTCGACCGGGTGGCGGCCCGGCCCGGCGGGCACGCCGTCGGCACCGAGGCCGACCCCGTCATGCTGGAGATCTTCAACAACCTGTTCATGTCGATCGCCGAGCAGATGGGCGTCCGGCTCCAGAGCACGGCGCACTCGGTCAACATCAAGGAGCGGCTCGACTTCTCCTGCGCGATCTTCGATGCGGGCGGCGACCTCATCGCGAACGCGCCGCACATCCCCGTCCACCTCGGCTCGATGGGGGCGTCCATCAAGGAGCTCATCAGGCGGCGGCGGACCACCGGGGGCATGCGGCCGGGCGAGGTGTACGCGCTCAACGACCCCTACCACGGGGGCACCCACCTGCCCGACGTCACCGTGGTCACCCCGGTCTTCCTCGGGGACGTCGAGTCCGGGGCGACCGGGGACGGTGCCGCCGACATCTCGTTCTTCGTCGCGTCCCGGGGCCACCACGCCGAGATCGGCGGCATCACGCCGGGGTCCATGCCGGCGTTCAGCCGGCGCGTGGAGGAGGAGGGCGTCCTGATCGACAACTGGCTTCTGGTCGAGGGCGGCAGGCTCCGGGAGGCCGAGACGGTCGAGCTGCTGGGCTCGGCGCTCCACCCGTCCCGCAACCCGCTCGACAACCTCGCCGACCTGCGCGCCCAGATCGCCGCCAACGAGAAGGGCGTCGGCGAGCTGCGCGACATGGTGCGCCACTTCGGGCTGGACGTCGTGCACGCCTACATGCGCCACGTCCAGGACAACGCGGAGGAGGCCGTCCGCCAGGTGATCACGGCGCTGCGCGACGGCTCCTACGCCTACGAGCTCGACAACGGCGCCGTCATCAGGGTCGCGGTCCGGGTGGACCGCCGCGCCCGGACGGCGGAGATCGACTTCACCGGCACCTCGCCCCAGTCGGCCGGCAACTTCAACGCGCCGTCGTCGGTGGCGATGGCCGCGGTGCTGTACGTGTTCCGCACGCTGGTCGACGAGGACATCCCGCTGAACGCCGGCTGCCTCACCCCGCTGCACGTGACGATCCCGCCGGGCTCGATGCTCGCGCCGGAGTACCCGGCGGCCGTGGCCGCGGGCAACGTCGAGACGTCCCAGGCCGTGACCGGAGCCCTGTACGCCGCGCTGGGCGTGATGGCGGAGGGCTCCGGGACGATGAACAACGTCACCTTCGGCAACGAGCGCCACCAGTACTACGAGACCGTGGCCAGCGGCTCCGGCGCCGGGGACGGCTTCGACGGCGCCGACGTCGTCCAGACCCACATGACCAACTCGCGGCTCACCGACCCCGAGGTGCTGGAGTGGCGCTACCCCGTCCTGCTGGAGAGCTTCGAGATCCGGCGCGGGAGCGGCGGGCCCGGCCGCCGGCACGGCGGCGACGGCGGCCGGCGCCGCATCCGCTTCCTCGAACCGATGACGGTGACCACGCTGTCGGGCCACCGGCGCGTCCCGCCGTACGGGATGGCCGGGGGCGGGCCCGGCACGGCGGGACGGCAGTGGGTGGAGCGCGCCGACGGCTCCGTGACGCCGATGGAGGGCTGCGACTCGCTGCCCGTCGGCACCGGAGACGTCTTCGTCATCGAGACGCCCGGCGGCGGCGGCTACGGCGCGGTGTGAGCCCCCTTCCCGGTGGTGTCCGGGCAGTACTCGGCGGTCACCGCCTGCTCGGTGAGCCGGACCTGGTTGACGGCATCGGTGGTGAAGACGAACGACATGGAGTGCCGCCCGCCTCGGGTGCTGCCCGTCCAGGTCTCCCAGCCGTCCAGGGTGCCGCCGTTGCCGTACACCTTCACGCCGCAGGGCGTGGTGGCGATGACCGCCCCGAGTCCGTAGCGGAACATGTCGCTGCCGGGGTAGGGCTGCGATCCGGGGACGGGGCGGAGCATCGCCCGCAGGAGGCGTGCGGGCAGCAGCCGTCCGGCGAGCAGGGCGGCGTCGAAGCGGTCGAGGTCGCCGACCGTGGAGATCAGGTCGCCTGAGGCGCGAGCGAAGGTGGTGTTGACCTCGGTGGTGTCCCTCAACTCCGCGGGGTCGTCCGCCACCGGCGTGTATCCGTGCAGGTGCGGGCCGCGGATACGCGGGTCCGTGCCGGGGAAGTAGGTGCTGCGCAGGTGCAGCGGCCGGATGATCCGCTTGTTGATCTCGTGGACGTACGTCCGGCCGGTGACGGCCTGGATCACCATGCCGAGCAGCACGTAGTCGGTGTCGGAGTAGCGCCACGAGGTGCCGGGCGGGAAGTCGGGCGGGAGCTCCAGCCCCGCCTCCGCCAGTTCCCGCAGGGTGAAGTCGTGCTGCGGGTCGGTGACGGCGATCTCCTCGATCCGAGGGTTGTCGGTGTAGTCGGCGACGCCGCTGGTGTGGTCGAGCAGCATCCGCATCGTGATCTTGTCGGGCTCGTACCCGTTGCCCTCGACGACGCCGGGGATCACCTTGGCGACGGTGTCGTCCAGGCGCAGCCGCCCTTCGGCCACGAGCTGCAGGACCACCGTCGCCACGAAGAGCTTGGTGATGCTGCCGACCCGGTACTTCATGTACGCCCGCGGCGGACGCCCGGTCGTGACGTCGGCGACCCCGCTGGAGAGGTTCAGGGTCCGGTGCGGCGTGCGCGACTGCGCGAGCGCGCCCGGGGCGCCCTCCCGCACTGCCTCGTCCAAGACGGCCTGCAGCGCCTTCCCTGATCCGCCGCCGCCGTTCTCGTGCGGTCGCTGGACGGCCGCCGCCGCGCTACCGGCGGTGTTCACCGCGACGGCAAGGGCCAAGGCGGCGGAGGCGATGCCCCCGGCGCGCGTGCATGTCCTCAGAGTCATCATGTTGCCACTCCCTCAGATCAGGTAAATGCCAAGGTCGGTGCCGGAGACGTCCTCGTCATCGGGACGCCCGGCCGGCTACGGCGCGGTGCGAGCGGGGCTGCGGCGCGGTGCGAGGCGCGGACCCGGTGCGGTGTGAGCGGCCCCCGAGTCGGCGCCCTTGTGAGCTCCCGAGCCGCCCTTGGAGCCGGTGCGCGGCATGTGGGAGCAGTATTCGGCCGTCACCGCCTGCTCGGTGAGCTCGATCTGGTTGACCGCGGTGGTGGTGAAGACGAACGACATCATGTGCCGTCCGTCGCGCGTGCCGCCCATCCAGCTCTCCCAGCCGTCCAGCGTCCCGCCGTTGCCGTACACCCTGACGCCGCAGGGCGGCGTGGCGATGATCGCCCCGAGTCCGTAGCGGAACATGGCGCTGCCGGGGAAGGGGTGGGAGCCCGGCGTCGGACGGAGCATCTCGTCCAGCAGCCGCGCGGGCAGGAACCGCCCCCTCAGCAGGGCGGAGTCGAAGCGGTTGAGGTCGCCGACCGTGGAGATCAGGTCGCCCGTGGCCCGCGCGAACGTGGTGTTGATGTTGGTGTTGTCCTCCAGCCGCGACGGGTCGTCCTCCGCGGGCACGTACGCGTGCAGGTGCGGCGGGCGGATCCGCGGGTCCGTGCCGGGGAAGTACGTGCTGCGCAGGTGGAGCGGCCGGATGATCCGCTCCGTGATCTCGCGGACGTACGTCCGGCCGGTGACGGCCTGGATCACCATGCCGAGCAGCACGTAGTTGGTGTTGGAGTAGCGCCATGAGGTCCCCGGCGGGAAGTCGGGCGGGTACTCCAGGCCGGCGTCGGCCAGTTCCCGCAGCGTGAAGTCGTGCCGCGGGTCGGCCAGGGCGATCTCCGTGATGCGCGGGTTGCCCGTGTAGTCGGCGACCCCGCTGGAAAGGTTCAGGATCCGGTGCGGCGTGCGCGACTGCGCGAGCGCGCCGGGAGCGCCCTCCCGCACGGCCTCGTCCAGGACGGCTTGCAGCGCCTTCCCGGATCCGCCGCCACCGTTCTCGTGCGGTCGCTGGACGGCCGCCGTCGCTCCCCCGGTCATGTTCAGCCCGACGGTGAGGGCCAGGGCGGCGAGGGCGATGCCTCGAGTACGCGTGTATGTCCTTGCGATCAGCATGTTGTCACTGTAAGTAGCTACATGCGTACTGTCCGCCCGAGAGATCGGATTTTGAACCGATCGAAGGACAGCGGATACCCGGTGGCCGCCGCCCGGTCCCCTCGCGCGGCTCCCCGGGCGCGGGTCGCGCCCGGCGCCTTTCAAAAATGGACGGATTAGCACCATTCGGCCGCCTCGATGCAAGGTTTACCTTTTCTGGGTGATGACCAGGGATCGCAAAGGGGAGATCACCTCAGGTCGCACGGCCGCGGGAACGTCGGCGTTTCACGTCCGCAAATCCCACGTCACGGACGCACGGCCACGAGCGACGGCGAAGCGGGCAATTCACCCTGAACGCTTCGCTCCTCACCATTCACCTATTGCGAGGTCGGCAGATATGTCGTTGCTCCGTGCCGGTAGATTTCCGGCATTCGTCGCCGCGTTGGCGCTCGGCGTGGGGACCTTCACCCCAGTGCCCGCGCGCGCCCAGCAATCCGTCCCCAGCCGCGAGGAGGCGGTGGTACGCGCGCTCGACCGCGGCGCGCATCCCCTGCTGACCACCGAGCCCGACCACGAGACGCGCGACCTGCGCGCGCTGGGCCGGATGATCGGCGAGACCCCCGTGGTGGGGCTGGGCGAGGCCACCCACGGCACGCACCAGTTCTTCGCCTTCAAGCACCGCGTCTTCGAATACCTGGTCAAGGAGAAGGGGTTCACGACGTTCATGCTGGAGTTGAACTGGGGCACCGGGCTCCGGCTCAACGAGTACGTCCTGCGGGGTAAGGGCGACCCGGCCGCGATCATGCGGCAGGAGTTCCAGCAGAACTACCGCCTGTTCGCCAACGAGGACTACCTGCGGCTGATCAAGTGGATCCGGCACTACAACGTGACGCATCCGAAGCAGCGGCCCCTGCAGTTCATGGGCGACGACGTCTACTTCACGAACATCGTGATCTTCAAGGAGATCTTCCGGTACGTGCGCGAGCGCGGCCGCGCGGACCTCATTCCCAAGCTCAAGGCCCTCTACGACGGGCTGATCCCCACCACCGACCTCAACACCTGGGAGCGGTGGTACGACGCCAAGCCCATGGCGGAGCGCCAGCAGGTGCAGCGGCAGGCGTGGAAGGCCCTGCAGATCGTCAGGAGCCTGCGCCAGGGCGCTCCCCGCAGGGCGGCGGAATGGGCCGAGCAGCAGGCGAACGTGGCGTTCTGGATCGCCAAGGCCCACGCCGCCGAGGACTTCTCGGGGCCCCGCGACGAGGCCATGGCGCTGAACACCGTGTGGTGGTACCGCTACATGAAGAGCAAGGTCCTGCTCTCCGCCCACAACGCCCATGTCGGGTACCTGGGTGAGGAGCCGGGGCACACGTTCAAGCGGCAGGGGACCTGGCTGCGCGAGATCCTCGGCCCGGGCTACGTGGCCATCGGCGCCAGCTTCTACAAGGGGACGTTCACGGCGCTCGACGAGGACACCGGGTACATCCGGAGGTTCACCGTGGGCCCGCCTCCGCCGATCAACGCCGAGCAGGTGCTCAACCGGGTGCGCTACCCCAAGTACTACGTGGACATGCGCACGGTGGACGAGCCCGCCCGCTCGTGGCTGCGGGAGGAGCACCAGGTCCGCTACATCACGGCGGTGTACTCGCCCACGGCCGTGGAGGAGAACAACATCATGCAGCCGCTGGGACTCACCTACAGCATCCTGTACGAGCTGCGCGACACGACGCCGTCCAACCTGATCCCGGGGATTCCGCTGGGGCCGGGCCACTAGCACCGGTGAGCGGGCCGGGTCCTGACGGGCCCGGCCCGTTCGGCGTCCGCGCGGAGCGCGTCACTCGCGCACCATCAGGCTTTCCAGGGACTGCCCCCTGTGCAGGCGGCCGATGGCGTCGGCGATCAGCGGCCCCACGGACCGCACCCGCAGCGACGCCCGCGCCCCGCCCACCGGGAGGGTGTCGGTCGCCAGCAGGCAGCGGATCGGAAGCCCGTCGAGCCGGTCCCAGGCGGCGGCCACCAGCGGACCGTGGGCCGCGGCCACGGTGATGTCGGGGGCGGCGCCGCGGGCCAGCAGGACGCGCACGGCCGCCTCGATCGTCCCGCCGGTGCTGATCATGTCGTCCACGATGACCGCGGGCCGGCCCGCCACGTCGCCGACGAGCTCCTCGGCGTGCACCCGCTCGCCGGACAGCCGCGTCTTGCGCACCACGGCGACCGGCCGCCGCAGCAGCCGCGCGTAGTGCTCGGCGGGCTTGACCGCGCCGAGGTCGGGCGCCACCAGCACGGCCGCTTCCGGTGCCAGCTCCGCCAGCGCGTCGGCCAGGATCGGCACGGCCGTCAGCATCTCCACCGGGATCGGGGACACCGCCTCCAGGGCGACGGTGTGCGGCTCCACCACGACCAGCCGGTCCGCTCCCGCCGAGGCCAGCGCGCCGGCCGCCACCTTGGCGCCCACCGCCTGCCCGGCCCGGCCGCGGCGGTCCTGGCGGGCGTACCCGAAGTACGGGACGACCGCGGTGACGGTCCTGGCGCCGCCCCGGCGGCACGCATCCAGGAGCAGCAGCAGCTCGACCAGGTGGTCGTCGACCGCGGGCCCGGTGGGCTGCACCACGTAGACGTCTCCGCCCTGCACGCCGTCCACGACCGGCCGCAGTTCGCCGTCGGGGAACCTCTCCACCTCGCACGGCACCGGGCGGATGCCCAGCATGGCCGCGACGGCGGCGGTGAGCCCCGGATGGGCGGTCCCGGAGACGATCCGGATCGACGTCGTGGTCGGGCTGGACATCGCCCCTCCTGTCGTCGGCCGCTTCCCCGGACTCCTTCCCCGCCCTCCGCCATGTAGCCGGAAGCTCCGCATATCCGGTGGGATATGGCTGACCTGCGGGAATATGGACCTTTGGCCCTGGTAACGCTCAGCCGCGCGACCCCACGATGGACTCTCAGGCGCGACGTGAGGGGGACACGATGCGAGCCAGCGAAGGCGACCGGCTGATCATCCACGGGCACCACGTGGGCGACCCCGGCCGCAGGGCCGAGATCCTGGAAGTCCACGGGCACGACGGGGAGCCGCCCTACCTGGTGCGGTGGGACGACGGCCACGAGAGCACCTTCTACCCGTCCTCGGACTCCACCATCGAGCACCAGCCGGCCGAGTGGTCGAAGCACTAGGGCGGCCGGAGCGGCAGGGCGGCCGAAGCAGGAGAGCAACGGGGGGATGTCATGGACCGGACGAGGACCAGCGCCGCGCCCGAGGTGGCCGTGGAGCACCGGGGAAGCGTGCCGGAGGGCTCGACCGACTACGCGCGCTCCAAGGTGAGCGCGGTGTTCCGGCACGCGCCGGAGCCGGTGCTGTTCGCGCGCGTGAAGCTGACCATGTCGCCGGACCCTGCGGTGGAGCGCCCGGCGACGGCCCAGGCCAACCTGGACGTCAACGGCCGCCTCGTCCGGGCGCAGGTGGCGGCGCCGACCATGTCCGAGGCCGTCGACCGGCTCCATGACCGGCTGCTGAACCGGCTCGACCGGATCTCCCGGCACTGGGAGGCCCGTCGGGGCGCCTACCCGTCGAGTCCCGCGACGGGCCCGCACGAGTGGCGGCACGGCGCCGAGCCGACGCACCGGCCGGACTACTACCCGCGCCCGCCGGAGGAGCGGGAGCTGATCCGGCACAAGTCGTTCACGCTGACCGCCGAGACGCCCGACGAGGCGGCCTTCGACATGGAGGTGCTGGACTACGGGTTCCTGCTGTTCCGCGACATCGAGACGGGCGAGGACAGCGTCATCTACCCCGCCGACCACGGGTACCGGCTGGCGCAGGCGACCCCGCGGGAGCAGATGGGCGCGCCCCGCGCCGTCCCGCTGACGGTCAGCCCGCGTCCGGCGCCCAAGCTGACCGTCCGGGAGGCGATCGAGCATCTGGAGCAGGCCGGGCTCCGCTGGGTGTTCTTCCGCGACGCCGGGACGGGACGCGGCAACGTGCTCTACCACCGCTACGACGGGCACTACGGCCTGATCATCCCCGCGTAGCCCGGGAACGGCGGGGCGCCGACCCGAGCCGGCCTTTCGGTGCCCTGCGACCCCTTATCGGCCCCTCTCCAGGGCCGATTCGGTCCGCCCGTGCATTCCCTCACCAGGTGACAAGAAATCCCCCGTGTTCGGGTCTTGCGGCGCACACCACCCCTGCTTACTATCCAGTAACCAAAGTCTGAATACGGTGATGTTCGGATTTCAGTGGATTCGCACGCGGCCCACAAGGCCGGCCGAATCCGGGGGCACGGCCATGCCCGCGACCGTCGTCACCGCGCCACCGGCGCCGCGGCATGCGCGGAAGGGCCCCCGCTCGCCGCCGTGCGCGCCGGCAGGGACGCGGAAAGGTTCCGCGTCCCCGCCCGCCCGGGCGACCCACCCCCCTGGGAGAAGCAAGCATGCACGCTGCGACCACCCCTGCCCGGCCCCGCACCAGTCGGCGCCGTCGCCTGCGGAGCATCGCCGCGGCGGCCGTCCTGGCCGCCGGCGCCATCGCGCCCGCCGTCTCCGCGACCACCGCGCACGCCGCGGAACCCCTGCGCGAGGTCATGTTCGTCGGCAACAACTGGGAGGGCACCGCCGACGTCATCAAGTCCAGCGGCGACTTCGCCAAGATCGGCCGGATCAACGTCATCCCCGACAAGAGCCAGCGCCTCACCGCGATCTACCTCAACCCGATCAACCTGGCCGTCTACCTCGGCATCCGGGCGACCGCCGGCGAGGGCCACGACCAGCTCGTCGACGACCTGTACTCCACCCCCGACGGCACCGCCCTGGTCGCCTCGCGGCCCAGCTTCGGCGACGTCGTCTCCATCGACCTGGCCACCGGGAAGGTCAAGTGGCGGTTCGCCGTCTCCGGCTACCGCGCCGACCACATGTCCGTCTCCCCCGACGGCACGAGGGTCGCGGTGTCGGCCTCGCTCGGCAAGGTCGTCCACGTCCTGGACATCAACACCGGCAAGCAGCTCGGCTCGTTCGCCACCGGCGACAAGCCCCACGAGAACATCTTCACCAAGGACGGCAAGTACATCCTGAACATGTCGATCGGGAACGTCGAGACCGACCTGGACGACCCGTCCCAGGACTGGACCAAGGGCGACCGGCACATCACCATCGCCGACGCGTCCACCTTCAAGGTCGTCAAGACCATCGACATGCGCTCGCGCCTCGACGCCTTCGGCCGCAAGGACCTGTCGAACGCGATCCGGCCCGCGGTGTTCTCGCCGGACGAGTCGAAGCTGTACTTCCAGGTCTCGTTCTTCAACGGGCTCGTGGAGTACGACATGGCCACCGACAAGATCACCCGGGTCAGGACCCTGCCGAAGAACCCCGACACCAGCGACGACCGCAAGACGTTCGTCAACGACTCGCGCCACCACGGGCTCTCGATGAGCCCCGACGGGAGCAGGCTCTGCGTGGCCGGGACGATGGACGACTACGCCACCATCGTCAACCGCTCCACCCTCCAGGAAGGCCCGCTGGTCACCGCGTCCAAGCCGTACTGGGCCACCGTGAGCGGCGACGGCCGCGCCTGCGTCATCTCCGAGAGCGGCGCCGACCAGGTCACCGCGATCGACTTCGGCACCGGCCAGAAGATCACCTCCGTCCCCGTCGGCGACCACCCGCAGCGCGTCCGCGTGGCCCACATCCCCGCCGCCTGGACCGGCACCACCGGCTGACCCCCGCACGCACCGGGACGCAGGGCCGCACCCGCCCCGCGTCCCGGCCCCTCCCCTGCCGTCCCCTGCGGAGCCCCGCAGGGGACGGATCTGTTTCGCCCGGGCCGGGGTAGATCATCCAGACTTTTTTTCCGCGGTGATGTCGATTGGCATCGTGGGCTTTCGTAGCCAGAGTGAGAGGCCGGTATCGGGCCGGCCGCGTCCGACCTCCAAGGAGCCCGCCGTGAAGAAGTACCTCCTCGCCGTCCAGTTCGACGAAAGTGCGCCGTGGCCGTCCGAGAAGGAGCTCCAGGAGCAGCACGCCCGGACGGCCGGGGTCACCGAGGAGATGCAGGCCGCCGGTTCATGGGTGTTCGTCGGCGGGCTGCTGCCCTCGCACGCCACCACGGTCGTCCGGCCCGGCGCCGGCACGACCACGATGACCGACGGGCCGTTCGCCGAGACGAAGGAGCAGCTCGGCGGGTTCTGGGTGATCCAGTGCGACGACCTCGACCAGGCGCTGGCCTGGGGCGAGAAGTGCGCGCTGGCCTGCGGGTCCCCGATCGAGGTGCGCCCGTTCGAAGACGCTCAGTGGAGATGAGCACGGATGGATCTGGACGCCGTCTACCGGGCGGAGTACGGGCGGTGCGTGGCCACGCTGACGCGCTTCCTCGGCGACATCGGGCTCGCCGAGGAGGCCGTGCAGGACGCGTTCGCGGTCGCCCTCCAGAAGTGGGACGAGCCGCCGCCCAATCCGGGCGCGTGGATCGTGACCACCGCCCGCAACCGGGCGATCGACCGCCTGCGCCGCGAGTCCACCCGCGAGGCGCGCCACGCGCAGGCGCTGCTGCTGCACCAGGCCGACGAGCCGGAGGAGGTGGGGCCGGTGCGCGACGACCAGCTCCGCATGATCTTCACCTGCTGCCACCCGGCGCTGTCGCCGCTCGCGCGGACCGCGCTGACCCTGCGCCTGCTCGGCGGGCTGGAGGTGGCCGAGATCGCGCGGGCGCACCTGGTGCCGGAGGCGACCGTCGCCCAGCGGATCGTCCGCGCGAAGAAGAAGATCCGCGACGCCGGCATCCCCTACCGGGTGCCCCGCGCCGCCGAACTCCCCGACCGGCTGGACTCGGTGCTCACCGTGCTCTACCTCATCTTCAACGAGGGGTACGCGGCCACGTCGGGGGAGCTGCTGCGGACGGACCTGTGCCAGGAGGCCGTCCGGCTGGCCAGGGCGCTCGCGGAGCTGATGCCCGACGAGCCGGAGGCGGTCGGGCTGCTGGCGCTGCTCCTGCTCACCGAGGCGCGGCGGCCGGCGCGGACGGGGCCCTCGGGTGAGCTCGTGGTGCTCGCCGAGCAGGACCGGTCGCGGTGGAACCGGGAGCTGATCGCCGAGGGGCACGAGCTGGTGCGGTGGTGCCTGCGCCGCGGCCGGCCGGGGCCCTACCAGCTGCAGGCCGCCATCAACGCCGTGCACACCGACGGGCCCGCGACCGACTGGGCGCAGGTGCTGGCGCTCTACGACCAGCTGCTGCGGCACTCCCCGACCCCGGTCGTGGCGCTCAACCGCGCCGTCGCCGTCGCGGAGGTGCACGGGCCGGCGGCGGCGCTGGCCATCGTCGACGAGCTGGACCTGCCGGGCTACCACCTGCTGCCCGCCGCCCGCGCGGACCTCCTCGCCCGCCTCGGCCGCACCGCCGAAGCCGTCGCCGCCTACGACGAGGCGATCACCCTGGCCTCCAACGACACCGAACGGACCTTCCTGCGGACGCGGCGGGCGCGGCTGGCCCCGGACGGCTGAACGACGACCGGCCGGCTGGTCGGTCTACCTGGCGGTCGAGGACGGCCAGGCGCAGACCTCCGCGGATCTGGCGGTCGTGGCAGGTGGCGGGGAATTCGCAAATGTTTTCGAATCGAGCGATGAGTTTCGGTGGCGAGGGCGGTCTGATCCAACATGACGACAACGCATGAGCATGCAGGCGGCGGGTTGGCGGGCTCCGAGACCGCGGGAGGCGGGCGGACGTCCAGGACGCCCGCGGTCGTGCGGCTGCTGGTGATGGCGACGTTCGTGGTCATCCTGAACGAGACGGTCATGATCAACGCGATCCCGCGGCTGATGGCGGACATGGACGTCACCGAGCAGGCGGCGCAGTGGCTCTCCACGGCGTTCATGCTGACGATGGCCGCGGTGATCCCGGTGACGGGCTGGTTCCTGCAGCGGGTCACCACCCGCCGCGCCTACGCCACCGCGATGGGCGTCTTCCTCACCGGGACGGCGCTGGCGGCGGCCGCGCCGGCGTTCGAGGTGCTGCTGCTCGCGCGGATCGTCCAGGCGACCGGCACCGCGGTGATGATGCCGCTGCTGATGACGACGCTGATGACCGTCGTGCCGGAGCGCGACCGCGGCCGCGTGATGGGCGCCGTGACCATGGCGATCTCGGTCGCGCCGGCGATGGGCCCGGCGGTGTCCGGCCTGATCCTGCAGCTCGGCTCGTGGCGGCTGCTGTTCGCGGCGGTGCTGCCGGTCGCGGCCCTGATCACCTGGCGCGGCCTCGCGCGGCTGGAGAACGTCGGGGAGCCCCAGCCGGGGACGATCGACTGGTTCAGCGTCGCGGCCGCCGCCGCCGGGTTCGGCTCACTGGTGTACGGGCTGAGCAGGTTCGGCCAGGGATCGGCGGCCCTCCCCACGGTGATCGTCGCGGTCGGCGCGGTCACGATCGCGGTCTTCGCGGTCCGGCAGCTCCGGTTGCAGCGGCGCGACGTCCCGCTGATGGACCTGCGGGTCCTGCGGCACCCGGCCTACGCGCTCTCCCTGCTCCTGATGTCGCTCGGGTTCATGGCGATGATGGGCTCGATGATCCTGCTGCCGATCTACCTGCAGAACCTGCGCGGGCTCACGCCGCTGGAGACCGGCCTGCTGATGATGCCCGGCGGGCTCGCGATGGGGCTGCTCGGCCCGGTCGTCGGGCGGCTCTTCGACCGCTTCGGCGGGCGGATGCTGATCATCCCCGGCTCGGCGGGCATCGTGCTCGCCCTGGCCGGGTTCACCCGGATCTCGGAGACGATGCCGTACTGGCAGGTGCTCGGCCTGCACTCGCTGCTCATGGTGTCGCTGGCGGCGGCGTTCACCCCGGTGTTCACCCTCGGCCTCGGGGCGCTCCCGGCCTCCCTGTACTCGCACGGCAGCTCCATGCTGGGCACCCTCCAGCAGGTCGCCGCGGCCTTCGGCACGGCGCTGGTGGTGACCGTGATGGCCGGACGCGCCGAGAGCCGGATCGCGGACGGGGCCTCCGCCGCGCTCGCCCAGCTCGACGGGATGCGACTGGCGTTCGTCATCAGCGCCGCGCTGTCCCTGGCGATGGTCGGGGTCGCGTTCCTGCTGCCCAAGCGCGTCAAGGCCGCCGGCGAGGCGCCGCTGACGGCCGAGGAGCCGGACGCCGCCGACCGGCTCCTGGAACCCGCCGCCCACTGAACGAGCCGTGCCCGCCCAACGGGCCGACGGCGAGCCTCACGCTCGCCTCGGCCCGTTCGCGGTGCGGGCGGCGCCGGCGGGCCTCGCGGTCAGTTCCTCCCACGCGGCGGCCAGGCGTACGGTCACCTCGGTCAGCACGTCGGTGGGGAAGGTGAAGGGCAGCCGCAGGTAGCCGTCGTGCGCCCCTGACGGGTCCATGGCCGAGCCCGGGACCACCTCCACACCGTGCCGGAGTGCCAACTGGGCGAAGGTGCGCGCGTCCCGGCCCGGCAACTCGATCCACAGGGCCGCCCCACCGGACGGCGGGCGGAAGCGCCACTCGGGCAGCCGCTCGCCGAGCAGCGCCGTGAGGTGGTCGAGCCGCTGCCGCAGGACGGCGCCGCGGGCGGCGGCGATGTCCGGGAGCCGCGGGAGCAGGCGGGCGGCGAGGGCCTGCTCGATGACGGGGCTGCCGAGGTCGGCCAGCGCCTTGTGGCGGGCGAGCCTCTCGATGGTCGCGGCCGGGGCGCGCACCCAGCCGGTGCGCAGTCCGCCCCACACCGACTTGGCGAGCGAGTCCGCGGACAGGACCTCGGCGCCGCGCGGCGCGTACGCGGCGATCGGGGGCGGCCCGTCACCTCCGCCGATGTCGTAGGCGTTGTCCTCCAGGACCGGCACCCCGTGCGCGGCGGCGATCTCCGCGACCCGCCGGCGGCGCCCCTCGGACATCAGCGTGCCGGTGGGGTTGTGCACCGTCGGCATGACGTAGAGCAGGTCCGGCCGGTGCTCGGCGAACGCCCGCGCCAGCCCGTCCACGCGGACGCCGTCCTCGTCCAGCGGGACGCCGGCCAGCCGCGCGCCCGCCGCCCGGAACACGTCGAAGCAGCCGGGCCAGCCGGGGGACTCCACCACGACGACCGACCGCCGCCGCAGGTACATCTGCGCGGCCAGCGCCAGCGCCTGGGAGACCCCGGTCGTGACGAGGACCTGTTCCGGGACGGTGGGGAGGCCGGTGCGGGTCAGGTGCTCGGCCACGGCGGCGCGCAGCGCGGGAAGCCCGTTCGGGTAGTAGCCGACGTCCCGCATCAGGGCCGGCAGGTCCTCGGCCAGCAGCGCCGCCAGTTCCGCGCCCAGCTCGGGCACCGCGCCCTCCATGGCGTGGCGCAGCGAGATCACGCCGTCCGGGCCGTCGATCAGGCGCTGGAGGATCGAGGTCGCCCGGCCGCCGGGGACCCGGCCGTCCGCGCCCGGACGGGACGAGCCCGGCTGCCGGACGACGCGCGTGCCGCTCCCGCGCCGGCTCTCGACGATCCCGAGCCCGCGCAGCTTGTCGTACGCGGTCACCACGGTCGCGCGGCTGACCGCGAGGGCCCTGGCCAGCGCGCGTTCCGAGGGGAGCCGCTCGTCCGGGTCGAGCGAGCCGTCCCGCGCGGCGCGGGCGAGGGCCTCGGCGAGCCTGCGGTACAGCGGGCCCGGCCCGCTCGTCCAGTCGCCGAGGATCTCCACCAGCTCGCCGGGTTCGCGAAAACGGTCCGCCTGGGGCCCGATTGGCCCGGGTTCGCCCGCGTCCATGACGCGAGGCTAGCCGTACAGCAACTCCGATCGTGGCGGGCGCGGACGGCGGCCCGCACGGGAAGCGGGACCGGCCATGAACACCCTCCTCGCCTTCGCGGCGGCCTCCATCGCCCTCATCGTCATCCCCGGCCCGAACGGGATCTACATCATGACCCGCAGCGCCGCCCAGGGCCCCCGGGCCGGGCTCGTCTCCGCCCTCGGCGTGGAGACCGGCACCCTGGTGCACATCGCGTTCGCCGTGCTCGGCGTCTCCGCGCTGATCGCGGCCTCGCCCCTCGCCTTCAACGTCCTGAGGTTCGCGGGCGCCGGCTACCTCGTGTACCTCGCCGCGCGCGCCCTCCTGAGGCCGTCCGGCCTCGACCTCGGCGGCGGGACGAGCCCGCTCCCGCTGCGCCGGGTGTTCCGCGACGGTGTGGTGGTCAACGTCCTCAACCCCAAGGTCGCGCTGTTCTTCCTGGCCTTCCTGCCGCAGTTCGTCACCGCCGGCGCCGGGACGGCGGGCGCGCGGGCGCAGATGGTGCTGCTCGGAGCGGTCTTCTTCGTCCTGGCGCTCGCCCTGGACGCGGGCTACGCCGTGGCCGGGAGCGCCGCCCGCCGCTGGCTGGGCCGCCACTCCGGCTCGGCGCACCGCTACGGCTACGCGGTCGGCGGCGTCTACCTGGCCCTGGCCGCCTACACCGTCGCCGCCTGATCCCGTGGGGCCGGGCGCGCGTTCTGTGCCGGCGTCACAGGTAGTGGCGGAGGACCAGGTCGGCGGGGTAGGGGTCCAGGTAGGTCTGCTGGGTCAGGTAGTCGACTCCCTCGCCCATGGCGTGGTGGCGCAGCAGGGCGATGGGGACGCTGAGCGGGGCCTGCCCCTGCCGGTAGGTCTCGATGGCGTCCAGGAGGTCGTGGCGGCGGGTGTCGTCCAAGTGGTCGCTGAGCATCCCGAAGACGTGCTGGAGGGCGTTCATGTGGCGGCCCCTCCGGGGGCGGACGGCGAGCGCCGCGCTGAACGCGTGCCGGTATCCGTCCTCCAGTTCCTCGCGCGGACGGCAGCCCGCGTCCGCGACGATCCGTCCGAGCGCCTGGTAGGCGGACGGGTCGTGCGCCAGGATCTGGAGCTTGTGGCGGCTGTGGAAGGCGACCAGGTCGCGGGGCCGCCAGTCGGAGGCGAAGAGTTCGCGGAGCCGGGCGTGGGCGTAGATCCGCTCGATGAAGTGCTCGCGCAGGAGCGGGTCGCGGAGCCGGCCGTCCTCCTCCGCGGGCAGGTCCGGGAGCGCCTCGGTGACGAGGTCGGCGAACAACCCGCGGCCCCGGCGGTCCACGGGCTGGTCGTCGGTGCGCTCGCCGGGCTTGCCGGAGGCGTAGCGCGGCAGGCGGAACAGCCCGCAGGACGGCGAGCGCGACTTGAGCACGTAGCCGTCCAGCTCCTCCAGCTGGGGGATGCGGGTCTCCGCGAGGGCGGTCATCGCGGCGGTGTGGTCGGCCGTCCCGTCCCTGGTGACGACGTGCCCGTCGGTGTGGAGCCGTAGCGTGGGACGCGGCGCCCCGAGGCCGATCTCCATCTCGGGGCAGACCGGGACCCAGTCGACGTGGGGGTCCAGCACGTCGGTGAGGAACCGGTCGCGGCTGTGGCCGGCGTTGTACCGGACCGGCGCGCCCAGCAGGCAGCTCGACACCGCCAGCCTGGGGCGCGGGTAGGGGCCGCCGGAGGCGGTCATAGAAGCTCTCTCATCCGGCGCAGGCCGCGGGCCGTGCGCGCCTTGACGGTGCCCAGCGGGACGGACAGCCGGTCGGCGATCTCCGTCTGGGTCAGCTGCCCGAAATGGGCCATCACGATCGCCTGCCGCTGCGGCATGGGCAGGACCGCCAGGGCGTCCCGGACGTCGCAGGCGGTCTCCACGGACGGCGAGGCGTCGGGCGTCCGCGCGGCGGGCAGCTCGGCGTGGTCGTCCAGGGGCAGCGTCCTGCGGTAGTGGCGGGCCTCGGCGCGGAGCTGGTCGATGGCTCGCCTGCGGGCGATGGCGAGGACCCAGGGCTCCAGGGCGCGCTCCGGGTCGAAGCGGCGGCGCGACCGCCAGACCTCCAGGAAGACCAACTGGACGACGTCGTCCACGGCGTGCCGGGGCACCAGCCGGACGACGTGGCGGCGCACGAGCGGGCCGAGCACGGTGTAGCACTCCGCAAGCGCGCTCTCGTCGCCGCGTACGAGCCGCTCTCCCAGGTTCATGACCTGGGCCTTTCCCGGAGGAATCGTTTCAAAACTTGTTCATAGTCGATTCCAGAGGCGATGTCGGGCCACGAAGGGTGAAGGGGGGTGCGGGCGCGCGGCTTTCGCGGTGAATCAGGGCGCTGCGGGGCCGTTCAAAATCTCGGTGACGGCTTGGGAAAGACTCGTCACGAACCGGACGGAGTCGGGCAGCCGGTCCTGTCTCCACCCCGGGCCGCCGACCAGGAGCCGCACCATGGGGCGGGTGCCGGGGAGGCCGGCGAGCCACTCCGGGTCGCCGGTCTCGGCGGTCTGCGACCAGACGAAGACGGCGCCCGGCCCGGTGCGCCGGATCGCGGCGGCGAGGGCGTCCGGGGGCACCCGCGCGCCCAGCAGGCTCGCCGCGACCCCGGCCTGCGCCAGCGCGGCGGCCAGCGCGTACAGCGGCAGGCTGTGCTGCTCCTCCGGGGCGCAGGCGAGCACGACGGGCCGGACGTTCAGCGGGCGCTCGGGCGTCGGCACCTCCGCCAGGCAGCCGATCGCCACCGTGGACAGCAGGTGCTCGACCTCGACGCACTCACCGCCCACCGCGTGCTTGCGGCCGATGCCGGCCAGGACCGGGACCATCAGGCCGTCCCAGGCGTGCACGACCCCGCCCCGCGTGATCGCGGACCTGATGGCGTCGCCCATCGCGGGGACGTCCAGCGACATCGCCGCACGGGCCAGCCCGCGGACCTCGGCCGCGTCCGCTCCGGCGGGCGGCTCCCCGACGGGGACGCGGTTGCCGCCCGCGCCGTGCCCGCGCGGCCGGCGCGGCGCGCCGGGCGGTTCGTTCCGCGCCGCGAGGGCGGCCTCGCCCGGCGGGGCGCCCTCCAGGATCAGCCGCTGCATCGCTTCGAGCCGCGCCACGTCCTCGGGCGTGTACCGGCGGTGGCCGCCCGGGCTGCGGCCGCTCGGGCCCATGCCGTACCTGCGGTCCCACGTGCGCAGGGTGGCGGCCGCGAGACCCAGGCGCCGCGCCACCGCGCCCACGCCCAGCCCCGGCTCCCGGTCCGGCTCCCCACCCATGCTCTTCGGTCTCCCGTGCTGCTCCGACGGCACAGCGTAGACCCCACCGGCCGTGCGGTCCCCCGTGTCGTGCGGTCCCCCGTGTCGTGCGGTCTCTGTGGTCTTCGCCGGGACCGTCCCTCCCGGTTGCATCCCGAAGGTGCGCTGACCTCCGCGAACGCGGACCGCCGACCACGTGCGGACGCCGCCGGAGCGGGAAGGGTCCCGGCCATGGAGCCGACGAACGAGCAGCACCACGTCCGGGCGAGCGGCCGGTGGGCGGTCTACGGGGCCACCACCGCGGCGGTGGCGGCGGCCGCCGCGGCCGGGGGCAAGGCGGTCGACGCCGACAGCCGCTGGTACCGCGCGCTGCGGAAGCCGCCGTGGCAGCCGCCCTCCTGGGCGTTCGGGGTCGTGTGGACGCCCCTGTACGCCACCGTCGCCTGGGCGGGCGGGCGCGCACTGCTGCGGACCCGGGGCCGCCGGCGCCGCGCCCTGGCCGCGAGCCTCGGCGTCAACCTGGCGCTGAACGCGGGCTGGAACCACCTGTTCTTCGGCCGCCGCAGCCCGAGCGCGGGGGTCGCGGGCACGCTGCTGCTGGACGCCAGCAACGCCGAACTGATCCGCCGCACGGCCCGCACCGACCGCGTCGCGGCCGCCGCCCTCGTCCCGTACGCGGCGTGGTGCGCGTTCGCCACCGCGCTGAACGGCGACATCGCCTACCGCAACCGCTCGCGCCCGCGGCTCCGAAGACTCAGGTGATGGACACGTCGATCCTGCTGTTCACCCGCGACCTGCGGGTGCGCGACAACCCCGCCCTGGCCGCGGCGTGCGGGGCCGGGCGGGTCGTCCCGCTCTTCGTCTTCGACGACGCGATCCTGGACGGGCCGTTCGCCGTGCCGAACCGCGTCCGGTTCCTCCTCGACAGCCTGGACGACCTGCGGAAGTCGCTGGCCGCACGGGGCGGCGACCTGGTGGTGCGGCGCGGCGACCCGGCCGCGGAGACCGCCCGGCTGGCCCGGGAGACCGGCGCCCGCTCGCTGCACCTCGCCGACGAGCGGTCGGCGTACGCGGAACGGCGCCTCGCCCGCCTCCGCGACCTCGGACTGGACGTGTCGGCGCACCCCGGCATCACGGTCGTCCCGCCCGGCGACCTCACTCCGGCCAGCGGCGACCACTACAAGGTGTTCACCCCGTACTGGCGGGCCTGGGAGGAGGCCCGCTGGCGCCCGGCCGTGGAGGCGCCCAAGGAGATCCGGCTGCCGTCCGGTGTGGAGCCGGGCGCGCTGCCTCGGCTCGCCGACCTGGTCTCGGGCACCCCGTCCCCCGACCTCGCACCCGGCGGGGAGGGCAAGGGGCGCGAGCGCATGAAGGCGTGGCTGCGCGAGGACGCGGCGGAGTACGACCGGGTCAGAGACGACCTCGCCGCCGACCGCACGTCCCGGCTCAGCCCCTACCTGAAGTTCGGCTGCGTCTCGCCGCGGGAGCTGGCCGGGTCGGCGCCGGACGCCTTCCGGCGCCAGCTGGCCTGGCGGGACTTCCACCACCAGGTCGCCGCCGCCTTCCCCGACCTCCCGCGCCGCGACTACCGGCCGCGCGGCCGGAACTGGAAGGACGACGAGGACGCCTTCGCCGCGTGGCGCGACGGCACGACCGGCATCCCGATCGTGGACGCCGGGATGCGCCAGCTCCGCCGCGAAGGGTTCATGCACAACCGCGCCCGGCTCGTCACCGCCTCCTTCCTGACCCGCGACCTCGGCATCGACTGGCGGCTCGGCCTGGCCCACTTCAACGAGTGGCTCGCCGACGGCGACGTCGCCGACAACGCGGGGAACTGGCAGTGGGTCGCCGGGACCGGGAACAGCACCCGGCCCGACCAGGTGATGAACCCGTTCCGGCAGGCGACGCGGTTCGACCCGCGCGGCGACTACGTCCGCAGGTACGTCCCCGAGCTGGCCGGCCTCGAAGGGGCCCGCGTCCACCGCCCCTGGGCACTGGACGAGGACCGGAGGCGGGCCCTCGACTACCCGCCGCCCATCCTCGCCCCCGACGACCGATGACCCCCGCGGCGGGCGGCGAGAGCCGTCGCGCAGACGACCGAACGAGGAGACGCATGGACACCGGTGAACGCACGGAGACCGGCGAGGGGCGCCTGTGCCTCGTCACGGGAGCCACCGGCTATATCGGAGGCCGCCTGGTGCCTGAACTCCTGGACGCGGGCCACCGGGTGCGGTGCATGGCGCGCTCGGCCCGGCGGCTGCGCGACTACCCGTGGGTGGACCGGGTCGAGATCGCGGAGGCCGACGCGACCGATCCCGAGTCGACCCGGCGGGCCCTGGAGGGCGTGGACGTCGCCTACTACCTGATCCACGCGATCGGCGGCAACGGCGGCTTCGCGGAGACCGACCGCCTGGCCGCCCGCACGTTCTCGGACGCGGCGCGGGAGGCGGGGGTCGGGCGGGTGGTCTACCTCGGCGGGATGGAGCCGGAGGGGGAGCTGTCGCCGCACCTGCGGTCCCGCGCCGAGGTCGCCCGGATCCTGCTGGACGGCGGGGTGCCGACCGCGTGGCTGCGCGCCGCGGTGATCATCGGTGCGGGCTCGGCGTCGTTCGAGATGCTGCGCTACCTGACCGAGCGGCTGCCGGTGATGGTCACGCCGCGCTGGGTGCGCACCCGCATCCAGCCGATCGCGATCCACGACGTCCTGTACTACCTGGTGGCGTGCGCGGACCTGCCCCCGGACGTGAACCGGGGGTTCGACATCGGCGGCCCGGACGTGCTCACCTACGTCGAGATGATCCGCGGGTACGCGCGCGTGGCGGGGCTGAAGCCGCGGATCATCCTGCCGGTCCCGGTGCTGAGCCCGCGGCTGTCGAGCCTGTGGGTGGGCGGCATCACGCCCGTGCCCGGCGCCCTGGCGAGGCCGCTGGTGGAGTCGCTGCGCAACGAGGTGGTGTGCAGGGAGAACGACATCGCCGAGTACGTTCCGCCGCCGCCGGACGGGCCCATCGGGTTCGAGCGCTCGGTGGAGCGGGCGCTGCGCCGCGTCCGGCAGGCGGACGTCGCCACCCGCTGGTCGTCGGCGAGCACCCCCGGCGCGCCCAGCGACCCGCTGCCCACGGACCCGGACTGGGCCGGCGGCAGCCTCTACACCGACGAGCAGGTCCGCTGGACGGACGCGTCGCCGGAGCGGCTGTGGGAGGTGGTCGAGGGGATCGGCGGGGAGCGGGGCTGGTACTCCTTCCCCGTCGCCTGGCAGGCCCGGGGCGTCCTCGACCGGCTGGTGGGCGGGGTCGGGCTGCGGCGCGGCCGCCGCGACCCGCGCCGGCTGCGGATCGGGGAGACGGTGGACTTCTGGCGCGTGGAGGAGATCGAGCGGGGGCGGCTGCTGCGCCTGCGGGCCGAGATGCGGCTGCCGGGGCTGGCCTGGCTGGAGTTCCGGGTGGGGCAGGAGGGCTCCCGGACGTCCCTCACGCAGCGGGCCCTGTTCCACCCCCGGGGCCTCGCGGGGCACGCGTACTGGTGGGCGTTCCGCCCGTTCCACGACGTGATCTTCGGGGGGATGTGCACGGGCATCGTCCGCGCGGCCGGGCGCGGCCGGGCCCCGAAGCCCCACCCGGCCGTGCGCGCCCGCTGAAGCCCTTCCGGGGCACCGCGCGGGGCGATGCAACCGAGCGGCCGTCGCGTCCCGAAGAACTGTGCAGACCTGAAGAACTGCCCAGAACTCACACGGGACGGCGATGGAGAGAACAGTGCGGGGCCCGGTCGTCGTGATCGGGGCGGGCCTCGGCGGGCTGTCCGCCGCGGTCCACCTGGCGGCGCGGGGCCGCGAGGTGGTGCTGGTCGAGGCCAGGGACGTGCCGGGCGGGTGCTGCGGGACGGCGCGCGCGGCCGGGTACCGGTTCGACACCGGTCCCTCGGTGCTGACCATGCCGGAGGTGCTCGCCGAGACGTTCGGGGCGGCGGGCGCGGATCTGGAGAGCGTCCTGCCGCTGCGGCGCCTGGACCCCTTCTACCGGCTGGCCTTCCATGACGGGTCCCGGCTGGACGTGGTGGGCGGTGCCGAGCGGATGGCCGCCAACGTCCGGGAGCTGTGCGGGCCGGCCGAGGCGGCGCGGTACCTGAGGTTCCGGCGGCGCCTCGGGGAGATGTTCGAGGCGGAGTGGTCGTCGTTCATCGACGCGGACATGACCCGGCTGCGCGGCATGGCACGCCCCTACGCGCTGCTCAAGCTGGCGGCCGCGGGCGGTTTCCGGCGCCTTGACCGCTTCGTCGCGAGCCGGCTCACGGACGAGCGGCTCGTCCGGGCGCACACCTTCCAGGCGCTCTACGTGGGGCTGCCTCCGCACAAGGCTCTGGCGATCTACGCGGTCGTCGCGCACATGGACACCGTCGGCGGCGTCTACTTCCCGGCGCGCGGCGGCATGCACGCCGTGCCGCAGGCGCTCGCGGCCGTCGCGGAGAAGGCCGGGGCGTCGATCCGCTACGGCGTCCGCGCCGAGCGGGTCGAGACCGGCGCGGACGGGGTGACGGGGGTCCGGCTGGACACCGGCGAGCGGCTCCCGGCGAGCAGCGTCGTCGTCGCGTGCGACCTGCCGCGGGCGCACGCCGGGCTGCTGCCCGAGGCGGCCGGCGACTGGCGGCTGCGCAGGCCGCGGTACTCGCCGTCCTGCCTGGTCATGCATTTCGGGCTGGACCGGCGGCTGCCCGGCCAGGCCCACCACACCCTGCACTTCGGCCGCGAGTGGGGCACCGTGTTCGCCGCCCTGGCGGCCGGACGGCCGCAGCCCGACCCGAGCCTGCTCGTGACCTGCCCCGAGTCCGACGACACCGCGGCGCCCGCCGGGCACTCGACGCTGAGCGTCCTGGAGCCCGCGCCCAACACGGCGGGCGGAGCCGACTGGGACCGCCTGGCCCCGCGGCTCGAAGACCGCCTGCTGCGCCGCCTGGCCGCCCTCGGCTACGGCGACCTGTCGGCGGTGCCCGGGGCGACCTTCGACCCGCCGGCGTGGGCGCGCCTCGGCCACTCGGCCGGCACGCCCTTCGCCCTCGACCACCGCTTCCGGCAGACGGCGTGGTTCCGCCCGTCGGGCCGGAGCCGCCGCGTCCCGGGACTGCACTTCGCCGGGATGTACACCGCGCCCGGCGTGGGGGTCCCGCCGGCGCTGATCTCCGGGCGGCTGGCCGCCGCCCGGATCCTGGAGGGCGCCCGATGACGCTGACCGCGAGCTACGAGCACTGCCGCCGCCTCAACGCCCGGCACGGGCGCTCCTTCTACCTGGCGACGCTGCTGCTGCCGGCGTGGAAACGCAGGCACGTCCACGCGCTGTACGGGTTCGCCCGCCACGTGGACGACATCGTCGACGAGTACAAGGGCACCGGCGAGGAGGGGCGGGCCGCGGCGCTGGACCAGGTCAAGGAGCGCCTCGACGCCGCGCTGGCCGGCGAGTCCGTCCGGGACCCGGTGCTGCCCGCGTTCGTGCACACCGTGCGGTCCTTCGACGTCGAGCGCGCGGACGTCGACGCGTTCCTGGAGTCGATGCGCGCCGACCTGACCGTCACCCGGTACGCGACCTACGACGACCTGCTGGCCTACATGGAGGGCTCGGCCGCCGCCATCGGCCTGATGATGCTGCCGGTCCTGGAGACCCTGCCCGGCGCCGCGCGGTCCGCGCGCGAGCCCGCCCGGGAGCTGGGCCGCGCGTTCCAGCTGACCAACTTCATCCGCGACGTGGCCGAGGACCTGGACCGCGGCCGCGTCTACCTCCCGATGAACGACCTGAAGAGGTTCGGCGTGACCGAGGACGACCTGTCCTCCGGCAGGTGCACCCCCGGCGTCCGCGAGCTGGTCGCCTTCGAGGCCGACCGGGCGCGGGAGCACTACGGCCGCGCGCTGGAGGGCGTGAAGCTGCTGGTGCCGTCCTCGCGGCCCTGCATCCGCGCCGCGCACGAGCTGTACGGCGGCATCCTGGACGAGATCGCCGCGGCCGGCCACGACGTGCTGACCGCGCGGGCCCGCGTCCCCCGCCGCCGCCGCGCCGTCATCTACGCGCGGCACCTGGTGGCGGCGTCGGCCGCGGGCCGGGCCGAGCGGCGCGTCCCCGCCGGGATGGTCTGACATGGGGGAATCGGGCGGGACGGCCGGGCGGGCGGCCCCGTCTCGGCGGGTCGTGCTGGACGCGATGGGCGGCGACCACGGGTCCGCCGAGACGGTGCCGGGCGCGCTGGCGGCGCGCCGCGAGCACGGGGTGCCCGTCCTCCTCGTGGGGCGGGCCGACGAGATCGACGAGGAGCTGCGGCGGCACGGCGGCGCGGGCGAGGTGGAGGTGCAGCACGCCGACGACGTGGTCCCCATGGCGGACCGGGGGTCGAGCGCCGCCTTCCAGTCGAAGTCGAGCCTGATGGTGGGCTGCGAGCTGGCCCGGCGCGAGGGGGCGGCGTTCGTGTCGGCCGGGTCCACCGGCGCGGTGGTGTCCTGCGCGGTCCGCGCCTTCGGGCGGCGCGAGGGCGTGCTGCGCCCGGCGCTCGCCGTGGCCCTGCCGACCACGTCGGGCTTCACAGTCCTGGTCGACGCGGGCGGGACCGCCGACCCCACGGCGGAGATGGTGGCCCAGTTCGCGTCGCTCGGCACCGAGTACGCGCGGGGCGTCCTGGGCGTCTCCGATCCGTCGGTGGGCCTGCTGTCCATCGGGGCGGAGCCGGGCAAGGGAAACCGGCTCGTCCGCGACGCGGCGCTGCTGCTGCCGGAGATGCCGGTGCGCTTCCACGGCAACGTCGAGGGGCACGACGTGCTGGCCGGCACCGTGGACGTCGTCGTGACGGACGGGTTCACCGGGAACGTCGTGCTGAAGAACATCGAGGGGTGCGTCCGCACGACCCTCGGCCTCGTCGCCCGCGCCGGGGGCGCCGACCCCGGGCCGCTGGAGGAGGTCGCACGGCTGTACGCGGCCGACACCCACGGAGGCGCCGCGCTGCTCGGCCTGACCGGGACGGTCGTCGTCGCGCACGGTTCGTCGGGCGCTGCGGCCGTCGCGCGCGCCTGCGTGGTGGCGCGGGACCTGGCGGCGCCATCCCGGGAAGCGCCCTCTTTCGCCAGGTCGGATGCGGCCGGGGCGCCTGCCGTCGTGGACGGTCAGCGGGCGCCGGGGGCGGTGCCGTGAGCGGCCTCGTCCCGGCCCACGGGGCGCAGCGGGTCGCGGCCGTCCCACCCGCCCTGGCTCCCGAACGGGACGAAGCGGGCGAAGAGCTCCTCGCTGTACCAGCCTTCGCGGCGGACCCGCTCGATCACCGCGCGGTGGGCGCCCCCTTGGTAGGCGTAGCGGCGGACGGCCGCCTCGTCCTCCCACAGCGAGAACGTCGCCTGCCGGGCGAGCGGCCACTCCCCGATCCCGACCGCGTCGAGGCAGCCGTCCTGCTCGCGCAGCAGGCGGTCCGCGTCCGGGACGGAGCGGTAGAACGCCACCAGCCGTCCCGGCCGGATCGACGCCCTGGTCAGCACGGCCACCGGCCCGCGCGGCGCAGGCGGCGCCGCCGCCCCGGCGAGGGGGTCGGCTCCTCCCCAGCCGCCGTGGGAGGCCAGCGGCGCGAGCCGCACGTGCCAGGACTCCTCGGCCTCGTCCCGCCAGCGCGCCGCGATCGGCGAGCCCGCGAGGAAGCGCTCCAGCGCCGGTTCGCCGTCCCACACCGCGAACAGGGCCCAGCGGCGCAGGTCGGCGCCGAGGCCCGTGGACCGGCCCCGCCCCGTCCCCAGCAGCCGCCAGAACCGCAGGCCGCCGGTGCCGCGCAGGACCGGACGGTCGAACGCCATGTGCCGCATGGCGTCCAGTCCCGGATACCTGATGAGGTGGAACGAGGCGATGATTCCCGTGCTCGTGGCGGTCATCGGCGGCTACCTGCTCGGCTCGGTGCCGGTCGCGGTGCTCGTCGGGCGGGCCCACGGACTCGATCCGCGCGACGCCGGTGACCGCAACCCCGGCTTCTGGAACGTCAAGGAGCAGCTCGGGCGGCGGGCCGCCGTGCCCGTCTTCGCGGGCGACATGCTCAAGGGGACGGCGGCCGGGCTCGTCGGCCTGCTGGTGAGCGGGGCCGAGACGGGCCGGTTCGGCTCGGTGGCCGGGGCGAGCGTCCTGCCGGTGTACGCGGCGGTGGGCGCGGCGATGATCGGCCACGCCTGGCCGGTGTTCGCCGGCCGCCGGGGCGGACGCTCGATCCTCACCTTCGCGGGCGGGTTCGCGGTGATCTGCCCGGCGGCGTTCGCGCTCGGCCTCGTCCTGCTCTTCGCGGGGACCTTCGCCTTCTCGTTCGCGTGGGGCTCCCGCCTGGCGGTGTTCTCGCTGCCGGTGCTGCAGTTGTTCTTCGCGCCGGTCGAGCAGGTCGCCGGGACCGGGGTGCTCATGTGCCTCATCGGGCTGCGGTTCGGACAGGCGGCGCTGGCCGGCCGGCGGGCCTGATCACCGCCGGGCCGCGTCCGCGGCCGTGGTCCCGGCCGTAGGCCCTGCCGCGCCAGGAACGCGCCGGCAGCAGCGCCGACCACGTGAGCCGCACGGCCGTCGCGACGTCCAGCAGCGGGGACGCCGCGAGGCCGGGGCCCGGCTGCACGTAACTGTCGCGCAGCGCCGCCACGAGCAGGAGCCGCTGCGCCAGCAGGCCGAGGTCGAGCGGGGTGGTCCGTCCGGCCGCGAGCCGCAGGACGGGAAGCGCGGCGGTCAGCCAGACCACGGCCAGGTCGCCCGCCAGCCGTCTGGCCGGGGTCACGTCCCGCAGCGCGATGGACCGGCCCCACTCGCGCCACACGTTCGCGGCGGAGGTGTGCATGTCCACCTCCAGGAGCGGGCCGGCGTCCACGAACGCGACCCGCCACCCGTCGCGGGCGAGCAGCCGTCCGAGCGCCACGTCGTCGGTGAGATGGTGCCTGACGCGCGCGAACCCGTCGGCCTCGGCCATCCGCGCCTTGCGGAACGCCATGCACTGGCCGTTGACGAGCAGCCGCTCCACGGCGGCATCCCGCCGGACGGGGCCTCTCGGGCCGATCGGGCTGCTCGGCCCGATCGGTCCGAAGCGGTAGACGAGCGTGGCCAGCAGCGAGGCGTGCAGCGCCTGCTCCAGAGCGCCGCCGCAGATGAACCGGGGTCCCGCGCTCACCAGGTCGTGGGAGCCCAGCAGCGCCGCAAGCTCCGCGCAGAGGCCCTCCCTGGGACGCGTGTCGGCGTCCAGCAGGACCACGATCGGGCCCTTCGCGGCCTGCACGCCCTGGTGCAGCGCCCACTGCTTGCCGACCCACCCGTCCGGCAGCGGCGCGCCCGTGACGACGGTGGCGCCGAGCCGCTCGGCCAGCCGCGCGGTGCCGTCGCGGGACTCGTCGTCCACGACGATGACCTCGCCCACCGCCGGGTCGGACAACAGCGGCGTCAGGCAGTCCTCGATGCGGGACTCCTCGTCGCGGGCGGGGACGACCACCGACACCCGGTCCGGCGGCGGTCCGGACAGGCCCGGCCGCAGCGGCGCGGGACGGCGGCGCCCCCGGGCGAGCCGCGCGGCGACGACCGCGGCGGCGGCCGCCTGGAGCACGGTGAGCGGCCGCATCACGTTTCCGCCCGTTCCCGGGACGCGCCGCCGAAGTCCTCGTCGACGAGGGAGGCGACGATCCGCCCGCCCATCGCGACGAGCGGGAGGCCGCCGCCCGGATGCGCCGACCCGCCCACCAGGTAGAGCCCGCGCCGCGGGCCGCGGTTGCCCGGCCTGCGGAACGGCGCGAAACGCCCCTGGTAGGCGGTGCCGTAGATGGCCCCGCCCCAGGCGCCGTACCGGTCGCGCAGGTCGGCGGGCGTGAACATCTCCACGAACCGGAGCCGCCCGGAGAGGTCGTGCCCGCGCTTCGCCAGCCGCTCCAGCACCAGGTCCCGGTAGGACTCGCGGGACATCGGCCACCGGCCGGGATCGCGCGCCGGGACGTTCACCAGCATCACCCAGTTCTCCGCGCCGCCCGGGGCCTGCGTCGGGTCGTCCACCGCCGAGCAGCCGATGTAGACGGTCGGGTCCTCCGGCGGCACCCTCCGCCCGAAGATGTCGTCGAACTCCCGCCGGTAGTCCGCCGAGAACACGACGGAATGGTGCGGGAGCCCCTCCGTCCGGCCCTCGACTCCCGCGAGCAGGAGCAGCGCCGACGACGAAAGGCCGAGCCCGGCGAGCCTGCGCAGCCGGCGCCGGTCGGGCAGCAGCCAGCCGTACAGCGCGGCGGCGTCGGCGTTGACGACCACGGCGTCCGCCCGCACCCGCTCCCCCGACGCCAGGACCACGCCCGAAACCGCCGAACGGTCGGCGGTCACCTCCGCCACCTCGGTTCCCGTGCGCACCTCGACGCCCGCCCCGGTCAGCAGCCGGGCGAGGGCGTCGGCGATCCGCGGCAGCCCGCCCGCCACGTACCAGCCGCCGTCCCCGTGCTCGATGGCCGGGACGCAGCCGAGGGCGGCCGGCGCCCGGTACGGGCTCGACCCCGCGTAGGTCGCGTACCGGTCGACGTACTGGCGGAGCCGCGGGTCGTCGAAGAAGCGCCGCGCCACCCCGTCCAGCGTCCGGCCCGGCGCGACCGCGAACAGGTCGCCGAACCCGGGCCGTTCGGGGGGCCGGCCCAGCGGACCGGCGAAGAACGTCCGCCGCGAGGCCGCGAGGCACTTCTCCGCCCATCCGTAGAAGGACCGCCAGGCCGCTCCCTGCCCAGGACTGAGGCTCTCGACCTCCTTCTCCATGAGGCCGGGGCTGCGGAACGCGCGCAGGCGCGACCCGTCGGCGAAGTGGTAGCGGCACAACTCGTCCAACTCCACCAGCGGGACGTCCGCCCCGAGTTCCCGGAACAGGTGCGGCATGGTCAGCAGGGACGGGCCGAGCGAGAACGCGAACCCGTCCCGCTCGTACTCCGCCAGCTTCCCGCCGAGCCGGGGCAGCCTCTCGTAGAGGCGGACACCGTGGCCGCCGCGCGCCAGCCGCAACGCGGCGACCATCCCGCCGACCCCGCCGCCGACCACGATCACTTCCGCCATGCGCGCCTCCACGCCGGGACGGCGAACGCCCCCATCGCCACACCGCCCGCCACCGCGACCAGCGGATCCCGGGGCTCGAACACCGCCGCGAACGCCAGCGTCTCCATCGCCGCCATCACCGTGTAGAGCGTGACGAGCCCCGGGGACGGGCCGGACTCCCTGGACGGTCCCGGTACCCGGTACCGGCCGGGGGCGTGGAACGGGACGGCGCTGTCCTCCCGTCCCACGATCAGGTCGATCACCAGCATGACCAGCAGGGACACCGCCAGCCATCCGGCGAAGTTGCTGAGCGGCACGCCCCGGTACGGGCCGCCGTCCGCCCACGTCCACAGCCCGAGCCGGAGCATCTGCGGGTCCAGGAACAGGTCCCAGGCCGTCAGCGCCACGGCCCCCGCCGCCCACCGCACGAACCCGTGCTCCGGCGCGATCGCGGACGCGACGGCGTGCGCGGCCAACCCCATGCCGCCCCACGCCAAGGCCACGATGACGGGGACGCCGCCCGCCTGCGGCCGCAGCACCGACGTGTAGGAGTACTGCCCGAACGGCAGGCCCGTCCGGATTCCCACCCATTCGGCCGCGTACCCGATGGCCACCGCGGCGGCGAACGCCCCCGCCGCGCGGACGGGGCCGTGCCGGGCGGCGAGGAACGCCACCGCGCTCGCCGCCAGCAGCACCACGACCACGCCGGTCAGCCGGATCGGCTCAGGTCTCAGCCCGGACGCGACCTGGGCCACCACCATCGCGCCCAGCAGCCCGGCGCCGACCAGTCCGAGAGGGCTCGACGCGGGGACGTCCCAGGCGAGCCGCTTTCTGCGCACAAATCCCACACGACCACTTCGGAGGGAGGCGGCTCAGCGGATGCATCGGCGCCGGGCTTTCGCGGCGCGCCGTCACGCGGCCTCTCGGCGGCGCGGCAGCAGCAGGCCGACCGCCGCGATCAGCAGGCCCAGCCCGGCCGCCATGAGGAAGACCCGGTCGTAGCCGGCGGCGAGGGCCTCGACCGCGGCCGGCCCGCCGGGCGCCGCCGCCGTCCGGGCGGTGGCGGCCGTCGCGAGGACCGCGAGCCCGACCGCGCCGCCCGCCTGGGCCGCGGTGTTGGCCACGCCGCCGATGATCCCGGCGTCGCCCGCCGGGACACCGGCGGTCGTCACCGCCATGAGGGTGGGGAACGTCAGCCCGATGCCGACCGCGACGAGCAGCGTCGGCCCGAGCACGGCGGCGAGGTAGCCGCCGGCGGCGTCCGCCTGGGAGAGCCAGCCGAATCCGGCCAGGAAGCAGCCGCAGCCCGCCAGTATCAGGAGGCGCGCGCCGGTGCGGGGCAGCAGGCCGGCGGCGATGCGCGCGACCACCAGGAACGTCACGGCCGCGGGCGTCTGCCCGAGCCCGGCCCGGAGCGCGCCGTAGTCCAGGACGTTCTGCAGGAACAGCGACGTGAAGTACCACATCGCGGGCGCGATCCCTCCGAAGAGCAGCAGCATGCCGCTGCCCACGGCCACTCCCCTGATCCGGAACAGCCGCAGCGGCATCAGCGGCCGGGCGGCGAAGCGTCCCTCCACCACGAGGAAGGCGGCGATGAGGAGCAGGCCCGCCGCGACCGGCCCGGCGACCCGCGCGGCCGTCCAGCCGTGGTCGGTGCTCTGCATGACCCCGTAGATGAGCGCGGCCAGCCCCGCCGTCCCGGTGACGGCGCCGGTGAGGTCGAGCGGCTCCCGCCGGCCGGCTCGGGCGCCGGTCAGCGCCGTCATGGCCACCACGATCAGCACCGCGCCGATCGGCACGTTGATCAGGAAGACCCAGCGCCAGGACAGGCCCGTCGTGAGGGCCCCGCCCGCGACCGCGCCCGCCATCCCGCCCACGCCGCCGGCGGCGGACCACGCGCCGAACGCCTTCGCGCGCGCACGCTCCCCGGGGAAGCCGGTGCTGATCACGGCGAGCGTCGCCGGGGCCAGCATGGCGGCCCCCACGCCCTGGACGACGCGCGCCGCCACCAGGAGTTGCGGCGCGTGCGCCAGCCCGCCGACCAGGCTGGAGGCGGAGAACAGGAACATCCCGGCGGCCAGCGTCCGGCGGTGGCCGAACAGGTCGGCGGCGCGTCCGCCCAGCAGCATCAGGCCGGCGAAGGTGAGCAGGTACCCGTTCACCACCCAGGCGAGGCCCGCGGCCGAGAAGCCGAGGTCGCGGTCGATCGAGGGCAGGGCGACGTTGACGATGGACGCGTCCAGAATCACCATGAACTGGCAGGCGCAGACCAGCCCCAGCACCATCCAGGCGGGGCCGGTCCTCACCTCCCCGGGGTCGGGGACCAGGGTCTTCTCAATCGGTTCGGACGACACGAGCGCCTCCTAGGGACGAGTGGGTACAGCCGGTGCGGCGATCGGGCCTGCCGGTACGCGCCCGCACCGCCAGGGAGCGATTCACGGGTGACCCACCCGCTCACGGCTGCCCGCGAGTAGGCGGAGGGCGGTCTCGGCCAGGCGGCGGCCCTGGTAGCGGGCCGCGTCGAGGACCGCCGTGTCGGGGCCGTCGCCGGACGGGCCGGTCACGGACGAGGCGCCGTAGGGGTTGCCTCCGGCGGCGTAGACGGCCGGGTCGGTGTAGCCGGGCGGGACGATCAGCGCGCCCCAGTGGTAGAAGACGTTCGCCAGCGAGATGAGCGTGGCCTCGTTGCCGCCGTGCCGGTTGTACGCCGAGGTGAAGGCCGTCACCGGCTTGTCGGCGAGCACGCCCTCCCGCCAGAGTCCGGCCGTCTGGTCGATGAACTGCTTGAGCTGCGCGGCGGGCGCGCCGAAGCGGGTCGGCGTGCCGAACGCGTACGCGTCGGCCCAGGCCAGGTCCTCGACCGCGGCCTCGGCGATCGAGGCGGTGGCGTCCCTGTGCCGCCGCCACTGCGGGTTCTCGTCGATCGTGCTCTCCGGCGCCAGCTCGGCGACCCGCCGCAGCCTCACCTCGGCCCCGGCCGAGGCGGCGCCTTCGGCGACGGCCTGGGCGAGCGCGTGCACGGCGCCCGTCGAGCTGTAGTAGATGACGGCGACCTTCACGGACATGTCGGCTCCTCGACGTCGCGCTAGAATTAGTTATCCGCATAATGTTATGCGCATAACTATCTCGTCAAGGAGGGGCCGTGGACTTCGACCGCGCCGACGCGATCAACCAGGCCATCCGCATGCTGAGCCTGCGCCACCGGGCCCGGGCCGCGGCGCTGCTCACCCCGCTCGGCCTGCATCCCGGCCAGGAGACGCTGCTGCTCGAACTCGCCCGGACCGGCCCGCGGATCCAGGCCCAGCTCAGCGAGGCCCTCGGCTGCGAGCCGCCCAGCGTCACGCTCATGGCCCGCAAGCTGGAGGCGTCCGGCCACATCCGCCGCAGGCCCGCGCCGTCCGACAGGCGCGCCAGCATCGTGGAGCTCACCGACTCCGGGGCGGCCCTGGCCGAGCGGGTCAAGGAGCTGTGGTGCGACCTGGCGGAGGAGACGGTGGCCGGCCTGCCCGAGCAGACCGTGGCGGACCTGCCCGGCGTGCTCGGCACCCTGACCGCCAACGTCGACACCCGCCGCGCCCGCCACGACGACCCCGGCCCCGCGCGACGATGACACCGGGTGGCGCGCGACGACCCCGGCCTTCCCCGGCGCCGGGCTGGGGGAAGGCCGGGATCAGGGAGCCGTCAGGACTTGAGGGCCCTGCCTCCGAAAGTCACGAGGAGGCGGCCGTCCGAGGCGAAGGACCAGCCGAGGGCGCCGGCGTAGGAGGAGCACCGGGAGCCGTTCGCGCCGGTCCAGAACTGGTTGGAGCCGTCGGCGTCGCCGACGACCTTGTCGTTCGATCCGTCGACGCCGAACCGGCACGAGGTGTCGTTCCGGAACACCGAGTTGCCCGCGTCGAACGAGAAGTTGCGCTCGGCGTTGTCGATGCTCGCGTTGTCCGACACCGTCATCGGGCCGGGGTTCCGGTTGTAGGTGAATCCGTGGTGGCCGTTGCGGTAGGCGATGTTGCGCCGGACGACGTGCTTGACCGCGATGTCCTCGCCGCCGAGCTTGTAGCCGTTGCGGTCGCCGTTCCCGGCCTGGCCGCCGTTGGAGAGCGTGCCGTTGCCGTAGGAGAGGGAGTCCTCGATGGTCACCGGGCCGATGGCGCCGGTCTCGCTCTTGGTGTAGAGGTCCCAGCCGTCGTCGATGTTGTTGTGGGAGACGTCGTAGCGGAAGACGTTGCCGGAGCCGACGGTGAGCTTCGCGGCGAAGCCGTCGGCGTCCTCCCCGTCGGAGTCGGCGTTGTCGTGCGACTCCGAACTCAGCACGAGGTTGCCGGACGGCCACTGGTCGCGCGGGGTGTCGGAGGCGATCCGCGAGATCTGGAGCCCGGAGTCGCGGTTGAAGCGGGTCACCGTGCGCTCGATGACGTTGCCGCTGCCGCCCACGAAGATCCCGTTGTCGCCCGCGTGCTCGACGACGACGCCGCGGACGTGCCAGTACGACCCGTTCACGGCGAGGCCGCGGTTGGCGGGGTCCTCGCTCATGGCGGCGAAGTTCAGGACCGGCGTCTCACCGGGATAGGCGAACAGCTCCGTGCGGTCGCCCTGGGAGCCGTTGCGGCCCTGCGGGATGGTGACCGTCTGCGAGTAGCGGTAGGTCCCGCCGCGCAGGTAGATCGTCCCGCCTGGGGTGATGCGCCCGATCGCCGAGGTGAGCGTCGTCGGGTCCGCCTGGGTCCCGGACGCGCCGTCGCTGCCGTTCGGGGCCACGTACAGCGTGTCGCCGCCGGTGGGGGGCGGGGTATCGCCGGTCTCGGCGTCGACGTAGTCGATGTTGGGCAGGCCCTCGGCGCCGGTGGGGGTGAACCGGACGGTGTTGGCGCCCGCGTTCAGCGTCACCGTGATCGTCTTCGTGGCCCAGGCGTCCCACGAGCCCGTGCTCTCGAACGACACCGACGGGACGGCGGAGCCGTTCACGGCGACGTCCGCGGGCCGGGCGCCGGAGGTGCCGTTGGCGAAGCGGACCCGCAGCGTCGCGCTGCCGGCCGCCGACGCGTTCACCGTTAACTGCGCGTAGGCGCCGGCCCGGTTCGTGCCGTTGCAGAACCCGCTGCCGGAGTAGCCGCCGTGGTCGGAGTCGATGGTGCCGGTGCACACCGCCGGCGAGGTCTCGGCCTCGTAGCGGACGGTGGCGGCGTGCGCGGCGGCGCCGGGCAGCGCGACGAGCGCGCCGGCCAGCAGGCCGCCGCACGCGATGAGGGGTCTCAGCTGCATCGTCGTTCTCCAATCGGGTGGTTTGTGCCAGAGGGGGTCGCTGGCACGGCGGGTGGTGGGAGCACTGTGGGCGGCGTCTACGGGAACGCTTCGCCTGCGACCGCGCCGGCGAGCCAGTCGAAGGCCGCGTCCTGCATGGCGCGGTCGAAGCGGTGCGGTGCGTCGAAGAAGGCACCCGTGTAGCGGGCGGGCGCGTCCCGGTAGGCGTCGGTGATCTGCCTGTGCGCCCGGCGCATGCCCCGGGCGGGGAAGAGCGGGTCCGCGGCGGCGTAGAGGACCATCAGCGGAGCCGGGGCGCGCGAAGCCACCACGCCCGGCCAGTCCGCCAGCCGGGTCAGGCCCGGCGGGAACATCATCCAGGAGTGGGCCGCCACGTGTTCCTCGCGGAGGTCGCGGAAAGAGGACACGGCCGCGGCCACGGCCACCGCGCCGACACCGGGATCGAGCGCGCCCAGGACGGCGGCGCGCACCCCACCGCCCGAAAGCCCGATCGCGGCCACAGAGCCGGCGTCCGGATCGGAGGCGGTGGCCGAGCCGGAGACGGCGGCCGAGGCAGGGCCGATGTTCGAAAAGCGGGCGATGTCGGGGCGGGAGCGCAGGTACGCGGCGGCCGCCAGGTCCTCGGAGGCGAGGACGCCGGTGAACGAGGTGCCCATCAGGGTGCAGGCCTTCGCCAGGACGTGCTCGTGGCCGCGGGCGGCGCGGTCGTAGCGGTCGGGCTCGCTCGCGTCCGGTCCCATGCCCTCCACCGGCGGCAGGTCGGCCGGCGGGAACCGGCGGCTGCCCCAGGCGAAGACGTCGTGGGCGAGCACGGCGAAGCCCCGGCGGGCCAGCTCCCCCGCGTAGGCGCGGCCGTCGTAGAGCCGGTCGCGCAGACGGGCGACCTCCGGCGCCGGCGGCTCCGGACCGTCCGCGATCTTGTCCTTGCCCGCCCACTTCATGCCCGCGTGGCAGTGCATCGCGAGGACTCCGGGCAGCGGGCCGGCGACGCCGTGCGGACGCAGCAGGTAGGCGCGGGTGCGTGGCCCGAAGCCGACCGTCCAGGAGAGCTCCTCCCCGTCCAGCCCGTCGCGTGTCCAGCGCCGCTCGACCCGGACGTCACGGGCGCGCAGGTCGAGGACGCCCAGCACGTCCCTGAGCCGTTCGCGCAGGCCGGACCCCGGCACCGGGAACAGCCCGCGCTGCCGTGAGGCGACCTCCGCCAGGCCCGCGAACCCCGCTGGACCGGCGGAGTCTGCTTGGGGCGGGGGGGCTGGTGGGCGGGGGCGCATCAGTCGGCCCGGCGGGTGCCGCCCGCCGTGAGTGCGACGGGGGCGCCGGTCGTCGCGGACTCGTCGGCGGACACGCCGATCATCACGCTCGCGACGCCCGCGCGGTATCCGGCCTGGCGGGCGAGCGGGTCACGCGACGGCCCGCGGAACACGTCGTCCAGCAGCAGGGCGTCGCCGCCGCCGTGCGCGCCCGCGCCCTTCTCGATCGCGATCTCCTCCGGCTCCCGCCAGTGCCGGTGCAGCACGAGCCGCTCGGACGCGCCCGCGGCGTGCTCCTTGCCGGACGCGGTCGGGTCGATCGCCGCGTGCGGCGGCGTCCAGGCGCGCTCGACGACGTCCAACTCCAGGCGTCCGGCGGTGCCGTTGACGACCGCGCGGTAGCCCTCGGCGGGCGCGTGCGCGTTGAGGGAGTAGGTGAGCAGCGCGCCGCCCTCGTAGCGGACGAGGACCGCCATGTTGTCGTCGATCGTCACGCCCTCGCCAAAGACGTCCTGGTCGCGCAGGTAGCCGTCCTCGTGCTCGGCGTCGAGGTAGAGGCGCTTGAGCCGCGGGTCGGCGGACAGGTCCAGCAGGAACGGGTCGGTGCCGAGCCGCGCCGCGCCGCGGGCCCGGGCGGGCCGGTCGGCGAGGCCGCGGGCGCGGGCGTTCGCGGCGCCGTAGAAGCGCAGGGACGTCTGCGCGTAGACGGAGGCGGCGGCGTCGGCGATCCACCAGTTGACCAGGTCGAAGTGGTGGGTGGACTTGTGCACCAGCAGCCCGCCCGAGTTCGCCTTGTCGCGGTGCCAGCGGCGGAAGTAGTCGGCGCCGTGGACGGTGTCGAGCGCCCAGTCGAAGTGCACCGAGGTGACCTCGCCGATCGCGCCGTCCGCGATGAGCCGGCGGACGGCGCTGTTGCGCGGCGCGTACCGGTAGTTGAAGGTGACGACGAGCCTGCCCGGAGCGCGCTCGGCCGCCTCGGCGATCGCGGCGCAGTCCTCGGCGGTGGTGCACAGCGGCTTCTCCACGACGACGTCCTTGCCGGCGTCGAGGGCCGCGACCACGTAGCGGGCGTGGGCGGCGTCGACGGTCGCGACCACGACGGCGTCGGCGAGGTCGAGCATCGCGCCGAACTCCTCGGGGGCGAAGCACGGCACCTCGCGGCCGATCCGGTCGAGGTGGTAGCGCAGGCGCGTCCGGTTGGGGTCGCAGAGCGCGGTGATCTCACCGGTGTCGCTCCACTCGCCGAGCAGCGCGTCGACGTACATCTGCGCCCGGTGGCCGAGCCCGACGAAGGCGTATCGCATGCGGGGAACTCCAGAGAGGGAATGGAGCCGGGGGGTGGCGCCGTGCGGCCCGTCCTCGGGCCGCACGGCTCGTCACGGGTCGGACGTCAGGACAGCGCGTTGTCGGCCTCGGTGAGGAAGGTCTTGGCCGCCGCGTCCGGCTGCGCCTTGCCGAACAGCACCGAGTCGGTGGCGCGCTTGAGGATGTCCTCCATCTCCATCGCGCCCTTCGGCGGGACGACCACCGGGCTGAGGTCGCTCTTGATCGATTCCATGAAGGCCAGCACCTTCTGGTCCGCCGGGGTGAGCTTGCCCTTGATCGCCGCGATGACCTTGGCGTTGGTGGGCAGGCCCCGGTCGCTGAGCAGGATCGCGCCGGCGTCCGGGTCGTTGACCAGGAAGTCGACGAACTTGCGGGCGTTCTCGGACTTCTCGGTCCGGGACGAGATCGTGTAGTACATCGCCGGCTGGAGGAACATGCCCGAGGCGGAGGCGCCCGGCGCCTTCGGCATGCGCAGCAGGTCGAGCTCCTGCCCGGAGCCCTTGGTCAGCGCGTCGAGCTGGTTGCTCCACCAGCTGCCGAACACACTGGTGTTGGTGGCGAGCAGCGCCTGGTCGACCTTGGTGCCGGTCTCCAGCATCTTGGCGGCGCCCGGACCCGCCTTCGTGTCGATGATCTTCTTGAGCAGGGCCCACCAGTCCTTGATGGTCTGCTCCGACAGCGCCACCTTGCCGTCGCCGTAGAACTGCTCGCCGCGCTGCGCGGCGAAGATCTGCAGGAACGCCGGGTTCTCGTTGTACTCGGTGCCCCAGACCTTGCCGCCGCTCTTGTCGGTGATCTCCTGGGACGTCGCGATGTACTCGTCCCAGGTCCAGGTCTTGTCGTCCGGCATCTTCTGGCCGTACTTCTCCAGGGCCGCCTTGTTGACGATCATCGGGAAGGCGTTGACCCCGGTGGGGACGGCGTACTGCTTGCCGTCGACCTGGCCCGCCTTGAGGACGCTCTGGTCGAGGTCGGCGGTGTTCACCTTCCCGGTCAGGTCGGCGAGGGTGCCGCGGCCCGCGTACTCCCCCAGGCCGCGGATCTCGATCGACATGACGTCCGGGGCGTCCCCGGCGGCGGTCTTGGTGGCGAGCTTCTCGTAGTAGCTGTCCCAGTCCGAGAAGTCGCCCTCGACGTCGATCCCCGGGTTCTTCGCCTCGAACCTGGCAATGGCCGCCTCGGTCAGCTTCTGCCGGGAGTCGCTGCCCCAGTAGGAGAAGACGATTTTGTTCTTGCCGCCGGAATCGCCGTCACCGCTGCCGCACGCGGTGGCCGACACCGCGAGCAGGGTGAGGGCGGTGGCCGCCAGGATGCGCTTCATCAGTCGTGTACCTCCGGGGACGGGGGTGGGGAGGGACGGGGGGCCGGTTCGGGAGGGCGGGAGCCCGTGCGGGAGCGGGGCCTATTTGAGGCCGGTCGTCGCCATTCCTCGGACGAGGTATTTCTGGCCGGCCAGGAAGAAGCCGAAGATGGGGCCGAGCGAGATGATCGACATCGCGAACATCGGCCCCCAGGAGGAGTCGCCGCTGGAGTCCATGAACTGGCGCAGCGCGACCGGGGCGGTGAGCTTGTCGGAGTTGGTGAGGTAGAGGTTCTGGGTGAAGAAGTCGTTCCACGTCCAGATGAAGGTGAAGATCGCCGTGGTGGCCAGCGCCGGGACGCACAGCGGCATCACCACCTGCAGGAACGTGCGCCAGTAGCCCGCGCCGTCGATCGCCGCGGCCTCGTCCAGCTCCCGGGGGAGGGTGCGGATGAACTGCACCATCAGGAAGATGAAGAACGCGTCGGTGGCGAGGAACTTCGGCACCACGATCGGCCAGATCGTGTTGATCCAGTCGATCTTGTTGAACATGATGTACTGCGGCACGACCGTCACATGGTGCGGCAGCATGATCGAGCCCAGCATGACCGCGAACCAGACCCGCTTGAGCGGGAACTCCAGCCGGGCGAACGCGTAGGCCGCCATCGAGCAGGCCAGCAGGTTCCCGACCACCGCGAGGGACGTGATGACCGCGGAGTTCCAGAGGTAGTAGCCGAAGGAGTGCTTGAGGGCGACCCACCCCTCGGAGTAGTTCTCGCCGGTCGCCTCGGACGGCACCAGGCCGGGCTCCCGGAAGATCAGCTCCTCGGGCTTGACC
This sequence comes from Spirillospora sp. NPDC049024, assembly GCF_040649235.1. NCBI lineage: Bacteria > Bacillati > Actinomycetota > Actinomycetes > Streptosporangiales > Thermomonosporaceae > Spirillospora > Spirillospora sp. NPDC049024. The sequence continues at coordinate 263,356 of NZ_JBEZFD010000003.1, forward strand.
GAGCTGGAGATCATCCAGAGCAGCGGGTAGAGCATGAACAGCCCGAACGCGATCAGCAGCAGGTGCCTGGTCAGCCGCGAAACGGGCCGGAACAGCAGCGGCGCGCGCTTGCCCGTCGCCGGGCCGCCCTTCGCGCGGTCGCCTTTCGCGCGGTCGCCTTTCGCCATGCGCTTACCTGTCGTCGCCATAGAAGACCCAGAATCGAGACATGAGGAAGTTGACGGCGGTCAGGGCCGCGATGATGAGCAGGAGCACCCACGCCATGGCGGCCGCGTAGCCCATCTCGTAGTTCTTGAAGCCCTTGATGTAGAGGTAGAGCGTGTAGAAGAGGGTCGAGTCGACCGGCCCGCCGTTGCCGCCGCTGACGACGAACGACTGCGTGAACGACTGGAACGACTTGATCACTTCCAGCACGGCGTTGAAGAAGATGATCGGTGTGAGCAGCGGCAGCGTGATCGAGCGGAACTGCCGGATCCGGCCGGCGCCGTCCACCCGGGCCGCCTCGTACAGGCTCTGCGGGATCTGCCGCAGCCCGGCCAGGAAGATCACCATGGGGGCGCCGAACGTCCAGACGTGCAGGACGATCAGCGTCCAGAGCGCGGTGTCGGGGCTCGTGACCCAGCCCTGGCCGTGGTAGCCGAACCAGCCGAGGAACGTGTTGACGATCCCGTCCGTCCCGAAGATCTTCCGCCACAGGATCGAGATCGCCACGCTGCCGCCGAGCAGGGAGGGCAGGTAGAAGACCGACCGGTAGAACGACAGCCCGCGCAGCCCCCGGTCCAGCGCCATCGCCAGCCCGAGGGCGAACGCGAGCTGCAGCGGGACGGAGACGACGACGTAGGTCGTCGTGACCTTGAGGGAGTTCATGAACCGGTCGTCGGCCGTGAACATCGTGTCGTAGTTCTTCAGGCCGACCCAGTGCGCCTCGCTCAGCAGGCTGTAGTCGGTGAACGACAGGTACAGCGAGGCGATCATCGGGCCGAGCGTGACGGCGAACAGGCCGATGAACCACGGCGCCAGGAACAGGTGGGCCGCCCACGCCTGCGAGCGTGCGCGGGAGCCCGCACGCCGCCGGCGCCCGCGCCTCCACCGCGGCGCGCCCGCCCCGGCGGGCGGCACGACCGGCGGCTGCGGCGTCGCCGCCGTGCCGGACCCCGCGGATCTCAGCGTCATCACTGGCCCCTCGGTCAGTCGGGCGAATTGAGATAGCGCTTTCTTATAGCTCCGCCGTCGATCCCGTCAACCCTTTGCAGTGAGCTGGCTCACGATCGGCTCCAAGGTCGTCTCGGATCTTCCCAGGTCATGCGGAGATCCAGCACGCAGCGCGAGCGCCAGATTGTTGCGGGTTGCGAGCTGTTACTACAACCGCTTGCAGTTCAGGCCTGACCGAAGCGGTAGGTGGTGACCGAAACGTGCTCCTGGCCGGGCCGCAGGACCACGGACGGGAACGCGGGCCGGTTCGGCGCGTCCGGAAAGCGCTGGGTCTCCAGGCACAGCCCGGCGAACGGGCCGTAGGGCGTGGCGACGCCGTCCAGCATGTGGCCGGTGTAGAACTGGACGCCCGGTTCGGTGGTGGTGACCTCCATCGTGCGCCCGGTGGCCGGATCGGCGACCGCCGCCCCGCCCCGGAGCACGAAGCAGTGGTCGTAGCGGCCGCCGAGCCGCGCGCCCACCCGGGTGGGGACGGTGAAGTCGAACGGCGTCCCGGCCACCGGGGCGGGCTCGCCAGTGGGGATCTTCCCCTCGTCCACCGGCAGGTACCGGTCGGCCTCGATCGTCACCACCTGGCGGCGCACGTCCCGCGTGCCGGACAGGTCGAAGTAGGAGTGGTTGGTCAGGTTGACCAGCGTGGGGGCGTCGGTCGTGGCCCGGTACTCCAGCCGCAGCGCGTCGCCGTCCAGGACGTACCGGACCTGGGCGTGCAGCTCTCCGGGGTAGCCCTCCTCGCCGTCCGGGCTCACCAGGCTCAGCAGCAGCTCCGCCGGGCCCGCCGACTCCGCGCGCCACACCCGCTTGTCGAAGCCGCGGACGCCGCCGTGCAGGCTGTGCGCGCCGTCGTTGACGGCGAGGCGGTGCTCCCTGCCGTCGAGCGTGAACCTGCCCCCGGCGATGCGGTTGGCGTACCGGCCGACGACCGCGCCGAAGTACCGGCTGCGGTGCAGGTAGTCCTCCAGCGTGGGGAGCCCCAGGACGACGTCGGCGCCGTCGGCGATCTCAAGCCGCTGGAGGATCGCGCCGTAGGTGAGGACGGAGGCGCGCAGCCGCCCGTTGTCGAGCACGTGCCGCTCGACCCGCTCCCCTTCCGGCGTGACACCGAAGTCGAGCCCGGCGCCGGATTCGGGGGTGGCGTCGTTTTCTGGAGTAGCGCCGGGAGCGCCGTCGTGAAGCCTCATGGGGATCCTTTCGGAGGGGCGGTGGACTCGCGGACGACCAGGTGCGTCTCCAGGACGGTGGCGGCGCTCATCGACTTGATGAGCAGGTCGACGGCCATGCGGCCGGCGTCGGCGGTCGGCATCGCGACCGTCGTGAGCTTCGGCCGGTGCAGCCGCCCGGTGACGCTGTCGTCGACGCCGATCACGCTGACGTCGCCGGGCACGCTGACGCCCCGCTCCTCCAGCGCCTCGATGAGGCCGATCGCGACGAGGTCGTTGTAGGCCAGGACCCCGGTGACCCCCGCCTCGGCCACCCGTTCGGCGACCGCGATGCCGCCCTTCTCGGTGGGCGCGTTGGGGCCGATGACGAGCGTGTCGAGGCCGGGCACGTCGGCCACGGCACGGCGGATCTCGCCGCTCGTCCAGGAGCCGGCCGGCCCCGAGACGAGGGCGACGCGCCGGTGGCCGAGCGCGGCGAGGTGCTCCATCGCGGCGCGGGCGCCCTGGGCGACGTCCATGACGACGGTCGGCACCCCGCGCATACGCCGGTTGACCAGGACGAACGGGATCGTCTCGGCCAGCTTCTCCAGGGCCTTGTTGGACGAGCGCGGGCTGCACAGCACGATGCCGTCCACCTGCTTGGAGAACGCCTGGACGAGGTCCTGCTCCTCCGCGGGGTCCTCGTCGGTGTCGGCGACGAACAGGTGGTAGTCCTGGCCGCGGGCGGCGGCCTGGGCGGCCTTGATCAGCGGGGGGAAGAACGGGTTGGCGAGGTCGGCCACGATCAGCCCGAGGTTGTTGGTCCGGCCCGTGGTGAGCGAGCGGGCCGCGCGGTTCGGCCGGTAGCCGAGCCGCTCGGCCACCGCGAGGACCCGGGTCCGCGTCTCGGCGTTGACCATGTGGGGCGCGGAGAAGGTCCGCGACACCGTCGACACATGCACGCCGGAGGCGTGCGCCACATCCCGGATCGTCACTGCCATGGCGCCCATCCTAACGCAACCGTTTGCACGTCACAGCAGAGCCCACGGAGTGTTTCTCCTGGTCAAAAGCTGATACTTGACGTACCGCCAAGGATGGAGCGATCGTTACTGCAACTGTTTGCAGGGAGATCGAAGGAGTCGCCGCGGTGAGCAGAGTGCTCGTCACCGGAAGCGCGGGCCGGCTGGGCCGAAGCGTCGTGGCCGTGCTGGCGGCCGCCGGGCACGAGGTGATCGGCGTCGACACCGCCCCCGGCACCCCCCGGGACGCCGCCGCCACCCTACCGGCCGACCTCACCGACCTCGGCGAGGCCCATTCCGCCGTCACCCGGTTCCGGCCGGACGCGGTCGTCCACCTCGCCGCCATCGCCGTCCCCTTCGGCCGGACGGACGCCACGACGTTCCGCGTCAACACCCAGCTCGCCTTCAACGTCTGCGCGGCCTCGGTCGCGCTCGGCGTGGAGCGGCTGGTCGTCGCCAGCAGCCCGACGGTGATGGGCTACGGCGCGCCCGGCGGCTGGGCGCCCGACTACCTGCCGCTGGACGAGGAGCACCCGACCCGGCCCTGGAACGTCTACAGCCTGTCGAAGCTGGTCGCCGAGCAGACCGTGCAGACGTTCGCCCGCTCGGCGGAGGGCACGCGGATGGCCGCGTTCCGGCCCTGCTTCGTGGTCGCGCCCGAGGAGTGGGAGGGCGCCCCCACCCAGTCGGGCCACACCATCCGCGAGCGGCTCGACCGGCCCGAGATCGGCGGCGCCTCGCTGTTCAACTACATCGACGCCCGCGACGCCGGCGCGTTCGTCGACGCCCTGCTCGCCGGGCTGCCCCGGCTGGAGCGCAACGGCGAGGTGTTCTTCGCGGGCGCGGCCGACGCGCTGGCCCGCGAGCCGCTGGCCGAGCTGCTCCCCCGCTTCGTCCCGCAGGCCGGGGAGCGGGCCGAGTCCCTCACCGGCGCCTCCCCCGCCTTCTCCTCCGCCAAGGCCGAACGGCTGCTGGGCTGGACCCCCGAGCGCAGCTGGCGCACCGAGCTCTCCTGAAGGGACGCTCGCCCATGGAACGGACCCTCCAATGATCAAGGATCTGTCGGTCGCGCCGCGGTCGGTGCCGCTGGCCCGGCCGTGGGGCGCGGACGTGCCCTGCAACCACGTCCTGGTCGTCACGCTCACCCTGGACGACGGACGCTCGGGGACCGGCGTCTCCTGGACCCCGCAGATCGGAGCGCACGCGGTCAAGGCGCTGCTGGAGCACGACGTCCGGGACGCGGTGATCGGGCTTCCGGCGCACCCCGGGCTCGTCTGGGACCGCCTGTCGGCCCACCTCGGTGAGGCGGGACGCACCGGGATCGTCCCGCTCGCGATGGCCGGTGTGGACCTGGCGCTGTGGGACCTGGAGTGCGGCGAGCGTCCGCTGGTCGAGGTCCTCGGGGCGCGGCGGGACCGCGTCCCCGTCTACGGGAGCGGCGTCAACCTCCACTACACGCTGCAGGAACTGACCGCCCAGGCCGCGCGGTGGGCCGCCGAGGGATACCCCGCCGTCAAGGTCAAGGTGGGCCGTCCCTCGCTCGCCGAGGACGTCGCGCGGGTGGCCGCCGTCCGCGAAGCCGTCGGCCCGGACACGGCGCTGATGATCGACGCCAACCAGCGGTGGGACCTGCACCGGGCACGGACCGCACTGCGGGCGCTTGAGCGCTTCGACCTGTTCTGGATCGAGGAGCCGCTGCCCGCCGACGACATCGCCGCCCACGCGGAACTGCGCCGCGGCATCGGCACGCCGATCGCGGTCGGGGAGAACGTCGCCACCGTGCACGGCTTCCGCGACCTGCTGACCGCGGGGGCCTGCGACGTCGTCCAGCCGAACGTGGTGCGGGTCGGCGGCATCACCCCGTTCCTGCGCATCGCGGACCTCGCCCGCGTCTTCGACGTGCCCGTCTACCCGCACCTGCTCACCGAGCTGTCCGGGCAGCTCGCCCTCGCCCTGCACCATCCCCCGATGGTGGAACTGGTCGAGGACGCCTCGCTGGCGGACCTCGGGCTGCTCGCCGCCCCGTCCCCCGTGGAGATCACCGGTGCGGAACTGCGCGCGACGGGCGCGCCGACGAGGTGGGCCCGGTGAGGCCGGTCCGGGTCGTCGTGGCCGGGGTCCACGGGTACGGGCGCCACCATCTGGACAACGTCGCCCGGCTCGGCGCGGCGGGCCGGGTCGAGCTGGCCGGCGTCTGCGACGTGCGGCCGCCGTCCGGGCTCGGCGTGCCCGTGTCGGCGGACCTGCCCGCGCTGATCCGCGAGACCGGGGCGGAGATCGCGGTGATCGCCACCCCGATCCACACCCATGCCCCGCTGGCCGTGGCCGCCCTCGACGCGGGCGCGCACGTGCTCCTGGAGAAGCCGCCCGCGCCGTCGGTCGAGGAGTTCGAAAGGATCTCCGCTGCGGTGGCCCGGACGGGGCTGGCGTGCCAGGTCGGCTTCCAGTCGCTCGGCTCGGACGCGATCCAGGCCGCCCGGGAGCCGGTCGGCGGACCGTTGCGCGGCATCGGGGTGGCCGGGGCGTGGAGCCGGCCGTTCGGCTACTACACCCGCTCGGCCTGGGCGGGCCGCCGCAGGCTGGACGGCGCCGACGTCATGGACGGCGCCCTCACCAACCCCTTCGCCCACGCGGTCGCGACCGCCCTGGCCGTGGCCGGGGCCGACACGGCGGAGTCGATCAGCGACGTCGAGCTGGAGCTGTACCGGGCCAACGCCATCGAGTCCGACGACACCTCCAGCGCGCGGGTCCGGCTCGCGGACGGGACGGTCATCGCGATCACCGTCTCCCTCTGCTCCGACCGGCGCACCGAGCCCTACCTGCACCTGCACGGCCGGGACCGGTCCGCGCGCCTCTTCTACACGGTCGACGAGATCGAGGCGGACGGGGTCGTCACCGGCCACGGCCGGGCGGACCTGCTCGACAACCTCGTCGCGCACGTGCGGGACGGCGCGAAGCTCCTCGTGCCGCTCGCCCGCACGGGAGGCTTCACCCGGCTGCTCGACGCGATCCGGCTCGCGCCCGACCCGCGTCCGATCGAGGCGCGGTTCGTCCGGGCCGAGCCGTCAAGGCTGGTCCTGCCGGGTATCGCGGATCTGGCCGTGCGCGCCGCCGAGGACCTGAAGACCCTCTCCGAGCTGGGCTTTCCCGGCAGCCTGGGGTCCGTGCGGGCGCCGTGGCCGCAGACCTCGCTGCGAGTGGACGGGCGGGAGGTGGCCGAATACGTCCAGCGCGGCGACCTCCAGGCCACCGACGCCCCGAGGCCCCACCTGCACCCGGTGCGGACCCTCGGCGGGACGGTCGTCACCGAGAGCCGCCCGGAGGACCACGTCCACCACCTCGGTGTGAGCGTCGCGATCTCCGACGTCGACGGCGTCAACTTCTGGGGCGGATCCACCTACGTCCGCGGCGAAGGGCCGAGGATGCTCGCCGACCACGGGAGGCAGCGGCGCCGCTCGCTCCGTCCCGTCGACGGCGGCTACGCGGAAGAGCTCGCCTGGACGGGGCCGGACGGGACCGTCCTCGCCGCCGAGGAGCGGACCCTGGTGGCGCGGGCCGTGCCCGGCGCATGGGCGCTGGACTTCGCGTTCACGCTGACCGGCCGGACCGGGCGGCCCCTCGTCCTGCAGAGCTCGGCGTGCAAGGGCCGGGCCGGCGCCGGGTACGGCGGCTTCTTCTGGCGCGCCCCCAAGGACTCCGCCGGTCTCGCCGTCTTCACCGGCGAGGCGTCCGGTGAGGAGGCCGTGCACGGCAGCGTCACCCCGTGGCTCGCGCTGACCTCCGACGCGTGGAGCCTGGTGTTCGTCCAGACCACCGGGCTCGATCCGTGGTTCGTCCGGGTCGCCGAGTACCCGGGCGTCGGGCCCGCACCGGCGTGGGACGAGCCCCTCACCGTCCCGGAACGGCTGGAGCGCGCGATCACCGTGGTCGTCGCGGACGGGCGGCTCGCCCCGGAGCGCGCCCGCGCCCTCGCGGAGGGGGCGGCCGCGCCGCTCACCCGGTGAAGACCTCGGCCGCGGCGCTCCTGCGGAGTTCTTCGAGGAGGTCGATCTGCGCCTCGGCCCGCTCGTGCAGCTTCTCCAGCTCGTCCGCGTCCAGGTCCGGCGTCCGGTCGGCGAGGGTGCGCAGCGTGCGCCATCCGGCGGCCTTGCCCTCGACGGCCAGGCGCAGGAACTCGTACTCCACCAGGTCGGTCAGCGGGGAGCGCTCCTTCAGGCGGCCGTTGAACTTGAGCCGTCCCGCCTTCTCGGCCACGGACAGCGCGATGCTCTTGTAGTGGCGGACGGGGATGCCGAGCGACCCCATGATGGCCAGCAGCGCTCCCCGGTCGGCCGCGATGTCGTCGGCCAGCCCCTGCAACCGCTCCTCGTCGGGCCTGCCCTGGTGCGCCTGGGCGAGCGCGCGCGACCTCCCCACGCCCGCCGCCGCGCCCGCGAGGTGGTCGTTCAGGTAGATCGCCAGGAACGGTCCGGCAGTCGTCTCCATACGGGTCCTCTCGGGTGGTGCCGCTCGTCGGCCGACGCACCTCGCGGTACCCGGCGGACGGCCGGGTACTCGCCGCGGTCCCCCGGTCCGGCCGCCCTTCCCCGGCGGCCGGACACCCGCACGTCCGGAGTGGGCAAAAACCGGTCCATGTGCGCTTGTGCCGGTGAACGCCCGGGTACGGCCCGACCGACCAAGGGGGGAAAATGATCAAGACACTGCACAAGCGGGGCATCAGGTCGCACCACATGTACTCGGCCGGACTCGGGTCGGTCGGCCTGGCTATCGCGTCGTGGGCGCTGTCCAGCCGGCTTGAGGAAAGGGGCATGGAACGCGCCGACCGCTGGGGCATCTTCGTCGGCGAGTGGGCTCCGACCTTCTTCGCCATCGGCGTCGCCATGCGCCTGGAGGAGATGCAGGAAGCGATCGCCGAGGTTCCGGAGCAGCGCGGCGAGATGGGCGAACGGGCCGGAGGCCGCGCGACCCACGCGATGCGCTAGCCGAACTCGGCCGTACATCGTGAACTCGGTCATGTGGCCGTAGGCAGACCCCAGGCGTCGCAAGCGCGACATCTGGAACCATGGCCCGCATGACCGAACGCACCGGCCTGCGGGCGGCCGAGGAGGAGTTCCTTCCACCGGCGGACTGGGGACGCGGACCGGGCACGGCGCCCGGAGCACGGGCGGCGTGGGCGTTCGGAGCCCTTGCCGCGGTCCTCGTCCTGGGCCGGACGTGGGCGGCGCCGCGGATCGACGCGCGAGCCCTGGACGCCTGGGCCACGATCTTCGTGGCGGTGTGCGTGCAGGCGCTGCCGTTCCTGGTCTTCGGCGTCGCGCTGTCGGCCGCGATCACGGCGTTCGTCCCGGCATCGGTGTGGCGGCGGGTGCTGCCGCGCCGGCCGGGGGCGGCGGTGCCGGTCGCGGGCGCGATGGGAGCCGTGCTGCCGGGGTGCGAGTGCGCCTCGGTGCCGGTCGCGAGCGGGCTGATGGCGCGCGGGGTGGCGCCCGCCGCCGCGCTCACGTTCCTGCTCGCCGCCCCCGCGATCAACCCGGTCGTGCTGGTCGCCACCGCGGTCGCCTTCCCCGGCCGGCCGGAGATGGTGGCGGGGCGGTTCGCCGCCTCGCTGCTCGTCGCGGTGCTGGCCGGGTGGGCGTGGCTTGCGCTGGGCAGGCGCGAGTGGCTCAGGGTGCCGTCCCGGCCGGACGCGCACGGCGCCGCCGGACGCCTGGACGCGTTCCGGCAGGCCATGCGGCACGACGTCATGCACGCCGGAGGGTTCCTGGTCGTGGGCGCCGCGGCGGCCGCGACCATCAACGCCGCGGTGCCCTCAAGCTGGGTCGCGTCGGCGGCCGGTGACGCGGTGGTGTCGGTCCTGCTGCTGGCGGTGCTGGCCGTGCTGATGTCCATCTGCTCGGAGGCCGACGCGTTCGTGGCGGCCAGCCTGTCGCAGTTCTCCACCACCGCGCGGCTGGCGTTCCTGGTGGTCGGGCCGATGGTGGACCTCAAGCTGATCGCCCTGCAGGCCGGGTTCTTCGGCCGGAGCTTCGCGATCCGGTTCGTCCCGCTGGTGTTCTGCCTGGCGGTGGGGGTCAGCGCGCTGGTGGGAGGGCTGCTGCCGTGAGCAGGTCCGCGCAGAACCTGCTGCTGGTCCTGCTCGGCGGCGCGATGCTGTGGATCACGCTGGGCAGCGGCGAGTACGTCAACTACGTGCGGCCCGGGTTCCGCTACCCGCTGGTGGCCGCGGCGATCGCCCTGGTCGTGCTGGGCGCCGCCGGGCTGCGCCGGGAGTGGCGGGACACGGGCGGCGACGTCCAGGACGTCCACGAACCCCACGGCGACCACGGCGGGCACGCGCACGGGCCGGGGGTGGCGTGGCTGCTCTGCCTGCCCGTGCTGGCGGTCTTCGTGATCGCGCCGCCCGCGCTCGGCTCGTTCACCGCCGCGCGCGGCGCCGGCCGCGCCGCTCCCCCGCCGGCGCCCGCCGAGGGCTTCGCCCCGCTGCCGAGGACGGGGGCGCCCGCCCCGATGAGCATGGGCGAGTTCATCGGACGCGCCTACGAGGCGCAGACCGGCGACCCCGCCTCGTTCGCGGGGGTCCCGGTGCGGCTGACGGGCTTCGTGAGCCCGCCGGCGAAGGGCGAGCGCGGCTGGCGCCTCGTCCGGCTGAAGGTCGCGTGCTGTGCGGGGGACGCCGTCCCGTTCCCGGTGATCGTGCGCGGCCTGCCGCGGCCGCCCGCCGACGCGTGGGTGTCGGTCGACGGGGTGTGGGAGCCGCCCGCGACCGGGCGCCGGGCGACGGTCGTCCAGACGCTGCGCGGACGGTCCCTCCAGCGGGTCGGCAAGCCCGGCAACCCCTACGAGTGACCGCCCGCGGGAGTGGCCGGGCCCGCCGTCATGCGCGCATCGGCACGGTCAGACGTGGCCGACGCCGGCGCCGGCGGTGACCGTCGCCTTCACCGCGCCGCCGGACTCGGCCGTGTAGGAGTACGGGATCGCCGCGACGGACCCCGAGTTGCGGGTGGCGGGCGTCCCGGAGTTCACCAGGTAGTTGTCGGAGACCTTGATGTTGCCCTGGTCGGACGAGCCCTCCTGCAGTGAGGTCGGTCGCGCGACGTTCTCGAAGTAGTTGCGCTCGACGAGGACGCCGGCGTTCTCGGTGGACGCGACGCCGTAGCTGCCGATGCCCTTGTAGTAGTTGTTGAACACGTGCACCGGGTTGGCGAAGCGCACGCGCGGGTGGCGCTGGTTGGTGCCGTCGAACCAGTTGTGCACGTAGGTGACGCGCAGGTGCCCGAGATCCTCGCCACCGTTGCCGTCGCTGTGGCCGAGCAGGGCGGTCTTGTCGTGGTCGTGGTAGTGGTTCCACGACACCGTGATGTAGTCCGAGGCGCGCTTGATGTCGGTCAGGCCGTCGTACCCGTCGGACAGGTCGTTGTGGTCGATCCACACGTTCGTCGAGTACTGGACGTTGATCGCGTCGTCGCTCGCCCCCGTGAACGTCAGATTGCGGATGATGACGTTGCGGGCCTTGGAGACGTTGAGCCCGCCGCCGGTGATCCGGCCCGACGTGCCGACACCGATGATCGTCTTGTTGGACGCCACCTTCTGCATGCCGGACACCGCGATGGTGCCGGTGATCCGGATGACGTAGGGCGCGCTCGCGGTCGCGTAGGTGTTGAGCTGGGACGCGCTGGTCGCGGTCACCGTGGCGCCGCCCGCGCCGCCGGTCGTCCCGCCGTTCATGGCCGCGTACCCGACCGGGGACGACTCGGCCGCGACGGCGGCGCCGGGCTGCTGGGCGGTATCGGGCTGCACAGGGGTGGGCCGGGCGGCGGCGCCCGACGCGCCGGACGCGACGGTCACGGCGACGCCCGCGGACGCGGCGAGCGTTCCGAGGAGCAGGGTTCTGGTCTTCATGGCGGGGGGCCTTTCTGGTGCGTGGAGCCGCGTCACCGCACGTAGATCTGCGGCTGGGGTGGTGTGGACATGCCGTCGCCGAGGAAGAAGCCCGGGTGCGGCGGCTGGTTGTAGGCGGTGTTCTGCCAGGCCAGCGCTGTCCGGTACTGGGTGTCGTGCAGGAGCGTGTAGAGCTTGCGGTCGGTGACGTCCCGAGTCGTGTAGACGCGGAGTCGCGTGTTGTCGGTGGTGGGCCAGACGACCTCCTCTCTCCAGTCGCCGAACAGGTCGCCCGAAAGCGACGGGACCGACTTCGTGCCGTTGTTGGAGTGGACGCCCGAGGCGGTGAGGAGCCGGGTGTCGCCCGACGGGCCGTACTTGTCGATGCGGGTCCCGTCCAGCAGCTCGCGCACCGGATCGGCGTCCCACCAGACGAGGAAGTTCATCGTGGACGGCTTGCGGCCCGCGTTGTTCCCGGTGACGCTGCGGAGCTCCGAGACGGCGGCCGACCAGAACTCGGCGCCCGGACGTCCTGACCAGATGTCCCCCGCGACGCCCCGGCCGTTGTCGCAGCAGGCCGGTGTCGACCACAGGATCCGCCCGTCGCGCGGATCGATGTAGAGCGAGGACGGCTGGCCCGTCGACTCGCTGACCTTGAAGTACTCCAGTCCGGGCCGGGCGGGGTCGAAGTCGCCGAGGTGTTGGGCGTCGCCGTGGCCGGTGCGGGTCGTCCACAGGCCGCTGCCGTTGTCGTCCACCGCCATGGCGCCGTAGACGATCTCGTCCCGGCCGTCCTGGTCGACGTCGCCGACCGACAGGCTGTGCGAGCCCTGGCCGTCGAACCCGCGGCCGGCGTTGGTGGAGCTGCTGCTGTCGAACGTCCAGCGCCGGGTGAAGCGGCCGTCGCGCCAGTCCCACGCGGCGATCACCGTCCGGGTGTAGTAGCCGCGCGCCATGATCAGGCTGGGCCGGGCGCCGTCCAGGTAGGCGGTGCCCGCGAGGAACCGGTCCACGCGGTTGCCGTAGGAGTCGCCCCACGACGAGACGTTGCCGCGCGCCGGCACGTAGTCGACGGTCTGCAGGGCGCCGCCCGTGCGGCCGTCGAACATGGTGAGGTACTCGGGGCCGCTGAGGATGTACCCGCTGGAGTTGCGGTGGTCGGCGGACGCGTTGCCTATGGTCCGGCCGGTGCCGTCGACCGTGCCGTCCGCGGTCTTCATCGCGACCTCGGCCCGGCCGTCGCCGTCGTAGTCGTAGGCCTGGAACTGGGTGTAGTGCGCCCCGGCGCGAATGTTGCGGCCGAGATCGATCCGCCAGAGGCGGGTTCCGTTCAGCCGGTAGGCGTCGATGTAGACGTTGCTGGTGTAGCCGCTTTGCGAGTTGTCCTTGGAGTCGGACGGGTCCCACTTCAGCACGAACTCCAGGCGGCCGTCGCCGTCGAGGTCGGCCACGCTGGCGTCGTTGGCGCTGTAGCCGGACCCGGGCGGTTGGATCGGCACGTCCAGGTAACCGTCGCCGAACCGGAGCGAAGCCTCGGAGGACGTCCCCTCGGCGCCGTTCACGATCGGCCGGACGGTGTAGGAGGCGTCGGCCGGCGCACCCCGGTCCCAGTAGTTGGTCGAACCGGTGACCGTGGTGACGCGGGTCCCCCCCGCGGTAGAGGGCGAAGGCGGTGGCGGGCGGGTCGGTGCCGAGCAGCCGCCAGCCGACGTAGTTGCCGTCGCCCGAGCGGACGCTGATCAGGCCGCGGTCGAGGTCCTCGACCTGCCGGGCGGCGGCGGCGTGCGCCTTCGGCGGCGCGACGGACGCGGCACCGGGAACGGCCAGGACCGCGGCTCCGGCGGCGGCCAGGGCGAGATGGAGGGCTTTGGGGCTCACGGACCACTTCCTTGGGAGCGGGGCGGGGCGCCCGGGCGGGTCTTCTCCCCCTAGTCGCCGCCCGCGCCCGGAAGGTTGCCGCACCGTCCCGCGAGCCCCGTCCGGGACGGTGCTCGGCCGGCGGGCCGCCGGTCGTCGAGCCTGCGGGCCAGTTCGGCGACGCCCTTGGCGGTCTGGCTCTTCACGGTGCCGACCGCGACGCCGAGGACGCGGGCGGTGTCCTTCTCGGACAGGTCGAAGGCGAACCGCAGGACCACGCACGCGCGCTTGCGCTGGGGCAGCGTCCGCAAGGCGGCCCGCATGTCCACGACCGCCGGGACGTCGGGCTCGCGAACGCGGTCGTCCATCCGGGCGCCCAGCCGCACGGCCTTGTCCCGCTCCCGCACGAGGGCGCGGATCCGGCTCCGCGCCATGTTGACGACCATTCGGCGCACGTAGGCGACCGGCTGGTCGGCGGCGCGCACCCGGTCCCATCGCTGCCAGGCGGCCGCCATGGCATCGGCGGCCAGGTCGTCGGCGCCGTCCCGGTCGCCGAGCAGCAGGAAGGCCAGCCGCGCCAGCTCGCGGTGGTGCCGCTGGAAGAAGCGATGGAACTCGGCGTGGGCGGACTCGTCCGGTGAATCGTCATGGGAGCGCTCCCATTGATGCAGCGGAAGCATCGTCACCGCCTCAGGTATCGACCGGACGGGGTACCGGGGGCCGCGGTCCCCGGACCCGTTCCGGCTCCGGCGCGTTCAGAAAGCGCTTTCTCAACGACCGTACGGACCCGTCCCAGACCCGTCAACAGCTCTTTCACCGCACGGCTCACGGACCCTCCCGGAACCGGGAACGGCGGCCGGCCCGCGCCCGGGGTGGCCGGGCACGGGCCGTACGCCGTTCCTGCGGGCGGCCGCTTCCGCCTGCGGTCAGGTCGACCGGCAGGCCGGGTCCGTCAGCAGGTCAGATCCGTCAGCAGGTCAGGTTGCTCCCTGGAGGGACGCCGAGGATCTGGGTGAAGCGCTGGTAGGCGTTCACCCGGCTCTGCACCTGGGCCGGATTCCGGCCGTCGCATTCCAGTGCGCCGTTGATGCTGCGGATCGTCTCGCCGAACCCGCGGCCGTTGACCATCGCACTGTGGCCGGTCATCGTGCCGGGGCCGTTCTGGGTCATCCAGTACCAGAGCCCGGTCCGCCACGAGACCGACGCGTCCCGTTCGACCAGCCACGGGTTGTTCAGCAGGTCGAGGCCGAGGGCGTCGCCCGCCGCCTTGTAGTTGAAGTTCCAGCTCAGCTGGATGGGCCCGCGACCGTAGTAGGCCGCCTGCCCCGCCGGGCACCCGTAGGGCCGGCTCGCGTCGCAGTAGTGCGGGTAGTTCCCGGTGTTCTGCTCGACGATGTAGACCAGCCCGCCGGTCTCGTGGTCGACGTTGGCCAGGAAGGCGGCCGCCTCCTGCTTCTTCACCGTGTCGCTTCCGGTGTTGGCGAACGCCGGGAAGGCCGCCATGGCCGCCGTGAGGCCGCTGTAGCTGTAGAACGCGTTGCGGCTCGGGAACATCTGGTTGAACTGCGACTCGCTCACCACGAACCCGCTCTGGCCGGGCGGATCACCCGGATCGGACGACCCGCCGCAGGTCCCCTGGTCGGCCCAGACGTCTGCGCGGCCCGGGGTCTCGTTCTGCGTCCACCATTTCGCCGACCAGTTGTGCCCGCCGTAGGACACCGTGGCACCACCCGTGTACACGGCGGAGGAGCTCCACGCCGCGGCGCAGTCCGCGGCGAGGGCCGGCGCCGCCGGCAGGACGGCCGGCAGCGCGCCCGCCGCGAGCACGACGGCACCCGACACCAGGGCTCCGAGCAGCCGGCGGACGCGCCGCGCCTTGCGGTCGGCCATCACTGGACGTTCACGTCGACGCAGGCGTAGAACGCGTTGGCCGTGTCGGCGATGTTCCAGATCGCCAGCACCTTCTGCCGCCCGGTGACGCCGCCGAGGTCGACCGAGTGCGAGACCGTGGACGGCGGCTGCTGGTTGTTGCCGTCCACCACGGCGACGCGCCTGCCGCCGACGTAGTACTCGTAGTTCGCGGTGCGGTGGCGGGCGGTGAACGTCCAGGTGAAGGTCACCGTCTGGCCGACGGTCGTGGCCCGCCAGCCCTTGCCGTCATCGTCGAGCTCGGCGAACCGGGCGTTTCCGCCGCTGCAGCTGCGCAGGCCCTTCGGGCCCTCGACGCTCTGCGGCTCCCACTGGATGGAGCCGCACTGGACGATGCGCTGCGCGCACTGGGCCTGCCGGCTCATCGGCGCCGACACGTACCCGTGGGCCCAGGCCGAGGTCGCCGGAATGACCACGGCGACGAGCGGGGCGATTCCGACACCCGCCGTGATGGCGGCGATCCTGCGCGAGCGTTTCGTGCGGGGGGTCTTCTTCATGCGGGGTTCCTTGCGTGATGGGGGTGGTCATGGGATGTCGTCGCGGCGGGGTCCGCCGCGTGGGAGCGGACGGCGGACGCGCGCTGCGGGCGCGCGTCGCCGGTCAGGGGCGGGGCGCGGGGCATGAGCACTCCATTGGATAGGAAACTTTCCTATCGGATTGAGCGAACGTTAACCCCGCGCGCGATCGCCAGGCAAGGCCTCGCCGAAGCGGCCGGAAAGGCACGACAGGACCAGTGCAGGCAGAGGAGCGAACCAGCCGGCTCCGGCCAGAAGATTCGGCACCATTCCCCGCCGCCGGCTCGATTGGTCGGCAGAATTTGCCGAAGACCCTGCCCAAAGCCCGGTCCAATGCCCCTGCCCGGGGCGGCCGAAAGGGGAGCCGGGGCAGGCGCGGGTCAGGTTCCGGTCACCGGGACACCCCTTGGAGGGCCGTCCCCGCCCTTCTACGATCGGGCCACCCATTTCTGTCGCCTGACCGGCGGGAACTCCCGCGTCCGGCCGGGACGGCGGCGCCGACAGGGCCAGGCGCGGGCCCTCGTTAGCGGTCGCCACGCTGCACGGCGCCCGCCGAGAGGAACACATGGACCAGAGCGCTGATTACGTCGTGGTGGGGGCCGGGAGCGCCGGCTGCGTGCTGGCGAAGCGGCTGGCCGAGTCCGGGGCGAGCGTCGTCCTGGTGGAGGCGGGCGGACCGGACCGGACCCCGCTGGTCCGCAAGCCGGGGCTGATCGCCGTCTTCCACAACATCCCGCAGCTGAAGAAGCGGCTGGACTGGGGCTTCTACAGCACCCCGCAGAAGAGCGCGCTCGACCGGAAGATCCCGCAGGTCCGGGGGCGCGTCCTCGGGGGCTCGGGGTCGATCAACGGGATGCTGTTCGTGCGCGGCCACCGCAAGAACTACGACGACTGGGCCGCCGAGGGCTGCACCGGCTGGGGCTTCGACGACGTCCTCGGCAGCTACAAGCGGATGGAGAACTGGGAGGACGGCGCCTCCGACCTGCGCGGCGCGGGCGGTCCGATCCAGGTGACGCGGCAGCGGGACCTCACCCCGGCGTCCGAGGCGTTCATCGAGGCGGTCGTCCAGACGGCGGGCGTCAAGCGCAACGACGACTACAACGGCGCCGAGCAGGAGGGCGTGGGGATCTTCCAGCAGAGCGTCGCGGACGGCCTGCGCTACAGCTCGTCCGTCGGCTACCTGGACGACCACGGCCTGCCGAACCTGAAGGTCCTGACGAACGTGACCGTGCAGCGGGTCGTGATCGACAAGGGGCGGGCCACGGGCGTCGAGGTCGCGGGCAAGAAGGGGAAGGCGACGATCCGGGCCTCCCGGGAGGTCGTCCTGTCGGCGGGCGCGTTCGGTTCCCCGCACCTGCTGATGCTGTCCGGCGTGGGACCGGCCGGCCACCTGAAGGACCACGGCATCGAGGTGCGCGCCGACCTTCCCGTGGGCGACAACCTGCACGACCACATGTTCGTGCCGATGACGTTCGTCATGGACACCGCCCGCCACAAGGGCACCGCGCCCTACTTCGCCAGGGGCGTCGCCAAGGAGTGGACGAGGGGCGGGACGTGGGTGGCCCGCAGCGTGTTCGAGGCGGTCGGCTTCGTCCGCAGCGGGCAGGCGGGCGACATCCCGGACATCCAGCTCCACGCGCTGCCGTGGTCGTACCCGTTCCCGAACCAGGACGCGCCGGTGCGGCACGCCGTCGACAAGCGGTCCGCGCTCACGATCATGCCGACGCTGATCTACCCGAAGAGCCGCGGCACGGTCCGGCTGGGGTCGGCGGACCCGTCCGCCGCGCCGGTCATCGACCCGGGCTACCTCACCGACCCCGACGACGCCCGGCTGCTGCTCGACGGCATCGAACTGGTCCGCGAGGTGATGGCCAGCCAGGTCATCGCCGGAGACGTCAAGGAGGAGCTGTCCCCCGGGCCGCAGTTCCCGGACCGGAAGGCCTTGGCCGAGGAGCTGCCGAACCGCGCCACGACCGTCTACCACCCGGTGGGGTCGTGCCGGATGGGCGCCGACGAGCGGGCCGTCGTCGACCCCGAGCTGCGCGTGCGCGGCATCGAGGGCCTCCGGGTGGCGGACGCGTCGATCATGCCGACCATCATCGGCGGCAACACCAACGCCCCGAGCATGATGATCGGCGAACACGGCGCGAAGCTGATCCTCGGCGACTAGCCGGTCTTCGGCGAGGAGGAGGTGCTCCCGGCCGGGCTCCGTGTTCAGGTCGGGAAGCCGGTCACCCATCGGCGCTGCCAGGGCGTCTCGACGGCGCGCCGGTGGTGGTGCTCGCGTGCCCAGGCCACGGCCTCCGACGGGTCCACCCCCGACAGGACGGCCAGGCATGCGATGACGGTGCCGGTACGTCCGACGCCGCCTCCGCAGGCGACCTCGACCGAAGCGCCGGAACGGGCCCGCTCGTGCAGGGCGCGGATCTGCCGGACGGCCTCGTCCCGGTCACGGGGCAGCAGGAAGTCCGGCCATTCGATCCACGCGGACGGCCAGCGCAGTTCCGGCTCGTGCCTGCGGCGGAGCCGGCCGGAGCCCAGGTAGAGCCCGAAGTCGGGGGCGGGGCCGTCCGGGAGCGGTCTCCGCAGGCCGCGCCCGCGGACCGGGGTGCCGTCCGGGAGCGTGATCGCGCCGGTGAGCGTCATCGGGGCACCGCCCGGCGGCGTGCGCGGTGGTTGGCGACGTTGAGCCTGTTTCCGCACAGCTCGGGTGTGCAGTAGCGGCGGCGCCCCGCGCGGCTGGCGTCGGCGAAGACGCCGCCGCAGCCCGGAGCGGCGCACGCGCGGAAACGGCCGTGGCCGAGCGCCCGGAGGAGGCCGAGGAGCGCGACACCGGCGACGGCGGCCAGTTCCGCGACGAGGGAGGCGTCCCGAGCCGTCGGGACGTACCACTGCCACCGGCCGGACGGGTCGCGGCGCAGCACGGGGGCGAGCCCGACGTGCCCGGCCAGCAGCGCCGCGCGCTCGACCGCCTCGTCCTCGGTCCCGGACTCCAGCACGGCCCGCACCTCGCGGCGCAGGAAGCGGACCTTCTCCACGTCCTCGACGCTCAGCGCCGCAGGGTCGAAGGGGGCGACGTCGTAGGCGGCGAGGTCGCATCCGGAGAGCAGGGCGGCCAGGTCGCCCGGCTCGGAGAGCGCCTCGGCCCCCCGGACCTCCGGCGACGTGCCGACCAGGTTGTTCGCGACCTCGACGCCCGCCGCGTAGTCGGCGATCGGGATGAGCACACAGCCTCCTGGAACCCTCGATGTGTAAGGGTTATAAGAGAACTGTAACCCTTACCCGGCGGCGACGTCGAACTGGAGTCCGCCGTTCGCCGCGGACACGTCGACATGCCCGCCGTGCCGCAGGTCGCCGGACAGCAGCAGGTCGGAGAGCCGGTCGTCCACCTCCCGCTGGATCGTGCGGCGCAGCGGCCGGGCCCCGAACTCGGGCTGGTAGCCGCGCTCGGCGAGCCAGTCGACGGCCTCGGGGCTGAAGGTGACGGAGACGTCCTGGGCGCGCAGCCGGCGGCGCGTCTCGTCCAGCAGCAGGTCGGTGATCTGGCGGAGCTGGCCCTCCTCCAGCCGCTGGAAGACGATGATCTCGTCGATCCGGTTGAGGAACTCGGGCCGGAACGACTCGCGCAGCCGCCGCATGATCCGGTCGCTCAGCGCGCTGCCGTCGCCGGACGTGCCGAAGCCGATCTCCGTCGTGCCGGTGATCAGCTCCGAGCCGAGGTTGCTCGTCATGATCACCACGGTGTTGCGGAAGTCGACGGTGCGGCCCTGCGCGTCGGTGAGGCGGCCGTCGTCGAGGAGCTGGAGCAGGACGTTGAAGACGTCCTGGTGCGCCTTCTCGATCTCGTCCAGCAGGATCACCGAGTACGGCTGGCGGCGGACGGCGTCGGTGAGCTGCCCCGCCTCCTCGTAGCCGACGTACCCGGGCGGCGCGCCCATCAGCCGGCTGACGGTGTGCCGCTCCTGGAACTCGCTCATGTCGAAGCGGATCATCCGGTCGCGGCTGCCGAACAGCGCCTCGGCCAGCGCCTTGGCCAGCTCGGTCTTGCCGACGCCGGTCGGGCCGAGGAACAGGAACCCGCCGATCGGGCGGTCCGGGTCGCCCATCCCGGCGCGGGACCGCCGCACGGCGCGCGACACCGCCTCCACCGCGTCCTCCTGCCCGATCACGCGCTGGTGCAGGTGCCCCTCCAGGTTGGCCAGGCGCTCCCGCTCGGCCTGGGTGAGCTGGGTGACGGGGACGCCGGAGATCCGGGAGACGACCTCGGCGATGTCCTCCGTCGTCACCTCCGGGACCGTGGTCGGCGCGCCGTTCCCGCGCGTCTCGGTGAGGTCCTTCTCCAGCCGGGCGACCTCGTCGCGCAGCTCGGAGGCCCGCTCGTAGTCCTCGTCCGCGACGGCCTGGTCCTTCTCGCGGCGCCGCTGGTCGAGGCGCTGCTCCAGCTCGCGCCGCCCGCCGTCGCGCGTGGAGCGCAGCCGGACGCGGGCGCCCGCCTGGTCGATGAGGTCGATCGCCTTGTCCGGCAGGAACCGGTCGGTCAGGTAGCGGCTGGACAGGTCGACCGCCGCGACGAGCGCCTCGTCGGTGAAGCGGACCTGGTGGTGCGCCTCGTACCGGTCGCGGAGCCCGCGCAGGATCTCGATGCTGTCGTCGGCGCTCGGCTCCGGCACCAGGATCGGCTGGAACCGCCGCTCCAGCGCCGCGTCCTTCTCGATGTTGCGGCGGTACTCGTCGATCGTCGTCGCGCCGACCACGTGCAGCTCGCCGCGGGCGAGCGGGGGCTTCAGCATGTTGCCCGCCGACATCGCGCCCTCCGCGCTGCCCGCGCCCACGATCGTGTGGATCTCGTCGATGAACACGATCAGCCCGTCGGCGTGGTCGCGGATCTCGTCCACGAGCTTCTTCAGCCGCTCCTCGAAGTCGCCCCGGTACCGGGTGCCGGCGACGACGCCGCCGAGGTCGATCTGGACGATGCGCTTGCCGCGCAGCGTCTCGGGGACCTCGTCGTCCACGATCCGCTGGGCCAGCCCCTCGGCGATCGCGGTCTTGCCGACCCCCGGATCGCCGATCAGCACCGGGTTGTTCTTGGTGCGCCGCGAGAGGACCTCGACCGTCTCCTCGATCTGGTCCTCGCGCCCGATCACCGGATCGATGCGCCCCTCCCGCGCCAGGGCGGTCAGGTCGCGTCCGAACTCGTCCAGCGTCGGCGTCCCGGACGACTGCCCGCCGCCGGGCGGCGGCTGCCCGGGGCCGCCGCCGGACGCCGCCTGCTGGAGCGAGTCGGGCGTCACGTGCTCGTGGTCGAGGATCCGCCCGGCGCTCGACCCCCGATCGAGCGCCAGCGCGAACAGCAGGTGCTCGGGCCCGATGTAGGACGAGCCCAGCGCCCGCGACACCTGGTGCGAGTCGAGCAGCGCCCGCTTGGCGGACGGGGTCAGCTCGGGCGGGACGTCCCGGGGCTCACCGCGCCGCGCGTGGTCCTCGATCTCTTCCCTGATCTTGTCCGGATCCGCGCCGGCCCGCGCCATCCACTGCCGCGTCCCCTGCTGCCGCGTCGCCGCCCACAGCAGGTGGTCGGTGTCCAGATCGTCGCTCCCCCACTGGGCCGCCTGCGCGGCGGCGTCCCGCACCAGCTCCCGCGCGGGCTCGCTCATCAGCCGCGCGAGGCTGATCCGCTCCATGGGCCTCCGGTGCGCCCGCGCCCCGAAGAAGCGGGCGAGCATCTCCTCGAACGGGTCCATTCCCCCTGGCCCGTACCATCCCGCGGTCATCCTCGAAAACCCCCCGGTAGTCGAAGGACACGTCATAACGACGGACATGCCCCTGCCCATGGCATGCCCCAGGAAACCCCCGCGCCAACCGTCCCACGGCCGCGAGCACGGGCGCACGCGTCCCGGCGAACACCACGCCGACGACGCCGCCGCCGGGCTCGCCCGGACGCGGGTCGCGGGACCGGTCAGGAATCAAGAAGCGCCCTTTACCGGGCCGCGCCTAGCGTGGTCGGTACGGAGACCCCCCAGGTACGGGCGACGTGGCGACGGACGGGAGGCGGACGATGGCACAGGATCAGCGGGTGAAGGCGCGCAAGCGCGGCACACCGGGGGCGGTGTCCCGATGGGTGCAGCGGACGATGAACGCCCGCATCATCGGCAAGGTCCGGCGCGGGCGCGGAACGTTCATGGGCATGGACGTCCTGGTCCTGGACACGGTGGGCCGGCGAAGCGGCCGGCGGCGCGAGACGCCCGTGTCGTGGTTCCCCGGCGGCGACGACGCCTGGCTGATCGTCGCGTCGGGCGGCGGGAGCCAGGACCCGGACTGGTACGTCAACCTGATGGCGCACCCCGACCAGGCGGAGGTCGAGCTGCCCGGCGGCGGGGCCGTGCCCGTGACGCCCCACCGGCTGGACGGCGCCGAACGCGAGGAAGCCTGGCAGCGCATCACCGCCGCCCAGCCCCGCTATGCGAAGTACCAGAGCCGGTCCGACCGCCAGTACCCCGTGGTCCGCCTCACCCGGCGCTGAGCTCGCGTGTCCGGCGGGTCAGGCTGAGCGGTGCGCGGTCGCCAGCCTGACCGCGAACGCCACCAGCAGGCCGCCGGTGACGCGTTCGATCGCCGCCTTCACGCGGGGGCGGCGGAGCAGCCGCCCGAACCCGTCGACCGCGGCGACGTACAGGCCGAACCAGGCCAGGTAGAGGAGCGCGAACACCGCCGACAGCAGCAGGGCCCGGCCGCGCGCGGCACCCGCCGACTCGTCCGGCAGGAACTGCGGGAGGAACGTGACGAAGAACAGCGCCACCTTCGGGTTCAGCGCGTTGCTCAGGAACCCCTGCCTCAGCGCGGTCGACGGCCGCCGCCGCGCCCGCTCGGCCCGCTCGGCCGGTGCCTCCTCCGGCTCGCGGCGTGAGCGGGAGGCCGACCGCAGGGTCTGGACGGCCGTCCACAGCAGGTAGGCGGCTCCGACGATCTTCAGGGCGGCGAAGGCGGTCGCCGAGGCGAGCAGCAGCGCGGACAGCCCGATCGCGGCGGCGCCGGCGTGCACCGCCAGCCCGGTCACGCCGCCGGCCGCCGTCAGCAGCCCGGCCGCCCGGCCCCCGGCGAGGGTGCTGCGGGTGATGAGCGCCTGGTCCGGCCCCGGAATCATGATCAGCACGAGCGCCGCGAGGGCGAAGGCCGCTATCGAGCTCTCCATGCCGTCCACCCTGGCGGCTCCGACTCATGGGGTCCAATGCCTATGATCGTTGGAATCCATAGACGGAGTGAATATGTTGGACCTCGCCCGCCTGCGCGTCCTCGCCGCCGTGGCCCGTACCGGCTCGATCACCGCGGCGGCCAAGGACCTGCACTACACGCAGCCGTCGGTGAGCCACCACATCGCCCGGCTGGAGAAGGAGACCGGGGCCGCACTGCTGCAGCGCGTCGGCCGCGGCGTCCGGCTCACGCCGGCCGGCGAACTGCTGGCCGAGCGCGCCATGGAGATCATCGGCCGCGTCGACGCCGCCGCGGCGGAGCTGTCGGCCCACGTCGGCCTGAGCGCCGGCAAGGTCAGGCTCGCCGGCTTCTCCTCGGCGATGAGCACCCTGGTCCCGGCCGCCGCCGCCGTGCTCGCGGACACCCACCCGGGCCTGGAACTGAGCCTCACCGACACGCACCCGCCAGAAGCGCTGCGGCTGCTGCGCACTGGCAAGGCCGACGTGGCGGTCGTCTTCCGCTACGACGAGTCGCCGCCGGAGGAGCCCGGGATCAGGCTGCATCACCTGCTCGACGACCCCACCTACCTGGTCACTCCGGGGCCGTCCGCCACCGGGGCTCTGGAGGCGCACCGCGACGCGCGCTGGGTCGCCGGCTGCGAGCGCTGCCAGGGCCATCTGCTGAACCTGTGCGCCCGGGCCGGTTTCACGCCGGACATCGCCTACAGCACCGACGACATGGTGGTGATGCAGTCCCTGGTCGCGGCGGGGATGGGCGTCACCATCCTGCCGGGCCTGGCACTCCGGGCCCACCGCGGCCCCGGCGTCGAGGCGGCCGAGATACCCGGGTCGACCCGCCGGGTCTACGCCGCCACCTACGGCGAGCCGCCCGACCCGCCGGCCACCGCGGCCCTCCTCACCGCCCTGCGCCAAGCCGCGTGACCCGCCTGCCGCGCCGGCTCGGTGGCGCCGTCCGCGGGCGGCCTTCACGGCCTGGAGTCAGAGGGCGCGCCTATCCAGCGGTGATAGGCGTCCAGGTCCCGGCTTACAGCCCGGAGCCGCCCGTCGCGTCGATCACCTGGCCGGTCACCCAGCGCGCGTCGTCGGAGGCGAGGAACGCCACGATGTCGGCCACGTCCTCGGTCCGCCCGATCCGGCCCAGCGCGGACAGGGCCGCCGCCTGGGCCTCGGCCTGCGGGTTTCCGCGCAGCCAGCCCGCGTTGACGTCGGTGTCGATGATGCCCGGCGCCACCGAGTTCGCCGTGATGCCCCGGGGGCCCAGTTCCTTGGCGAGGTTGAGGGTGAAGGTGTCGAGCGCGCCCTTGGTCGAGCCGTAGGCCATGATCTCCGGCAGGGCGATGCGGGCCGCGCCGCTGGAGATGTTGATGATCCGGCCGCCGTCGCGCAGCCGCCTCAGGCCCTGCTGCACGATGAAGAACGGCGCGCGGACGTTCACGGCGAAGACCTCGTCGAAGTCGTCCTCGGTCAGCGACGCCAGGTCGGGGCTCCGTCCGATGCCCGCGTTGTTGACGATGATGTCGACCGCTCCGCCGGGCGCGTACTCGCCGGCATGGGCGTCGAAGGCGGCCCACAGGCGGGCCGCGTCGCCATGCCGTCCCAACTCCGCGCGCAGCGCGAAGGCCCGGCCGCCGTCCTTGCGGATGCGTTCGACGACCTCCTCCGCCGCCGCCTCGTTGCGGGCGTAGGCGACGGCGACGGCCGCGCCGTCGCGGCCGAGCCGCTGCGCGATGGCCCGTCCGATGCCGCGGCTCCCGCCGGTGACCAGCGCGAGCTTCCCTTCGAGTGCGCGTGCGCCCATGGCTGTGACCACTCCCTCAGTATTCTTGAGCGATGACTCAAGAAATAACCTAGCACGCCTTGTTGAGCGCTCGCTCTAAAATGTGGGGGTGAGCGACACACGCGCGAAGCGGGGGCGGCCGAGGGCGTTCGACCGCGACACGGCACTGGACGCGGCCACGCGGCTGTTCTGGGAACGCGGCTACGAGGCCACCTCCGTCGGCGAGCTGACCGAGGCGATGGGCATCAGGCCCGGCAGCCTGTACGCGGCCTTCGGGGACAAGAAGTCGCTGTTCAAGGAGGTGGTGCACAGCTACGGGCGCTCGGCCGTCGGCGCGTTCATGAGCGTCGCGCTCGACGAGGAGCCCACCGCCTACGGCGCCTTCGCCCGCATCCTGCGCGAGGCGGCCGTGATCTACACCGACCCGTCCCACCCGGCCGGCTGCCTGACGATCAGCGCGGCCACCAACGTCACCCCGCAGGACGCCGAGGTGGCGGCCTTCCTCCGTGATCTGCGGAACAGGAACCTGGACGTCTTCCAAGCCCGGCTTCAGGCGGCGCAACGGGCGGGCGAGCTACCCGCCGCAGCGAACCCGCGCGCCCTGGCCGCGTACTTCGCCGCGGTCATCCAGGGCATGTCGCAACGCGCCGCCGACGGAGCGACGGCAGCCGAACTCACCGAAACCGCCGAACTGGCCCTCACCGCATGGCCCACTTCACCCGAGTGACCCCACCGGCCGTCCCGGGACCGGTACCTGGGGGAGGCTGAGGCTTGCAAGGGGCTCGTCCATCAACTCTCGGGTGGAGAGCCGTAGGAGGCGGCCATCGCGGCGGCGCGGTCGCGCAGGGCGGTGCGCAGCCACTGCGGGGCCAGGGCCTCCGCGCTGGTGGCCAACTGCCACAGGGCCCATTCGGCATGCCTGGGATCTTGGAAGGCCACCTCCATCCGCAGCCGGCCGTCGGCGTCGGCCTCCTCGGCGCGAACGGCAAGCGCGGTGCCCACCAGGTCCTCCCGCCGCCCCGGGTCCACCCGGACCAGCACGGTGACCTGGTCGCCGCCCGTCCGGAACCGCGTGCTGCGCTCCTGCCAGGCGCGGTCCAGGTCGACCCGGTCCGGCCGCGAGGCGGGTTCGGCGAGCTCCTCGGCGGCGAGGATCCGGGACAGCCGGTAGGTGCGGTCCGCGCCGGACCTCGTGGCCAGCAGGTAGCCCTGGTCTCGCACGGTGACCAGGCCGATCGGGTCCACCGTCCGCCACTTCGGGCTCTGGTCCGCGGCCGCGTAGTGGATGCGCAGCTTGTGTCCGGCGAACACCGCCCGCCGGACCTCGGCCACCACGGCGTCGGGCACCTCGTCGGCGACCAGCCGGCGCGAGAGGAGATCGGTCTCCGGGTCGATGAGCAGCCGCTCGGCCGCGCCGGCCGCGGTGTCGCGGTAGCTCTCGGGCAGCGCGTCGACCACCTTGAGCATCGCCGAGGCGAGCGCCGAGCCGAGGCCGAACGCCTGCGCGCCGCGCCGCGAACCCGCGACCAGCAGTGCGAGCGCCTCCTCGTGGTTCAGTCCGGTGAGCTCGGTCCGGAAACCGGGGAGCAGCGCGAACCCCCCGTGGCGGCCGCGTTCGGCGTAGACCGGGACGCCGGCCGCGGACAGCGCCTCGATGTCGCGCAGCACGGTGCGGGTGGACACCTCCAGCTCCCGGGCCAGCGCGGCCGCGGACATCCGACCGTGCCGGCGCAGCAGCAGCACCAGCGAGACAAGCCGGTCGGCGCGCATGCGCGAAGTCTACGGAAATACACGACACAGGATGTCGTGATTTGTTGGGAGCCTCATCAGCGCGGCCCGAAAGATGCGGCCGCCAATGCCGATGGACGTACGCAATGGAGCTGATGTGGCAATGGAGCGAACGGCGGTCAACCCGTGGGCGTGGTCCGTGGAGATGGGCTACAACCAGGGCGAGATCGTCTCCGGCAACACCCGGACCCTGTACTGCGCCGGGCAGACCGCCATGGACGGCGACGGCAAGCCCCGGCACGCCGATGACATGGCGGCGCAGCTGGCGCTGAGCCTCGACAACCTGGAGGCCGTACTCGGCGAGGCCGGCATGTCCCTCGCGGACCTCGTCCGGCTCAACGTCTACACCACCGACGTCGACCGGCTCTTCGAGCACTACGGCGTGCTGGCGTCGCGCCTGGGCGCCGCCGGGGCGGCGCCGTCCACCACGATGCTCGGGGTGACCCGGCTGGCGATTCCCGCCCTGATGGTGGAACTCGAGGGGACCGCCGTCGCCTGACGCGCCCCCGCCGCCTCCGGCACGGGCGCCGGAGGCGGCGCAGCGCGAGTGACGGGCCTGCGGGGACGCCGCGCTCACTTGGCTCCGCCGTCGTCCGGAGCAGCGGACTCGGCGGCCTTGCGTTCGACGCCCCGGCGCATCGCCTCCAGGAAGACCTTGGCCACGATGCCCAGGAAGACCAGGTCGCCGAGCATCTGCACGGCCGTCAGGGCGCGGGCCGTCTGGGACGTCGGGACGATGTCGCTGAAGCCGACCGACGTGAAGATCGTGATGGTGTAGAAGAGGGCGTCGATGTGCGTCAGCGGCTCGGAGAAGCCGGGCGGGGTGTCGTGGCTCATCAGCCGGTAGCTGGAGGCGAACACCAGCACGAAGAGCGAGACGGAGGTGCCCAGCGCCTCGACGGTGCGCATCCGGGGGGAGTGCGACTGCGTGATCGACCGCGCCTGCCACGCGACGAGCAGCCCCAGGGAGATCAGCGAGGCGCTCAGCACCGTGCCGGTCACCGCGGTGAACGACCTGTTCAAGGGGGCCGTGAAGTACACGACGAGCAGGGCCGCCGTGGTCAGCGTCGTGCGCAGGACCACCCAGGTCAAGAGCCCGAACCGGGCCCTTCGCGAGGGAGCGTTCACTCTCCGTGCATGCCCAGGACCGTCCCGTCTGATCCGTGGACCGGGCCACTCGCCCCGATGCCCGCTAGATGAGGCCCTGGGCGAGCATGGCATCGGCCACGCGCTCGAAGCCGGCGATGTTGGCGCCGACCACGTAGTCGCCCGGGGCGCCGTAGCGCTCGGCGGTCTCGTAGCAGGTGTCGTGGATGCTCGTCATGATGGCCGACAGCTCCTCCTCCACCTGGGAGAACGGCCAGGAGGCGCGGCTCGCGTTCTGCTGCATCTCCAGCGCGCTCACCGCGACGCCGCCCGCGTTGGCGGCCTTGCCGGGGCCGAACGCGACGCCCGCGTCCTGGAGGATGTGCACGGCGTCGGGCGTGGTCGGCATGTTCGCGCCCTCGGACACGGCCTTCACGCCGTTGCGGACGAGGATCGCGGCGGCCTCGGCGTCCAGCTCGTTCTGCGTCGCCGACGGGAGCGCGATGTCGGCGGGGACGTCCCACACCCGGCCGCCCGGGACGAACCGCGCGGAGGCGCCGCGCAGGTCGGCGTAGTCGGAGACGCGGCCCCGGTCGACCTCCTTGACCTGCTTGAGGAGGTCGAGGTCGATCCCCTTCTCGTCCACGACGTAGCCGCCGGAGTCGGAGACCGTGATGACGTTGGCGCCGAGCTGCTGCGCCTTCTCGATCGTGTAGATCGCGACGTTGCCGGAGCCGGACACGACGATCTGCTGGCCGTCCAGGTCCTCGCCGCGGCGGCGCAGCATCTCGGCCGTGAACATCACGTTGCCGTAGCCGGTCGCCTCCGTCCGGACGGCGGAACCGCCCCACAGCATGCCCTTGCCGGTCAGCATCCCGGCCTCCCACCGGTTCGTGACGCGGCGGTACTGGCCGAACAGGTAGCCGATCTCGCGGGCGCCGACGCCGATGTCGCCGGCCGGGACGTCGGTGTGCTCGCCGACGTGGCGCTGCAGCTCGGTCATGAACGACTGGCAGAAGCGCATGACCTCCGCGTCGGAGCGGCCGTGCGGGTCGAAGTCGCTGCCGCCCTTGCCGCCGCCGATGCCGAGCCCGGTCAGCGCGTTCTTGAAGATCTGCTCGAAACCGAGGAACTTGACGATGCCGAGGTTCACCGTGGGGTGGAAGCGGAGCCCGCCCTTGTACGGCCCGAGCGCGCCGTTGTACTCGACGCGGAAGCCGCGGTTGACGTGGATCTCCCCGTTGTCGTCCTCCCACGGGACGCGGAACATGATCTGGCGCTCCGGCTCGATCACCCGCTCCACCAGCTTGGCGGTGGCGAGCCCGGGCCGGGCGGCCAGCACCGGGCCGAGGCACTCCAAGACCTCGTGCACCGCCTGGTGGAACTCGACCTCACCCGGATCGCGGCGCAGCACGCCCGAGTAGGTCTCCTCCAGGACGGCCATGGTCTCGGGCGGGGCCGGCAGGCGTGAGGCGAGGGGCATAGCGGGGATCCTTCCTTCAGACCCCTTCACTCTAAAACCCGTTTCCGGGTGCCGGAGGAACGCCTCGCCGCGGCGACCTCGCCAAGACGGCCGCCGATCCGGCCCGCACGTGCTGTTCACAAGTTCGGGGAGGTATCGCTCCGGTGGATTAGGGCACGCTGTCGAGGCAAGGATGTGACCGAGAGTGTTCGGCCGGCCGCGCGCACGAGATCGGCGTGGTCGGTGGAGACCGTGGCGGCGGAGGGAAAGGTGCCCGACCACGGTGGAGGTCGTTACGGGGGGTTACCGATGACGCGGTGGTCATGATGGCGACGGCGGTCTACTCGTTCAGGATGTACATCGCAGGGCGCACGCCAAGGTCGCTCAGCGCGCTGGCCAACCTGCGGTTCCTGTGTGACTCCTTCGTGCCCGACCACCACGACATAGAGGTCGTCGACGTGTCAGAGCGGCCGGATCTGGCGGAGCGGGACGGTGTTCTGGCGACACCGATGGTCATCAGGACCCGGCCGCTTCCGCAGAGCCGGGTCATCGGGGACCTGTCCGATCACCGGAAGGCCGCCGACTTCCTGGGCCTGGTCGAGGTGGACCGGTCGTCTCCGGTGGAAGGGGGCAGTGATGGTCACTGAGGTTCGGCGCACCCCGACCGGGATCAGCGGCTTTGACGAGGTGGCCGTGGGCGGGTTTCCGGCCGGTCGCTCCACGCTGGTCACCGGTACCGCCGGCAGCGGGAAGACCCTGTTCGCTCTGGAGTTCCTCGCCCGGGGGATCATGAAGTACGAGGAACCCGGAGTATTCGTCACCTTCGATGAGAAGCCCGAGGACCTCCGGAGCAACGTCGCCTCCCTCGGCTTCGACATCGCGCGCTGGGAACGTGACGGCAAGTGGGTCTTCGTGGACGTCTCCGCCGTGGAGGAGGAGATGTTCTCGGTCGGCGGGTACGACCTGGGGGGCCT
Organism: Spirillospora sp. NPDC049024; assembly: GCF_040649235.1. Classification (NCBI taxonomy): domain Bacteria; kingdom Bacillati; phylum Actinomycetota; class Actinomycetes; order Streptosporangiales; family Thermomonosporaceae; genus Spirillospora; species Spirillospora sp. NPDC049024. The sequence continues at coordinate 293,200 of NZ_JBEZFD010000003.1, forward strand.
GATTTCGCGGGTCGAGCACGCCGTGGGCCGGGTCGGGGCCGGGCGGGTCTCGGTCGACTCGCTGGGGACGCTGCTCATCCGTTTCCAGGACCGGGAGCTGATACGCCGCGAGCTGGCCAGGCTCACCCGGATGCTGGAGTCGCTCGGGGTCACGTCGGTGCTGACCACCGAACGCGACAGCGAGTACGGCGCCCTGACCCGGCACGGCGTCGAGGAGTTCGTTCTGGACAACGTCCTGATCATTCGTAATGTCCTGCAGAACGAGAGGCGCCGCCGGACACTGGAGATCGTCAAGTTCCGCGGTACCACGCACCGCACCGGGGAGTGGCTGTTCACCATCGACCCGAAGGAGGGCCTTGTCGTCGTTCCCCTGGCGTTCCTGGCCCCGCGCGAGCAGGCGTCGCAGACGCGGGTGTCCACCGGGACTCCGGGACTGGACGAGATGGTCGGCGGCGGGATCTTCCGTGACGCGCTGGCCCTGGTGACCGGACCGCCCGGCTCCGGCAAGACGCTCATGGCCCTGCAGTTCGCCGACGCGGCGTTCCAGGCGGCCGAGCGCAGCCTGTTCTACGTCTTCGACGAGACCCGTGACCAGCTCCACCGCAGCGCCGCCGGCTGGGACATGGACCTGGACGCCATGGAATCCTCGGGGCTGCTGCGGATCACGGCCGGCTACCCGGAGGAGGCGTCGGTGGAAGATCACTTCCTGAGCGTCCGGAGGGACATCGCCGACTTCGCGCCGAGCCGGCTGATCATCGACAGCCTGTCCGCCCTGGAGCGCCGAGGAGCACCGAGGACGCTGCTGGACTTCGTGATCGCGCTGGGCGCCCTCGCGCGGGAGCACGAGATCACGACCCTGTTCACCTCCTCGACTTCGTCCGACACGTGGGCACCGGTCCCCGCGGCTTCGGCCATGGAGGTCGCCAGCATCACCGACGTGACGATCCTGCTGCGCTACGCCGAGAACGCGGCAGTGGTGCAGCGCATCGTCGCCGTGCTGCAGAGCCGCGGATCGCCCCACGATCCCGCCGTGCGCCGAGTCGACATCGACCACACCGGCATGCGTGTGGGAGGCCCCTACACCGCCGGATCCCGCCTGTTCCCCGCCCCGGACGCTCCGCCGCCCGAGCGGCGGCCGGAACGCTGAACGCGATGAGCACGGATGGGTGAGTTCGAAGGGGCTCCGGCCACGCCGGACACCGGACCGGGGTGGCCGGTCGACTTCGCGCGCGAAGCGGGGCCCACGCTGGTGTCGGCGCTGGCGGACGGGCTCGTCGCGGTCGACGACCAGGGCGTCATCCGCGTCTGCAACGCCGCGGCCGAGGTACTGCTCGGCCGTCCGGCGAGCGAGCTGATCGGCCGCCCGTTCGGACACCCGGTCGTCGCCGACCACTCCACCGAGATCGATCTGGTGCTGCCGGGCGGAGGCACCCGGGTGGTCGAGATGTGCGCCAGCGCCACGACGGTGTCGGGACAGCGCCTGCACCTGGCCTCGCTCCGCGACATCACCCTCCGGCGACGGGCGTGGGAGCGGCTCGAAGCGGAACTGGACCTCCAGGGGACGATGATCGCCGTCATGGCCCACGAGATCCGCAATCCCCTCGCCGGGATCGGCCTTCTGATAGACCTGCTCCGCGAGCCCGCGGAAGACCTCGCCGACGACGAACGGAAAAGGATCCTCGACCGGGTCGCCGATCGCATCGCCCGCCTGCAGTCACTGGCGGCCAGGCTCCTGACCACGATCAGGACCGGCGGAGAGCTCCCGCGCCCGACCCCCGAGCCGGTCCCGCTGCTGGAGATCACGCTGCAGTGCCTGGCGGACTTCGGTGAGCTGGCGCAGGACACGCACGTCTACTGCGACGCCGAGATCCAGGTGCTGGCCGACCGTGGCGAACTGGCAGAGATGCTGGTCAACTATCTGCAGAACGCCTTCCGCTACGGAGACCCGCCGATCGAGATCCGAACGACCGTCGCGGGCGACGCCGTCGAGGTCCGGGTATGCGACAGCGGGCCGGGAGTACCCGAGGAGTTCGTGCCCAGCCTGTTCGAACGCTTCACCCGCGCGGAAGGGGCCCAACGCCGCACCGACGGATCGGGGCTGGGTCTGTGGATCGTCCGGCGGCTGGCCCAGGCCAATGGCGGAGAGGCCTACTACCGGCCGGGCGAGCCCCAAGGCGCGTGCTTCTGCCTGCGCCTCCCGCGGGCAACGGGATGAAGGCGCCGGTCAGCGGCAGCCGCGGGGCGGTCAGCCGGAGTCGCGGAGCCGGTCGGCGAGGACGGCGGCCTGGCTGCGGTCGATGTCCTTTGTCGCGGTGAGCAGGGTCACGGTGCCCTGCCGGGCGAGTTCCCGCAGGTGATCGAGAGCCTCGGCCCGCTCTGGCTCGGCCAGTTCGGCGTCGTAGCGGCGGGTGAACTCCTCGAACTTGTCGGGGTCGTGCCCGTACCACTTGCGGAGGTCGGTGGAGGGGGCGACGTCCTTCTCCCACTCGTCCAGGTGCGCCTTGTCCTTCGACAGGCCCCGCGGCCACACGCGGTCGACCAGGATTCGCGTCCCGTCCTCGCCCGATGGCGGCTCGTACACCCTGCGCAGCTTTACCTCCATGGCGGCTGTATACCCGGGGTCAGGGACGACACGCACGTCCCCCTGATCCTTGGCTCACTGCGGGGTTCGCGGGTGGCCCGGCGGCGTCGCCAGGGGTGGGCGGCGGGGCCCGTCGGGGTCCGCTGGGACGGGCGCCGCCGGTGGAGACGCCCCGAGGGCGCGCTCCCCGCCGGGGACGTCGTCCAGGGCCCGGCCGCGGTCGGCGGCGGCGCGGCGGGCGAACTCGGCGGCGGCCGTCCGGCGGGCGAACTCCCCGGCGAGGGCGCGGCCGAGGACGTCGTCGTCGGGATGGTGCCTTTCCAGGTATTCGAGGGCCTCGGCCAGTTCGGCGGTGGTCAGTCGCCGCACGGGCTTCCCGGTCCAGCGCGGAAGGACGCCGAACCGTCCGGCGGACGGTGCGGCGCGGGGTTCGGTGGTCATGTGCGGGGGTCCTTTCAATTCCGGTGCGGCAAGGTTTTCCTCCGAGACCGCCGCGCCCTTGCCCGTCCGGCCGGAACAGCGGCGCGTCCCAGCGAAATACCGGTGCGCCCGTGGAAGGGGGCGCACCGGTATCTCGCGAGTCTCAGGCGTCGCTGAACGATTTGCGTTCCGCACGTCCGTTCGTGCTCGGCCCCCGTCCGTTCGTGCTCGCGGACCGGCCGTTGGTGCTCGGGGCGAGGCGGGAGGTCTTGGCGGGCGAGGGGCGCGGCGGCGCGGTCTCCACCAGGTAGTCGTGGTCGGGCGCCGGGACGGCCGGACGCTGCTCGGCGCCGGCCGCCGGGCGGGGCTCGTCGCGGGGCCGGTCCCGCAGCCGCCGGGCCGCCTGCCGGAGGGCGCGCTCGCCGACGAGCCGCGCCAGTTCCAGGCCCCAGCAGTCCAGCTTGTCGGCGTCGGTGAGGTCGTCGCGGCCGTTCAGCTCGGCCGCGAGGCCGCCGAGCCGCTGCGCCTCGGACAGGTCGAACTCGCGCATGAGGTGGCAGCACAGCTCCGCGAGGGCCGCGTGGTCGCGTTCGAACGACAGCCCGGCCAGGTCGTTGTGCGACAGCCTGCTGAGCGCGCGCTTGCGCTCCAGCTCGCCGTCGGCGAGCCGCAGGATGCCGCTGAGGAGGGCGACGGGACCGGTGCCGCCGCGGCTCTGCGCGGGGGCGAACGACATGCGCAGCACCGCCGCGGAGCCGATCCCGGCGGCGATGACCCGGACGACCATGAGGCTCGCCGGGGGCGTGGCGGGGGGCAGCCCGAACGTCCAGCCGGAGGCGGTCACCGCGATCAGCGCGACGATCGAGGCGCTGGCGTTGACGAAGACGTACAGCAGCCCGCCCGGGGAGAGCAGGGCCGCGACGGGCTTGTCGCGGTAGCGCGCGACGAGCTCGGCGAGGCCGATCGCGCCGCCGATCAGGGCGGCGAAGAGCATCTCGATGGTCATGGACTTCCCTTACGCGCTGCGGGCGGACAGCCGGCCGAACGGGGACTCCTCGGTCCTGCCGCGCCGGGACGGCAGGGGGGCGGGGCGCCGCCGGGACGCCGGCTCGCCGCGTCCGACCTCCAGGAAGACCAGCAGCCACTCGGCGGGCCCGGAGGCGGCCCCGGTGTACGTGCGCAGCGCCTGCTCGCGGGCGCCGAGAAAGGCCAGCATCCACTCGGCGGGGCCGGTCGCCCCGGTGGCTCGAATTCGTGAATCCATGCGGGAGACCATTCCGCAGCCGAAGATCGAAGTCGACTCCTTCCGGGTCAATTTTGCGGGTCCCGTCTCACACGCCGACCATTTTCCGTCATGTCGGAAACGTCGGCCGGGCAGCGCGATCTCCTTCCCGGTGGCACGGCGGACGGAAGGTTGGAACGGGCGCGAGGGTTCCTTTACAAAGAATTGCGGCAATGCGCCGGGCGACCTGCCAGCGGGAGATCCCGATTTATGCGACGGTGCCGCGCCCGCACGCCACCGAGCCGCCCCTCACGACACGCCACGGCGGCGCTGAAGATGGTCCAGGAGATCGAGAGGATCATCCCCGACTACGCGCGCCCGCCGCCGAGCCCCGTACGGGCGGGACGCCCCGTCGCGGACGGTGGTGGCGGCCGAGCGGGGGTGGCCGCCACCACCGTCAGGGACCGGCTGGATCAGCCGGTCGGGCAGGTGCCCTCGTACTGGGCGATGGTCGTGCTCGGGCTGGGTTCGGGGCAGAGGAGCTGCTCGTAGCGGGCGTCATCGTCCACGAACCGCTTCATCCATGCGATGGCGTATTTCGCGATCGTCGTGCTCGGCGCGTTGAACGTCGTGTGCCCGGCGTTCCTCAGCTCCAGGTACGCCTTCTCCGGGACGGCCGTGAGGGTGCCGTAGTACCTCTCCGCCATCGAGTCGGCCGGCGCGATGGTGTCGTTGTCCGCGCCCATGATCATGGTGGGGGCCTGGACGTTCTTCCAGTCGTAGTTCGTGTCCCACGGCGCGAGGGGGACGGCGGCCTGCAGCGACGCGCGCTTGTTCGCCGCCTCCAGCGTCCCGCCGCCGCCCATGGAGTGGCCCATGACGGCGAGGCGGGACGCGTCGATCCGGTCCTTCGCCTTGCTCTTGCCCGTCATGTAGTCCAGCGCGGCGAGGAGCTGGTCGCCGCGGGCGGCCGGGGCGTCGAGGAGGCTCCTGGTCTCCAGGGTCATGACGACGAAGCCCTGGGACGCGAGCCGGGGCCCGTACCAGTCGATCACGCTCTGCGGGGACATGAACCCGGGCGAGACGGCGATGGCGCCGAACGTCCCCTGGCTCGTGTCGGTCGGCGCGTAGATGGTGCCCCTGTTGAAGCCGGTTCCGCTGCCCGCCGGAACATCGATCTTCTCGATGGCGAACGGGCCCCGCTCCGCGGTGACGCTCGCCTCGGTCGGCGCGGGCCCGCGCTCGTAGGGGCCGGCGGCGGCAGGGGCGGCGAGGGGACGGGCGGGGAGGGCGGCGGGGCAGTGCACGGAAACGGACGGAGGGGCCACTCCCCCCGAGTGACCCCTCTCCCCCCGTACCGCCGTCGCCGTCCCGGCGCGGGCACAGGACCGGCCGCTCCCCCCGAAGCGGCTCGCGCCGGTCGTTCGGCGGATGCGAAGACCGTAGCGAGCGGTCCGCGGGCGCATCCCGGCTTTGCCCGGCCTTGTCGACGAACGGGCCGCCGCGTGCGATGAGCGGAGCACACCGCGCGTCCGGCGTGATCGGCGCCGAGGACGTCCGGGCGGAAGCCGCCGGTCAGCCTCGCCAGACGGGCAGGTGGACGGCGGAGGGGCGGTCCCGGTCGCGGAGGACCTCGAAGCGCGTGCGCCGGGACGCGACCGCCCGTCCGGCGGGCTCCGCGGTGCCGTGGTTGCGGGCGAAGCGGGGGAACGCGCCGCCCGCGAGCATCACGCGCAGGCGGTGGCCGCGCCGGAAGCGGTACGCGGTCGGGTGCATCTCGATCTCGGCGCGGACGAGACCGGTGGAGGTGATGCGCAGGATGCCGTCGGTGACGTTGCGCGAGACGCCGCCCCGGTCGACGTCGCAGAGCCGGACGAACAGGTCGCCGCGCCCGGTGCTGGTGCGCACGTGGACCGTCGCGGAGACGGGCCCGATCACGTCGAGGTCCTCGGGGAGCGGCGCACCGGTGAGGACGGCCACATCGTCGCGGCCTTCGAGGGGGGCGTTGTCGCGCTGCTTTCCCTTGCCCGGCGACAGCAGCGGGCCGCCGACGTTCGGGGTCGGGTCGAGGGGGTCGTAGGTGAACGTGGCGGGGTCCGCGTCCGGCTCGTCCCAGACGAGGCCGTGCGAAAGGTAGAGCGGCGTGGGCGTGGTCTCGGGCGGGGGCCACTGGTCGAAGTCCAGCCAGGTGTTGGCCTGTTGCAGGTGCAGCCTTACCGGCGCCCTGCGGAGTTGGGCCCTGTCTCCGTTCAGGTGGGCGTTCAGCCAGGAGACCTGGTCGTAGAGCGTCGCGCGGAGGGCTTTGGCGTCGTGCCCCCAGGGGCCGATGGTGATGCGGACCTGGCGTCCCTCCGCGCGCATGGCGGCGAAGTCCCTGAGCTGGCCGCGCAGGAAGAGGTCCCACCAGCCCGTGACCATCGTGGTGGGGGTGGTGGTCGCCGGGACGGCGGCGCTGTGGTCGGTGGCCTTCCAGAAGTCGTCGCCGGGCTCGGCATGGGCCGCGACCTCGCGCAGGAACGGTTCGGGGCGTCCGATGGCCGCGAGGTCGGCCTCCCCCACCGGCAGGTGCCGCATCGCCTGCCGGACGCGCCGGTTGTGGAACGGCCGCCTTCTCCCGTCCTGCGTGCCCATCAGCGACGACCAGACGAGGGTGTTGTGCAGGGCGAGGGCGCCGCCCGGGTAGAACGAGCTCGCGAACTCGGACGCGGTGATGCCCAGTCCCATCGCGGCCAGCGGCGGGTCCGCGTACGGCGCGACGGCCCACTGGGTGAACCCGAGGTAGCTGGCGCCGGCCATGGCGACCCGCCCGTCGCACCAGGGCTGCGCACGGAGCCACTTGAGCGTGGCCAGGCCGTCGTCCTTCTCGTCGTGGAAGGCATGGAACTCGCCGCCCGACCCGAAGACGCCGCGCACGTTCTGGACGACCACCTGGAACCCGCGGCGGACCAGGACGCCCGCGAACAGCCGGACGACGGCCTGCCGCTTGCCGTAGGGGGTGCGTATCAGCACGACGGGCAGCGGCCCCGCGCCGCGCGGACGGTAGAGGTCGGCGACGAGCACGACGCCGTCCGGCATGGGCATCCGCAGGTCCCGTGCCGCCTCGACGTGCGGGGACGGCGACTCGGGGAGGCCGAGGACGCGGTCGACGAGCCGCCCCGAAATGGTCACTGACCGATCCTTTCCGGCGATTCCGATGTTCCGCTTGTTCCCGTAGTGTGCCGGGACGAGTCCGTGTTCTAGATTGCAGGAATGATCGCAGTGCTCGACGCGGCGTCCAACCTGGGGCTCCGCCCGCCGCGCGAGGGCCACGAGCCCGGTGTGCGGCGGCTCGCCCGCGCGCTGCGCGGGCACGACATCGTCGCCCGGCTGAAGGCCGAGGACGCGGGCCGGGTGGACCCGCCGCCCTACGTGTTCGGCCCGGACCACGAGACCGGCTACCTGAACGGACCGGGCATCGCCGACTACACCGAGCGGCTCGCGGCCCGCATCGGCGAGATCCTGGACCGCGGCGACTTCCCGGTGGTGCTCGGCGGGGACTGCGGCGTCCTGCTCGGCCCCATGCTCGCGCTGCGCCGGCGCGGCGCGTACGGCCTGGCGCATCTGGACGGGCACGACGACTACTCGCCCCGGCGGGACCCGTCGGCCGTCGCCGGACGGCTGACGGCGGGCGGGGCGGCGCTCGGCCTCGCCACCGGGCGCGGCCCGGCCGCGCTCACCGGCATCGAGGGGCTCGCCCCCTACGTGCGGGAGGAGGACGTCGCGCACATCGGCGTCCAGCGGGAGCCCGAGGACTTCGAGCTGTTCGACCTGGACGCGTTCGACGCCTCGCACGTGCGGAGCTTCCCGATCGAGTACATCCGCGAACACGGCGCGGACTCGGCCGCCGAGGGGGCCCGGGCGCACCTGGAGGCCGCTCCGATCGAGGGGTTCTGGATCCACCTCGACGTCGACATCCTGGACAAGAGCGTGATGCCGGCCGTCGACTCCCCCAACCCGGATGGTCTGTCGTTCGAGGAGCTGACGTCCGTCCTGCGGACCCTGGTGGCGAGCCCGCGCGCGGTTGGGATGCACATCGCCATCTACGACCCGGAACTGGACCCGGACGGCGTGGCCGGAGCGGCCCTCACCGAGACGATCGTCGCGGCGTTCTCCTAGCCGTGTCGTCCTGGTGAGCCGTGTCGGCCAACGTCCACTTCGTCTCCAGCGAGGCGATCGACCCCGCTGAGGTCCACGAACTGGTCGTGTCGCTGGGCGGCGACCGCGACCCCCTGCATCACGTCCCGGGCGAGGCGGCCCTCACCCGGGACGGCGCCTGCGTCAACGTCTCCACGCGGGCCGTCGAGGAGGCCGAGCGGGAGCGGCCCCACGTGGCCGCCTGGGAACGGGCGCTCGGCGCCCCGGCCCGGACCCTGGTGACGATGGAGCTGGTGAGCCGGGACCACGCCCAATGGCTCGCCGCCGAGATCGTGCTGGCCTCCGCCGGCCGCTGGCACCTCGTCGTCGAGGACCTCGCGGAAGAGGCCGTCACGGTCCCGGAGTTCGAGCGGCGCCTCGCCAGGCGCCAGGGCGGCTTCTTCCTGCCGGACCGCTGGCTCGATCCCTCGCCCGCCGCGCAGCGCCGCCATCGCACGAAGGACGCCGCGCTGCTCCTGCCGGGCCGTGTCACCGCCGAGCGGTTCCTCGGGCTCGTCCGGTTGCTCGGCGGGGATCCCGCCCCGGACGACCGCACCGACGCGGTCCTCTCGCGCGGCACCGCCCGGGTATGGGTGCGCACTCAGCCGCCGGGGTTCGCGGGCGTCCCCCCGCAGGGCGTCCTGGGCGACCCGCCCTACAACGCGGTCGTCGTGGAGATCTTCGAGGCGGCCGGTTCGCAACCGCTGGCCGCCGAGCTGGTGGAGGCCGCCGCCGCGCACTGGCCGGTCCTGGTGCGGGGCTTCTCGGGGCGGCTGATGACCGTGGACGACGTGCGGGCGCGCGTCGCGGCGGGCGCGCACGACATCTTCGACCCGTGACGGGCGGTCAGACCGCGATCAGTCGTTCGTACTCGTAGAGGACGCCGGCGAACTCGCCCGTCGGCACCTCGCACGTGTGCCCGGGCAGCCACAGGTGCTCCAGCCGGACGGTCTGGACGTCGATCCTGACGTGGCAGGCGTTCCCCGTGTGCTCCCAGCCGGGGCGCGCGGCGCGGACGACTTCCAGGTGGTGGCGGTGGCTCTGCACGTCGTGGAGCAGGAACGCCGTGAGGACGTGCCGCGGCCCGTTCACCGAAGGCGTGAACGCGCCGGCGCTGGAGGCGGCGGCCGCCAGGTCGACACCGGAGTCGGCGAGTTCGGGGAAGAACACCTTGACGCGCCGGGCGACACCCCCGATCTCGATGGGCTCGCAGGGGAGCCGCAGGACGGACTCCGGGTCGACGTAGCCGTGCACAGGCACCCCGGCGACGACACCCGACCACGCCCCCGGGATCCCATTGAGGAAACGTGCCTGGGTCAGGGCGTTTCCCAGCTCGCCCATGAGGCGCTCCGGGTCGATGCCCTTCGGCATGAACGTCTTGGTGCCGCTGCGTAGGCGCGTACCCGATTCGTCCAGGACGGCGAGGTCCGCCCAGCAGGCACCGGAGCCGGTCTCCATGACGCCGTGCGGCAGGCAGGCGTCCGGGTGGGGAGTCAGGCCGGCCAGATCCTCCAGCACGGTGCGAGGGGTCTGGACGAGGCCCCATCCCTGCGTCCGCTGGGAGACCGAGCCGAGGGCGAGGGAGGCGGCCATGGGCTCGCCGCTGCCCGGGCGGCCGAGGTCGCGTTCCACGCTGCGGCGGCTCTTGAGCGCGCCGACCTGCTGGAGGTACTCGTCCAGGCACCGCCGCAGGACGGCCGGATCGAGGTCGCAGGACGCCCATCCGCCGACGTCCCGCACGTGCACGGTCGTCCCGTCGAAGTCGAGGCGGTGGTAGCGGTACTCCTCCTGCCAGGGCCGGGCCGCGCCGTCGCTCAGCCGCCCCTGGGCGCGCGCTATCGCCGAGACGTCCTCGCCCAGGTCGTTGATGAGAAAGTCGCGCAGCGGGGCGTGCAGGGGATCGGTCTCCACCGCCACCCGGACCCCATCGCTGCGGAACCGCACCGGAAGCGACATCGCCATTCGCGTGATTATGCCTATAAGCGAAGATCATCACCGGTATGGCGGAATGTTCGTTCCGATCAGACGGGTTCGTCCGCCATGTACGGGGGCGCGGGCTCATACTGGATGTAGCGGCGAACCGCTCGCGCGTGGTCGCGGCCGTGGATGCGTCCGACCAGCCAGAGGGCCATGTCGATCCCGGCGGACACGCCCTGGCTCGTGACGAGGCCGCCGTCCACGACATAGCGCGCGTCACGGATGACCGTGACGTCGCCCTTGGCCTCCAGAACGTCCTCGGAGGCCCAGTGAGTCGCGACCCTGCGCCCCCTGGCCGGGCCTGCGGCATGCAGCAGGATCGACCCGGTGCACACGCTCGTCACCCAATCGGCCTGTTCGGCGACCTTCGCAATCCAGCCGGTGACGGCCGGGTTGTTCGGCTGCGTCACCCTAGCGCCGCGCCCACCGGGAACCAGGAGGACGTCCAGCTTCGGGTGGTCGTCCAAGGTGTGGTCCGGCACGACCCTCATGCCCTTGTTGCAGCGGACGGGATCCGTCCCCTCGGCTACCAGGACCGCCCTGTCGCCTTGCTCGCGCAACATCGCCGACGCCGTGAACACCTCCCACGGGCCCACGAAGTCCAGCTCCTCGGCCTCCTCGAACACCAGCAGCCCATACGTGGTCATGCGTACTCCCTCGTGCCTCTGAACCGGTCCCGGTAGTCCGACGGCGCGACGCCGACGTGCCTGTGGAACGCCCTGCGCAGCGTCTCGCCCGTCCCGAAGCCCAGCCGCCGCGCCAGCGCCTCGACCGGCTCGTCCCCCTCCGCCAGCGCCCGCCTGGCGGCCTCGATCCGGACGCGCTCCACGTACGCGGCGGGCGGGACGCCCAGCTCGGCGGTGAACCTGCGCTGCAGATGCCGCTCGCTGAGGCCGGAGCGCTCGGCCAGGTCGGCGATGGTGTGCCGCGCTCCCGGATCGGCCTGGACGGACGACACCGCCGCGCGCACCGGGTCCGTCGCGGGCTGCGCCGACCACAGCGGCACGCTGAACTGCGACTGGCTGCCCGGCCGCCGCAGGAACATCACCAGCTCCCGCGCCACCGCGTGCGCGACGTCGCGCCCGTGGTCGTCCTCCACGAGGGCCAGCGCCAGGTCCATCCCCGCCGTGACACCGGCGGACGTCCAGACGTGCCCGTCGCGGACGAAGATCGGATCGCAGTCCACGGCCAGCCCGGGATGCTCCGCGCGGACTTGCTCCTCGCGGGCCCAGTGCGTCGTGACGCGCCGGCCGTCCAGGACCCCGGTCTCGGCGAGCAGCAGCGCGCCGCTGCACACCGACGCGACCCGCCGCGCCGTCCGCGCCACGCGCGCGACCCAGCCGACGAGCTCCGCGTCGCCTCGCGCGTCGTCGACCCCGGCGCCGCCCGCCACGACCAGCGTGTCGATGCCCTCGGGCGCCAGGCCCGTGTCGAAGGGAGCGTGGACGCGGAGCCCGCCGGACGCCGTCACCGGCCCCACGCGCGGGCCGACCACCAGGCACTCGTACCGGCCGGTGGTCTCGAACACCTCGTGCGGGCCGGTCAGGTCCAGGATCTGGAAACCGTCATAGATCACGAACACGACGCGCATGCGTCCAGGCTGTCACCCGGGCCGGCATGGCGTCCACGACGGGCACCCCACAGATCACGCCACCCGTTCGCACACCTCGTCGCTCGCCCGGCTCTCGCCGCGCTGGACGGGGATGCCGCCGGACGTCCGGACGCGCGTGAAGCCCGTCCCGATGACGAGGTCCACGACACCGGGGGCCGTCTTGGCGCGCGGCGCGACCCGTGCACCCGGAAGGAGGCGGGCGAGCGCCCTCGCCTGCGGCTCCGCGCCCGTCCCGTAGCGGACGTAGCTGGCCTGGGGGCGGGACCCGAGGTCGCCGACCCCGGTGACCTGCCAACCGGCGTCCTTGAGCTGCACCGCCACCTGCCCGGCACGGCCGTCGACCCCGGACGCGTTGAACACCCGCACCTTCCCGGGCGGCACGGCCGGGGCCTTGGCAGGCGCCGGCGCCACCACGTCCCTGCGGAGGGCGTCGAAGAACTCGTTCGCGGCGGGCTGGGTGAGCACCACCCGGTTCCGGTTCAGCGCGTACGGCCCGGACGGCACGGTGACGAACCGCAGCTTCCCGGCGTCCAGGTCGCGCATGCCCTGCGCGATCTTCAGCATCTCCCCGGCGCTCAGCCCCTTGTCGGTCGTCAGCGACTCGGCCGTGGCCCTGAGCAGCGCGTTCAGGCGCCCCGGATCGGTGAGGACGCCCGCGCTCATCGCCTCCTTGGCGAGCGCGCCGAAGAAGTGCTGCTGCCGCGTGATGCGCTCGGTGTCGCTCCCGTCCCCGAAGCCCTTGCGGCTGCGGACGTAGGCCAGGGCCTGCTCGCCCTTCAGGCGGTGCCGGCCCTTGGCGAGGGTCAGCCCGGAGTCCTTGTCGTGGACGTCGCCCGTCACGCACACGGGCACGCCGCCGACCGCCGTCGCGATGCGCTTGAAGCCCGTGAAGTCCACCTGCACGAAGTGGTCGATGTGGACCTTCGTGAGCTGCTCGACGGTGTTGACCGTGCAGGTGGGCCCGGCACGGCCGATCGCCTCGTTCAGCATGGCGGCACTGCCGGCCGGCGCCTTCGTCCCGTCCCTGCGCGTGCACGCCGGGATCGGCACCAGCAGGTCGCGGGGGAAGCTGACGGCGACGGCCTGCCCGCCGCCCGGCGACAGGTGCAGCAGCACCATCGTGTCGGACGCGGGCGGCTTGCCCCGCAGGCCCCGCCCGTACCGGGCGTTGGCGCCCTCGCGGGTGTCCGACCCGAGCACGAAGATGTTGACGGCCTCGTTGAGCTTCTTCGGCCGGTTCCCGCCGATCAGCCGGTCGACGTCCTCGTGCTGGACGGCGTTCTGCAGCCGCCAGTAGTACCCGTACGCGGACAGCCCGCCCGCCACCATCACCGCGGCCACCGCGACGGCGACCCAAGCCAGCAGCTTCATGAAGCCTCCCGGCATGTATCGCCGCTTCTCCGGCGCCGGGTTCACGCGTCTTCGCGCGTTCCGTTCCCGCGCCCGGTCCACGCACTGGCGGAATTTATTGGTTGACACGCGTCCGGAGGTATGGCTAACTATTCACCATGAAGCTTTGATTCTTCTCCGGTCGAGCCGCCCCCGGCATTGCCGCGGGCCCGCTCCCGTCTCCTCACCTGGCGCACCCTCCTCGCACGGGCACCTCTGTGTCCTGCGACGATGCCGCGCGCCTTTCTCCACCTTTCTCGCGGCCTTTCACGGCCGAATTCAGACGTGCCCGGAGGTGATCTCTTCATGCGTGCGATGAACCATGAAACGAGCGGCGACCCCTTCATCAAATCCCGGAAGAAGGGCAAGCGGAAGAACTCCGACTTCAGGTCGGCGAATTTCGCGAACAACCGCCGCAACGCCCGGCAGATGCCGACCCGGCAGCTCAACCGGGGCCGCTGACCGGCGCCTCCCGGCCCCGGTCCCGCCCATCGCCGGCGACCGGGGCCGGGAACTCCGCCCACACCACCGTCCGGGCGCCGTCCGCCCGGAACCCCCATCGCGACGCGAGCGCGTCCACGATCCGCATCCCGCGCCCCGTCTCCGCGCCCGTCTCGTCCTTCAGGTGGGGGCGCCCGCCCGCCGCGCCCTCGTCCGCGACCTCGACCCGGTACCTCCCGTCCCCGGCCAGGACGGCGACCGTCACCAGCCCGCCCTCCAGCCCGGACGCCGTGTGCGTGATCGCGTTCGCGACCGTCTCGCTCACCACCAGGACCAGGTCCTCCAGGGCGGGATGCCCGGCCGCCACACACCGGACGAAGCTCCGCGCGCACCCCACCGACCGCCGCACCCCCGGAAGCGTGATCTCGCCGATCACCACACGGTCCCGCGTCCCGACCACAGCACCGCCTCCCCGTCCCGACCGCCCTCACGTCCGGAAGGCGGCCCGTCACCCAGGATGTACGGATCGCGGCCCCTGTCCTGTTCACGGCGCCTCGCCCCGGCGCCGCACGCGGACCTCCGCCCCTCACGTTGCGTCACTTAGAGTGACGTTGTGCACGGTTCCGGGATTCCACTGTGACGACGGTGAAGCGGGAGCACGCCCACGTGCTGAGCAGGCGCCTGCTCTTCTCCATGCGGGGGCGCGCGACCCTCATCACCGTCGCGGTGTCGGCGCTGATCCTGCTGCTGGCACTGGTCCTGATGCTGCTGCTGGCGCGCGACTGGGCCGAGAACACGGTCGCGCGGGAGACGGAGCGGACCGCCGAGCGGATCGCGTTCGGCGTCTCCAGGGGGACGAACCCCGGGATCATCGACGTCCGCCCGGACGAGGCGCAGATGGTGCAGGTCGTGAACACGCGGGGAGAGGTCGTGGCGGCCAGCGAGGCGATCCGCGGGCGCCCGGCGCTCGCGACCGCCGACCTGGCGCGCGGCGAACTGCTGATCGACCAGCGGGTCTGCCCCGGCTACCTGGACAAGTGCGTGTGGGCGTTCGGCCTCCGCCTCCGCACGTCGCCCTGGGGCCCGGACGTCATGGTCATCGCCGCGGCGCCGCTGCCCGGCCTGCTGAACGTGTGGCTGCTGCCCCTCACCCTCTTCGGCCTGCTGGTCGCGCTGCTCACCCTGATCGCGTGGTGGACGTGGCACACGATCGGGCAGGCGTTCGTCCCGGTCGACCTGATCCGTGCCGAGATGGCCGGCATCAACGAGCGGGGCCTCGACCACCGGGTCCCCGTCCCGGAGGCCGGCGGGGGGATCCAGAGCCTCGCCGAGACCGTCAACGCCACCCTCGACCGGCTGGAG
The DNA here is from genome assembly GCF_040649235.1 of Spirillospora sp. NPDC049024. Taxonomy (NCBI): domain Bacteria; kingdom Bacillati; phylum Actinomycetota; class Actinomycetes; order Streptosporangiales; family Thermomonosporaceae; genus Spirillospora; species Spirillospora sp. NPDC049024. The sequence continues at coordinate 308,377 of NZ_JBEZFD010000003.1, forward strand.
GCGGCGGCGAACCGCGAGCGCCGCTTCGTCTCCGACGCCTCCCACGACCTGCGCAACCCGATCACGGGCCTGCAGACGCGGCTGGAGGTCGCCCTCGGCGAGCCGGACGACGCCGACTGGAAACCGATCGTGCGCGGCGCGCTCCGCGACACGCAGCGCCTGAACGACATCGTCGCCGACCTCCTGGAGCTGTCGCGGCTCGACGCCCGCGCGCCGCAGCCGGTGGAGCCGGTCGACGTCGCCGCCCTGGTCCGCCGCGAGGTCGGCATGCGGGGCGGCGACGTCCCGATCACGACGCGCCTGGAGCCCGGCGCGGTCGTCCGCGCGAACCCGGTGCGGCTGAGCCGGGTGCTCGGCAACCTGCTGGGCAACGCCGAGCGGCACGCCGAGTCACGGATCGAGGTGACCGTGTCGCGGGACGGCGGCGACGCGGTCGTGGAGGTCCTCGACGACGGCTCCGGCATCCCCGAGGACGCCCGCGAACGCGTCTTCGAGCGCTTCGCCCGCCTTCCCGAGTCGCGGACCCGGGACCCCCACGGCACCGGACTCGGCCTGCCCATCGCCCGCGAGATCGCCGAGATCTACGGCGGCTCCCTCCGCATCGCCGACTCCGGCGCCGGTGCCCGGTTCGTGCTCCGCCTCCCGCTGGTCACCGGCGGCGGATCGCCGTGATCACGCTGGACAGCCCGTCCTCGCCGTGACCGGCCTCCACGGCCCGCCAGAACAGGTCCCGCAGGGCGGTCGGGCCCGCGACGTCGATCCCGGCCTCCCGGGCGGCCTCCACGACGTGGTCGGCGCCGACGGCCTGCATGCGGAGGCTGTTGTCCGCGCCCGGGGAGGCGCCCGCGTCGATCTCCTCCGCGAGGTGCTTCAGGAAGCCCATCGGCCCTTCGCCGCCGAGGTCGAGCAGCATTGACGCCGCGAACGGGCGGAACCGCTCGGCGGAGACGCCCGCCGTGCCCAGCAGCGCGACGGCGTGCATGTAGGCGGTCAGGGTCGACCAGAAGAGGTACAGCTGCGACTGGTAGTAGAGCATCGCCAGGCCGGGGTCCTCGCCGACGAAGGTGACGTCCCCCAGCTCGCCCAAGGTCTCGCGGTGGCGCTCCAACACCTGCTCAGGGCCGCTGTAGAAGACGTACGAACCCGGCCGGCCGATGCCCGGCGGAGGCACCATGATCCCACCGGTGATCAGGACGCCGCCGCGCCCGGAGACCCCTTCGCTCGCGCGGCGCAGTTCGCCGGGGCTGCCGGAGCTGAGGTTGACCAGGACGCGCCCTTTCAGGTCCGCGCCGTCGAGCGAGTCGTGCATCGCCGCGTAGTCGGTCTGGCTCACGACGACCAGTTCCGAGGCCGCGAGGGCGTCGGCGGCGGTGGGGGCGAGCGTCGCCCCGGCCTCCACCAAGGGGGCCGCCTTGGACGCCGTCCGGTTCCAGACCGTGGTCGGGTGGCCGTTCTCCAGGAACGTCCTCGCCATCGTCGCGCCCATGGGCCCGAGGCCGATGACGGTCACTGGGGTGCTCACATGTCCTCCTGAGATGTGTTTCCTCCACACTCGCCTCGGCCGCTACGGACCTTCCTCGGGTCCGTCCGTAGCGGTGGCTACGCTGGCGCCGTGCGTTTCGGGGTGCTGGGACCGCTCGCGGTGTGGACGGACGCCGGGGCGCCCGTCCGCGTACCGGAGGCGAAGGTCCGCACGCTGCTCGCCGTCCTGCTCACCGAGCCCGGCCGTCCCGTCCCCGTCGACCGGCTGATCGACGCGCTGTGGGGCGACCGGCCGCCCCGCAACCCGCTCGGCACGCTCCAGGCCCGGGTCTCGCAGCTCCGCAAGGCGCTGGAGGAGGGCGAGCCGGGCGGCCGCGGCCTCGTCGCCGCCCGCCCGCCCGGCTACGTGCTCGACACCGCTCCGGAGGCGGTCGACGCCGGGCGGTTCATGGCGGCGCTCGGCCGCGAGGCCGCCGACCCCCTCGCCCGCAAGCGGCTCCTCGGCGACGCGCTCGCGCTGTGGCGCGGGCCGGCCTTCGCCGACTTCGCCGACGCCGAGTTCGCCCGCACCGCGGTCATCGAGCTGGAGGAGGCGCGGCTCGCGGCGCTGGAGCGGCACGCGCAGGCCCGGCTCGACCTCGGCGAGCACGCGGCGGTGGCGGCCGAGCTGGCCGCGCCCGCGGCCGACCATCCGCTGCGCGAGCGGCTCCACGCCCTCCACCTGCGCGCCCTCCATCTGGCCGGCCGGCAGGGCGAGGCCCTCGCGGGCTACCACGCGCTGCGCGAGCGGCTCGCCGAGGAGCTCGGCGCCGACCCGAGCCCTGAGCTGGCGGCGCTCCACATGTCGATGCTCGCGGGCGACTCCGTCCCGCCGCCGCGGCCTGCGCCCCGGCTGCCCGCCGCGCTCGACGAGCTGATCGGCCGCGCGGACGCGGTCGAGCGGGGCCGGGCCCTGCTGGCCGAGCACCGGCTGGTGACCTTGACCGGGCCCGGAGGCGTCGGCAAGACCCGGCTCGCCGTGGAGATCGCCGCCCGGTCGATCGCCGAGCATCCCGACGGGGTGTGGATGGTCGATCTGGCCGCCGTCGACGACAGCGCCGGCGGCGTGGCCGGGCAGGTCGCCCGCGCGCTGGGCCTGCGCGAGGAGTCCGCCGGGCGGCCGATCGCCGACGCGCTGCGGGGCCGGCGGGCACTGCTCGTCCTGGACGACTGCGAGCGCGTGCTCGAACCCGTCGCCGAGCTCGCCGGGCGCCTCCTCGCCGACGCGCCCGGCCTGCGCGTCCTCGCGACCTCGCGCGAACCGCTCGGGATCGCCGGGGAGCGGCTCCAGGTCGTCCCGCCGCTCGACCTCCCCGGCCGCGACGCCTCTCCGGACGCGCTGCGGGAGGCGGGCGCGGTCCGGCTGTTCGTCGCGCGGGCCGCCGCGGCCTCCCCCGGCTTCGCGCTGGACGGCGGCACCGCACCGTGGGTCGCGGCGATCTGCCGCCGCCTGGACGGGCTGCCGCTCGCGCTCGAACTGGCCGCGACCCGCGTCCGCGCGCTCGGGGTGCGGGAGCTGGCGGCGCGGCTGGACGACCGCTTCCGCGTGCTGGCCGACGGGCGGCGCGGCGGCCCGGCCCGGCAGCGGACGCTCCGCGCGGTGATCGACTGGAGCTGGGACCTGCTCACCGCGCCCGAGCGGGTCGCGCTGCGGCGCCTCGCCGTCCACGCGGGGGGCTGCACCCCGGCCGCGGCGGAGGCGGTCTGCGGGACCGGCGTCGAGGTGCTCGCCCGGCTGGTCGACCGCTCGCTCGTCGTCCGGACGGAGCAGGGCCGGTACCGGCTGCTGGAGTCGGTCGCCGCCTACGCCCTGGAACGCCTGCGCGAGGCGGGCGAGGAGGACGAGTTCCGCCGCCGCCACGCCGTCCACTACACCGGCCTGGCCGAGCGGGCGGCGCAGGGGCTGCGCGGGCCCGAGCAGGGCCGCCGACTAGCGGTGCTCGACGAGGAGGCGGCGAACCTCGGCGCGGCGCTGGCCGGCGGCACGGGGTTCCGGCTGGTGAACGCGCTGGCCTGGTACTGGTACCTGCGGGGACGCTTCGAGGAGGCCCGCCGCGCGTTCGCCGCGGCCCTGTCCGCACATCCGCAGGCGTCACCGGCCAGAACCGAGGCCGCGACGTGGCTGACCGCCTTCACCATGCTGGTCGGCGAAGGCGTCGATTCGGAGGAGCTCCGGCAAGCCGCCTTGGCCGAGCACGACGATCCGCTGGCCAGGGCCAAGGCCGAGTGGCTCCTGAGCCACGTGCACTGGGCGTACGGCGACCTGGCCATGAACGAGCGGCGCGTCGACCGCGCCCTTGCGGTGTTCCAGGAGCAGGGCGACCGCTGGTTCACGGCCGCCGCGCTCGCGACGCGGGCCAAGCTCGCGGTCGGGCACGGCGACCTGGCCTCCATGGAGAGGGACGCGGTGCGCAGCGCCGCGCTGTTCGCCGAGCTCGGCGACCCGTGGGGGCGGCTGGAGGCGTCCGACGCCCTCGTCCGGCACGCCGAGATCACCGGCGCGTACACCGAGGCCGCGGGGCTCCTGCGCGACGGTCTCCGGCTGGCCGAGGAGATGGGGATGTGGCCGGAGGCCTCGTTCCGGCTGGCCGGCCTCGGCCGTGTCGCGCTCCTCACCGGCGCCCTCGGCGAGGCCCGCGACCTGCACGAGCGGGCCCTCGACCTGGCGCGCCGGCACACGGCGCGGTCGGCCGAGGAGTTCGCCGAGGTCGGGCTGGGGCTCGTGGCCCGCGCCCGCGGCGACCTCGCCGCCGCCGAGACCCACCTGCGCGCCCGGCTCGGCTGGCTGCGCGGCATCGGCGGGACGGCCGGCATCGCGTTCGTGCAGGCCCAGCTCGGCTTCATCGCCGAGGAGCGCGGCGACGCCGTGGCCGCGCTGGCCCTGCACACCGAGGGGCTCGCCGCCGCGCGGGCCGTCGGCGACCCGCGCGGGATCGCCCTCGCGCTGGAAGGGCTGGCCGGGGCGCGGTCCCTGGCGGGCGAGCACGAGGCGGCGGCCGGGCTGCTCGCCGAGGCGGGCTCGCTCCGCGCGGCGGCCGGGGCGGCCCTGCCGCCCGCCGAACGCCGCGACGTCGAGCGGATCGCCGGGAGGATCCGGGGCGCCTCCGGTGTTGTCGCCAGGGACGGTGGTCCGGCGCCACCGGGATGATCGGCACCGGCGGGGAGAGGGAGACATGAGCGAGGACCTCGGATACGGGTGGGAGGGCGAGCTGCTCGACCTGCCCGCCTACCTGAAGCGGATCGGCCACGACGGCGACCTGGCCCCGACCGGCGCGACGCTGCGGGCCCTGCACCGCGCGCACGTCACGTCCATACCGTTCGAGAACCTGGAGATCATGCTCGGGCGGCCGATCGACCTGTCGCTGGAGGCCGTCCAGGCGAAGCTGGTCCAGCGGCGGCGCGGCGGCTACTGCTACGAGCACAACCGGCTGTTCGCGGCGTTGCTGGAGAAGCTCGGGTACGAGGTCACGGCCCTGGCGGGGCGGGTGACGCTGGGGGCGCAGAAGATGCTGCCGGCCACGCACGCGCTCCTGCACGTCCGCCCGCCGGACGCGCCGCGGGACGAGCCGGCCTGGCTGTGCGACGTGGGGTTCGGCGCCGGCCCGCTGGAGCCGCTGCGGCTCGTGGACGGCGAGGAGGCCGACCAGGACGGCTGGGGCTTCCGCCTCCGGCGAGGCCGCACCGTCACCGCCTGGACGCCGAACACGGCGGGCTGGGAGATGCACCAGCGCGGCCCGGACGGGTGGGTCCAGCGGCACACGTTCGTGCTGAGCGAGGCGTTCCGCATCGACTTCGAGGTGGGCAGCTACTTCGTCTCGACCAGCCCGCGTTCGCCGTTCACGACCCGCCCGTACGTGCAGAAGTTCACCGCCGACGACCTCCGCGTCCTGGACGGGACGACGGTGACCGTCACCCGCCCGGACGGGAGCGCCGAGGTTCGCACGCTCGCCCCCGAGGACGTGCCCGACGTTCTGGCCCGGGATTTCGGGATCGTCCTGGAAGGCGAGGACCCTGACCGCCTCGTCGAGTTCATCCGCACGAAGAACTAGCCCAGGTCGAGGCGGGCGAGTTCCGTCCGCGCGGTGATGCCGAGCTTGGGATAGGCGTTGTAGAGGTGGTAGCCGACGGTCCGGGGGCTGAGGAACAGCTGCGCGCCGATCTCCCGGTTGCTGAGGCCCGTCGCCGCCAGCCGGGCGACCTGGAGTTCCTGCGGGGTGAGGCGGGCGGCGAGGTCGTCCCCGCCGCCGCGCCCGTCGGCGAGGCTCTCCCCGGCGGCGCGCAGCTCGGTACGGGTGCGCTCCGCCCACGGCGCGGCGCCGAGCCGCTCGAACGCCTCCAGCGCCGAGTGCAGCCGCGCCCGCGCGTCGTTCCTGCGCCGCGACCTGCGGAGCCACTCCCCGTACAGCAGCTCGGTGCGCGCCTGCTCGAACGGCGTCCCGCCCTCGCGGTGCAGATCGAGGGCCCGCGAGTACGCCGAGCCTGGATCGTCCGTGTCGAGGAGGGCCGCGCAGCGCGCCGCTATGGCCTGCACCCACGGCTGCTGCGTCTGCGCCGCCCACTCGGCGTACCAGTCGGCGGCGTCCCGCGCGCGCTCCGGGACACCGGCTCTGACGGCCGCCTCGACCAGGTCGGGCAGAGAGGCGATTGCTCCCTGGCGGTTGGGCCCGGCGACGGCGTCCGCGAGACGTTCCAAGGCGGCCTCGTACCGGCCCAGTCCGAGGTCGAGCAGGCTGCGCGCGGCGGCGGCATGCACGTTGCTCGGCGGGAGACCGCGTGACAGCGCCTCCTCCGTCAGCTCCATGCAGCGCTCCTCGTCGCCCTGGATCGCGGCGAGCAGCCCCCGGCCGGTGTCGAGGTAGACGCGGATGCGGTGCTGGCCGGTGTCGGCGGCGATCCGCGCGCCCTCCGTCGCACCGGTCAGCGCGTCGCGGTACCTGCCGAGGATCAGGTCCGTCCGGGTCCGGAGCATCAGGACGGGCGCGAGCAGCCCGACGGCGCCCCGGTCGCGGACGCGCCGCTCCAGCTCCGCCGCGACCTCGGCCGCGCCTCGCACGTCGCCGACCATGAGATGCCACATGCCCGCGCGGATCCGGTCGCGCGGGGCGTAGCAGACGCTCATCTCGTCCATCAGCTCGCGCAGCGCCGCCACACCGTCCGCCGGATCCGCGTCCGCGAGCGGGTTCTGCCCGGCGAACACCCGGCTCAGCGCCCGCAGGTGCGGCGCGTTCGGGACGCCGCGGCGCACGCCCTCGGCGGTGATGCGGTCCATCGCGGCGAAGTCCCCGGCGTTGGCGGCGGCGGCCGCGGCCTGGAAGAACAGGTAGCCGGACGTGCGGGGTTCGAGATCGGCGACCGACGCCGCCGTCTCGGCGAACAGCCGGTGCGCGTCGTGCGCCCGGTCCTGCTCGTCGGCGAGGGACGCCCTGATCAGCGTCAGCTCCGCCCGGGACAGCGGGTCCGGCAGGTCGGCCTCCGCCCGGACCGCCAGCTCGACCGCGCGCTCGGGCAGCCCGGCGTCGGCCGACGCCCGCGCCGCCGCCGCCAGCCGCCGGCCGCGCTCGGCCCGGTCCGGCGTGAGGTCGGCGGCCGCCTCGTACATGGCGGCGACGGCCGCGTTGCCGCCCGCGTTCCGCTCGGTCTCGGCGGTCTTCTCCAGGACGGCCGCGACGCGCTCGTCCGGTTCCGTCACCGAGCGGGCCAGGTGCCAGGCGTGATGGCAGACGTCGCCGCGGTCCAGGTACGCCTGTGCCAGCGCCTGGTGGGCGGCCAGCCGCCGGCCGAGCGTCGCGTCGCGTGCGGCGGCGGTGCGGATCAGCGGATGCCGCACCTCCAGCCGCCCATCGCGGGTGCTGCGCAGCAGGCCCGCGCGCTCGGCGGGCTCCAGGTCGCCGACGGACGCGCCGAACCGCTCCGCCGCCTTCACCACCACGCCCGCGTCGCCGAGGTCGTCCACCGCCACCAGCAGCACGAGCCGCCGCGCCGGCTCCGGCAGCGCTGCGATCCGCTCGGCGAACGACCGCAGGATCCGCTCGTAGGCCGACCCGTGCCCGCCGCTCCCCGGGAGTTCGAGCAGCGCCAGCGGGTTGCCCGTCGCCCCGGCGAGGATCTCCCGCCGGACGTGGCCGGGCAGGTGGGGGGCGCGCTCGGCCAGCAGGGCGGCGGCCGCGTCGCCGTCGAGGCCGTGCAGGCGCAGCTCCGGCAGCCCCTCCGCGACGAACTCCGGCGGGGCGGACTCCGGGGAGGCGAGTCCGGGCGCGTCCGCGTCGCGGGCCGCGAAGACGATCGCGATGGGCTCGGCGTCGAGGCGGCGGGCGGCGAACAGCAGCGCCTCGGCGGACGAGCCGTCGATCCAGTGCGCGTCGTCGACCAGGCAGAGCAGCGGCCGCTCCTCCGCCAGGTCGGACAGCAGGGTCAGCACCGCGAGCCCCACGAGGAACCGGTCGCTCTCGGCCTCCGGACCGCCCATGTTGAGGGCCGCTCGCAGGGCCTCGGCCTGCCCCTCCGGGAGGCCCGCGATCCTGTCGAGATGGCGGCCGAGCAGCAGGTGCAGGCCCGCGTACGGCATGCCGCTCTCGCTCTCGAAGCCCGTCCCGCGCAGGACGCGCATGCCGGCCGCGGCGCCGGCGGCGTGGTCGAGCAGGGCCGACTTGCCGATCCCGGCCTCGCCGCGCAGCACGAGGACCCCGCTGCGCCCGGCGCGGGCCCGGCCGAGGAGCTCGTCGATCGCGGCCAGTTCCCCGTCCCGCCCGTACAGCATGCGCTCACCCTACTCAGCCCGCCGAGCGGGGAAAAAGCCGCGCGCCCCTGCCCGGCCCGTCGCGGCGCCCGGATGGTTGAAGCCCTCACCTCGGGTATCGCCACGAGTCGGACCACCACGGGAGTCGAGCACTCACAGGAGGTTGTGTCATGGCCGACCAGGCCACCAAGGAGAACGTCGTCGACCTGCTGCTCGCGCAGCACCAGGAGATCCGCCACCTCGCCTCGACCGTGGAGAAGAACCACGGCAAGGTGCGCAAGGACGCCTTCGACCGGCTGCGCAGGCTCCTCGCCGTGCACGAGACCGCCGAGGAGGAGGTCGTCCACCCGTTCGCCCGGCGCGCCGCCGCCGACGGCTCCCAGGTGGTGGACGCGCGGCTGAAGGAGGAGAACAAGGCCAAGGGCGTACTGTCCGACCTGGAGAAGATGGACCCCGAGTCCGCCGACTTCGAGGAGACCTTCGCCAAGTTCCGCAAGGACATCGAGGCGCACGCCTCGCACGAGGAGAAGGAAGAGTTCCCACGCATCGCCCGCGAGGCCACGCCCGAGCAGATGCGGGGCATGGCCAAGGCCGTCAAGGCCGCCGAGGCCGTCGCCCCGACCCATCCCCACCAGGGGACGGAGTCGCCCACCAAGAACCTCGCGCTCGGCCCGATGGCGGCCGTCGCCGACCGTGTCCGCGACGCGATCGGCAAGGCGCGCAGCTGAACGTCAAGGGGCGGCCCGGCGGGCCGCCCCTCTCCGGAGGAGGGTGCGATGACCGACCGCAGGAACGACCAGGACAAGCCGCTCGCCGACCGGCGCGCCGAGGCCGGGGCACCTCAGGAGGACGACGCCGACGTGGGGGCCGAGCACACGCCCGGCCCCACCGACCCGCCGAACGCCGAGGCCGACACCCCCGGCGGCGAGGACGAGGGCTACAGCCCGCAGACCGAGGTCCCCTAGCGCCCGGTTCGCCCGGCCGGACGCCGGGGGACGCCGGTCATTGCGGACCAGGCCGCGAGCAGCAGACGGGAGGCCGCCCCGGACTCTCTCCGGGGCGGCCTCCGGTCTGCTGCTAGGCGGGGTGCGGGGGCTGCTGGTCCGGCGGGGTGCCGCCGCCCTTGCCGCCTCCCCTGTTCCCCTTGTCGGTGCCGTGCGCGTGGCCCTTGGACCTCGTCGACTTCGGGTCGGTGGCCTCGGGCGCCGGCTCGTCCGTCACCGCGGTCTTCCCGGACCGCCGGATCTCGGGCTGCTGCGGGTTCGGCATGCTCTCGCCTCCTATGCGCTGGACGGTTCGGGACGCAGGGGGTCGTGGCCCACGCTCATCAGCGCGTGCCGCCACTCCTCGTCCCGTTCCGCGTTCGGCGGTCGGTTCTCCAGTCGGTCCTCCACGAAGTCGACGACCTCCTGCATCACCTCCCCGTCGCTTTCGGTCAGGTCGACCTTCCGCTTGCGCAGCACGTCCACGACCCGGGCGCCCAGTTCCGACACCCCGGGCCCCCGGCCGTCCGCCGGGAACGCCTCCTCGCCGGACGCGTCCGTGAGCAGCCAGGTGCGCAGCTCGTCGGAGGTCATGTTCACGACCCGGTGGAAGTCCTCCCAGGCCAGCTCCACCTCGGGCGATACGCGGTTGTTCATCGGCAAAACTCCCTGTACGCGTTCATGGCCGCCCTACCCGACAACTGCTGCCCCATTCGCCCCAGCTTGTGGTTACTTGGCGTTGAACCGCCCGTGTTACAGCCCGACCCGCACGGGAACACGTCGGCCATGGACCATTCGGAAGCCCCCGTTCTGGACGCCCTTGCCGCCTACCACCGCGAGGAGCAGCTTCCCTTCACCCCGCCCGGCCACAAGCAGGGCCGCGGCGCGGATCCGCGCGCCCGCGAAGTGCTGGGCGACGCGGTCTACCGCTCCGACGTGCTCGCCATCTCCGGCCTGGACGACCGGACCTCGAGCAACGAGGTACTCGAACGCGCCCAGGAGCTGATGGCGGACGCCGTCCACGCCGAGCAGGCGTTCTTCTCGACGTGCGGCAGCTCCCTGTCGGTCAAGAGCGCGATGCTGTCGGTCGCCGGCCCGGGCGAGAAGCTCCTGGTCGGACGGGACGCCCACAAGTCGGTCGTCTCCGGGCTGATCCTCTCCGGCGTCCGCCCCATCTGGGTCGAGCCGCAGTGGGACCCGGACCGGCATCTCGCCCATCCGCCCTCGCCCGCCGCGTTCGCCGCGCGGTTCCGGGAGCACCCCGACGCGCGCGGCGCCCTCGTCACCAGCCCGACGCCCTACGGGACGTGCGCCGACCTCGCCGCCATCGCCGCCGTCTGCCACGAGCACGGCAAGCCCCTCATCGTGGACGAGGCGTGGGGCGCGCACCTGCCGTTCCACGAGGACCTGCCCACCTGGGCCATGGACGCCGGCGCCGACGTGTGCGTGACGAGCGTCCACAAGATGGGCGCCGGGCTGGAGCAGGGGTCGGTCTTCCACCAGCAGGGCGACCTCGTCGACCCGGCCGTCCTCAAGGCGCGGGAGGACCTGCTCGGCACGACCAGCCCGTCCGTGCTGATCTACGCGGGCCTGGACGCGTGGCGGCGGCAGATGGTGGAGCACGGGCACGCCATGCTGCAGGACGCGCTGGACCTCGCCTCCGACGTCCGCGCGCAGATCGCGGCCATCGACGGCTTCGACGTCCAGGGCCGCGACGAGTTCACCGGCCCCGGCCGCTCCCACGACCTCGACCCGCTGCCCCTCGTCATCGACATCGCCGGCCTCGGCGTCACCGGCTACCGGGCCGCCGACTGGCTGCGCGAGCACCACCGCGTCAACATGCACCTGGCCGACCACCGGCGGATCAGCGCGCAGATCACCTTCGCCGACGACAAGGAGACGACCGGCACGCTGCTCGCCGCCCTGCGCGACCTCCGCGCCCACATCGACGACCTGCGCGGGTCGCCGACCGTCCAGGTGCCATCGCCCGAGGAGCTGCGGCTCGAACTCGTCGTGCTGCCCCGGGACGCGTTCTTCGGCCCGGCCGAGCAGGTCTACGCGTCCGACGCCGTCGGCCGCGTCTGCGCGGAGATGCTGACCCCGTACCCGCCCGGCATCCCGGCCGTCCTGCCGGGCGAGCGGATCACCGCACCGGTCATGGAGTACCTGCGCTCCGGCGTCGCCGCCGGGATGGTCGTCCCGGACGCCGCCGACAGCACCCTCGACAGCGTGCGGGTGTTCATCGAGGAGTGACCTTCGAGGGCCGCCGGGCCTGACGGCGGGCGAAACCGCGTCCACGAACGGAAGCAACCTTTCGCGGGTTCGTTGGTTCTAGGGGCATGAGGTTGCATCGTGGACTGGCCGCAGCCGACGGCGGCGCGGCCCGCGACGGCGCGGAGGCGCCCGAGGGCGCCGGCGGCGACGGGACGGCGTCCCAGGAATCTGATGACGGCTCGCAGGCGCCCGAGGGGCCCGGCGGGGACTTGGAGGCGGCTGGACGAGCCAGGGGCCCCGACGCCGGGGTGGACACCTCCGTCACGGCCGACGCGGTGACCGGCATGGTCGCCGACGGAGGGAGTGGCGTCGGGAACGACGTGGCCGGCGATGGGCTGACGAGACTGTTCCGCACCCACCACCTCTCGCTCGTCCGGCTCGCGGTGCTGCTGGTGGGTGACCAGGGCAGCGCCGAGGACGTCGTCCAGGACGTCTACGCCCGGATGCAGCGGCGCCACGACAGGCGCGGCAGAGGGGGCGGGCTGCCCGCCGCGCCGCCGGAGCTGCTCGCCTACGCCCGCGCCGCCGTGCTGAACGCCTGCCGGACGCTGCTGCGTCGCCGGGCCCTGACGCACCGGCTGTTCCAGAGCCCGCAGCACGTGTGGTCCGCGGAGAGCGACGCGCTGATCGCCGACGACCGCCGGCGCGTGTTCCAGGCCCTGACCCGGCTGCCCGCCCGGCAGCGGGAGGCGATCGTCCTGCGCTACTACCTCGACCTTTCCGAGGTGGAGATAGCCGCGGCCATGGGCGTGCGCCCCGGCACCGTCAAGTCGACCATCTCCCGGGGCCTGGACGCGCTCCGCGACCGGTACGAGGAGGAACGATGACCGAACTCTCCGATGAGCTGCTGCGGGCGACCCTGTCCGGCGCCGCCGCCACCGTCCGCCCCGAGGACCTGCGGCCGCTGACCGCCGCACCGCCGCGACGCCGCCTGCGCCTGGTGCCGCTCGCCGGACTGGCCGCGGTGACCGCCGTGACCGCCGCGGTCGTCCTCGTCCTCGCGCCGTGGTCGCGGCACGGCGGAGGCGGCGCGTCGCCCCGCTTCTCCCTCGCCGCGAACGCGGGCGTCGACTACGTCCTCGACGGGGCGTGGCCTCCGGGAGGAGCCTCGGTGACGGTGCACGAGACCGATACCGCTCGGAAGATCGCCACCGTGCCCGCACCCAAGGGGTCTTCAGGCTTCCGCGACTCCGCCGACTCCGGGGACCACAGGACGTTCGTCCTCACCACCGCCGACCCGCAGGCCTGCCGCATCGGCTTCTACCGGCTCACTCTGGGGGCCGACGGCCGACCGAAGGAGCCGCTGACCGAGCTGCGCAGCGCCTCCCTGCGGGGGCAGATGGGCGAGGGCCGGGACCAGCTGGCCGTCTCCCCGGGAGCGCGCCGCATCGCCTACGCGGGCAGGGAGTGCGGAGACGCTTCCGCCAGAGGCACCATCACGGTGATCGACCCGGGCACCGGGGACCGCCGTGTCACCCGCCTTCCGGACCGCGCACTGGCCGGCTCTCTGCGCTGGGCGCCGAACGGCCGCGAACTGGTCTTCGAGACCTTCGGCGACTACCTGGACCCAAGCCTGCACACCCTCGATACGGCGACGGGCCGTGTCAGCCCGATCTCCCTGGGGACCGGTGACGCGACCGAGCTCGGCGCCGAGTTCGACAAGAACGGCGCCCACATCGTGGCGCTGGTGCGCAGCGGCAGGGACAACCGAGTGGTCTGGTACGCGATGGCCACCAAGACGATCACGCGCCAGGTGTCCCTCCCGCCGAGCGCCCCTGACGCGCCGACCATGTTCTCGGCGTCCGGCGACCGGACCGTGGCCATGATCGGCGATCACGTCTACGTCGTCACCGGAACCAAGGTCACCACCGAACGCGTCGGCGAGGCCGGATTGAACATGCCCTGACGCCCCGGGTGCTCGTCGAGGAGTGATCGTCGAAGGCCGCCGAGGACCTGCTGCGGGGCGGAGCCGCCGCAGGTCGCGGGGCGGCGCTGTGGAAGACTCCTACCGGCAGGACGGTGAGGGTGAGGAGCGTCATGGAGCTGGTCCACTCCGGCAAGGTAAGGGACGTCTACGCGGACGGCGACGAGCTGATCCTCGTCGCGTCCGACCGGGTGAGCGTCTACGACGTCGTCCTGCCGACGCCGATCCCCGACAAGGGGAAGATCCTCACGCAGCTGTCGCTGTGGTGGTTCGAGCGGCTCGCCGACATCGTCCCGAACCACGTCGTGTCGGCCACCGACGTGCCGGAGGAGTGGGCCGGGCGCGCCATCCGCTGCCGCCGCCTCACGATGCTCCCCGTCGAGTGGATCGCGCGCGGGCACCTCGCCGGGCTCGGTCTCAAGGAGTACCAGAAGTCGGGGACGGTCTCGGGCGTCCCGCTGCCGGAGGGCCTGGTGGAGGCGTCCCGGCTGCCCGAGCCGATCTTCACCCCGACCACCAAGGCCACCGAGGGCCACGACGAGTTCATCACCTACGACGACGTGGTCCGCGAGATCGGCGACGACACCGCCGCGCGGCTCAGGGACACCACCCTGGAGATCTACCGGCGGGGCGCCGCCCTCGCCGCCGAGCGGGGCATCATCATCGCCGACACCAAGCTGGAGTTCGGCCGCGCCGCCGACGGCACCCTCGTCCTCGGCGACGAGGTGCTCACGCCCGACTCGTCCCGCTTCTGGCCCGCCGACCAGTGGGTGCCCGGCCGCCCGCAGCACTCCCTCGACAAGCAGTTCGTGCGCGACTGGAGCAGCACGCTCGACTGGGACCGCACCCCGCCCGGGCCCGCCATCCCCGACGAGGTCGTGGAGGCCACCCGCGCCCGCTATGCCGAGGTCTACGAGCGCCTGACCGGCACCGCCTGGAGCTCCTGACCGGACGGACATGAGGAGGGGCCCGGCGGAGGTTCCACCGGGCCCCTGATTCAGGGCGTCAGCGGCCCTGGAGGCCGCGGACGTTGTCGCCGAACGTCCAGCCCTTCGACCCGTCCCAGTTGAGGGACCAGGTCATCAGGCCCTTCAACTGGCCGTTGAAGTGGTTCCACGCCTGGCCGACCAGGCTCGGCGACATGTGGCCGCCGCCCGCGCCGGGCTGCGCGGGAAGGCCCGGGGCCTGCTTGTCGTAGGGGACCTTGATGGTGGTGCCCTGGACGGTCAGGCCGTTGTTCAGGCACTCGGTCTGCTTGACGAAGCCCTCGACCGTCCCGGCGGAGTAGGAGTCGCCCGAGCAGCCGTACATGCTGCCGTTGTAGTACTGCATGTTCAGCCACCACAGCCGGCCGTTGTCCGCGTACTTCTTGACGATCGGCAGGTAGGCGCCCCAGATGGAGCCGTAGGTGACGCTGCCGCCGGTCACGTACGCGGTCTCGGGGGCCATCGTGAGCCCGAAGTTCGACGGCATCTGGCCGAGGACGCCGTCGATGATGCGGATCAGGTTCGCCTGCGACGGCGACAGCCGGGTGATGTTCCCGCTGCCCGACAGGCCCGTTTCGATGTCGATGTCGATGCCGTCGAAGTTGTACTTCTTCAGGATCGGCACGATCGTCTGGACGAACCGGTCGGCGACGCTGCTGGAGCTGAGGTCGATGCCGGCGGCGGCCCCGCCGATCGACATCAGGATGGTGGCGCCTGCCGCCTTCGCCGCGCACATCTGGGCGGGGGTCGCGACCTTGACGGTGGAGTCCATGCCGTCCTCCCACAGGACGGTGCCGTCCGAGCGGATGACGGGGAACGCCGCGTTGATCACGTTGTAGCCGTGCTGCCTGATCAGCGGGTTGTCGATCGGCGTCCAGCCGAACGGCGGGTGGACGCCGTTGGACGCGCCGTCCCAGTTCTCCCAGTAGCCCTGGAGGATCTTGCCGGCGGGCTTCGACTTCACCGCGCAGGTCTCGTCCCCGCCCGGCGGCGGGGTGGTCGGCGGATCCGTGGTGGGCGGGGTGGTCGGAGGCGTGGTGGGCGGGGTGGTCGGCGGCTGCGAGGCGTCGCAGGCGCCGATGTCGCGCCACAGCGTGGGGGTGGACGCGGGGTTCCAGCCGGCGCCCGGGTAGGCGGTGTGGGCGACGAGCGCCTCGTAGCCGCGTCCGCTGTAGGCGACCTTGTCGCCGACCTTGTAGGAGGCGTCCTCCGCCCAGGCCGGATACGTGCAGGCGGTCGCGGCGGCGGGCTGGGCCGACGAGGGCGCGGACACCGCGACCAGCGTGCCGAACGACAGGACGGCCGCCGCGGCCGCCGAGGCCAGCGCGGCTCCCGCCGCGGACCATCTCGGCTTGGACCGTCTGTGCTTGACGTGCGGGTGCTTGGGCTTCACGGGGACGACTCCTCAGCTGAGCGGGACACAGAGGAGCCGGTGCAGGAGCCGAACAAGCCCCGTGGGGACGGGACTCTCCCAGAGCAAGGCGCATACGACCGGCGTGGACGCCAAGAAGAGGGTAACCTCGCCGCCCGACCCCGGGAAGCCCCAGAAGTCCGCCGACGCGCCCGCCCCCGCCCACCGCGGTCAGTGCAGCGGGAGGATGCCGCGCCGCATCGCCGCGGTGACCGCCGCCGTGCGGTCCGAGACGCCCAGCTTCTCGAACACCCGCAGCAGGTGCGTCTTCACCGTCGCCTCGCCGATGAACAGCTCACGGCCGATCTCCGCGTTCGTCCGGCCCGCGCCGACCAGCCGCAGCACCTCGATCTCGCGCCGGGTCAGAGCGCCCGGCGAACGCTTCCGGGACGCCAGCCGCGCCGCGACCGCCGGGGCGAGCACCGTCTCCCCGCGCGCCGCCGCGCGGATCCCCTCGGCCAGTTCCCCCTGTCCGGCGTCCTTCAGCAGGTACCCGGTGGCGCCTGCCTCCACCGCCCGCAGGATGTCCGCTTCGTTCTCGTACGTGGTGAGCACCACCACCCGGCAGGCGGGGTCCCGCGCCAGCAGGTCCCGCGTCGCCTGCACCCCGTCGCCGTCCGGCATCCGCAGGTCCATCAGCACCACGTCCGGCTCGCACGCCCGGGCCGCGACGACCGCGTCCGCCACCGACCCGGCCTCGCCCACCACCTCGATGCCGTCCTCCAGGCCGAGGATGCCGCGCAGGCCCTCCCGCACCACCGGATGGTCGTCCACGAGCAGCACCCGGATCATGCCGGCGCCTCCACAGTGAGCACGGTGCCGGAACCCGGCGTACTGCTGATGGCCAGGCGGCCGCCGGCCTGCGCGACCCGCTCGCGCATGCCGGCCAGGCCGAAGCCCGCCGGAGCGGTCGGGTCGAAGCCGGCGCCGTCGTCCGAGACGTCCAACCGGACCCCGTCCGGCAGGTACCGCAGGCACAGCGCCGCCCGTGTCGCGCCCGCATGCCGCCGCACGTTCGCCAGCGCCTCCTGGGCGCACCGCAGCAGGACCACCTCCGTGCCGGCGGGCAGCCGGCGCGGCTCGCCGACCAGCTCCCACGAGGCCGCCGCACCGGTCTCCTCGCCGATTCGCTCGACCAGCCGGCGCAGCGCGTCCGGCAGCGAGGAACCGGCCAGCCCCGCCGGCGGCTCCGCGCAGACCAGTGCGCGCGCCTCCGCCAGGTTCTCCCGGGCGGCGCGCGCCGCCCGCTCCCGGTGCGCCCGGGCCTGCTCCGGCGGCGCCGACTCGGCCGCGTCCAGCAGCATCAGGATGCTGGTGAAGCCCTGCGCCAGCGTGTCGTGGATCTCCATGGCCAGCCGCTGCCGCTCGGCGAGCATCCCCGCCTGCCGCTCCGACTCGGCCAGCTCCGCGCGGGTGGCGGCGAGCTGCGCGATGAGGTCGGCGCGCTCCCGGCTCTGCTGGATGATCTGCTGGATCCACCGGCCGAACGTCGCCCCGAACGCCACGCCCAGCACGACCGCGCCGGCCGTCACGACGCCGCCGGAGTCCGGCGCGCTGACCGCCTCGGCCATCGGCACCGCGTTGAACGCCGCCAGCGCGAGCATGCCCCAGCCGGCCGGCAGCAGCATGAACGACTGCGGGACCAGCGCGAACAGCACCACCGAACTGGTCAGCGTGGCCAGTTGCGCGGTCACCAGCAGGGCCAGGACCCCGAGCTGGTAGCAGGCGGTCCGGGCCGGCACCGGGCTGTCCCGGCGGGCCCCGCGCCCGACCAGGAAGTACCACGGGACGAGCGCGCACAGCGCGGGGATCGACACGACGCGGCCGACGCCGGCGCCCGTGGCCCACACGGCGGCGACCGTTCCGGCCAGCACGACCCCGTAGTACGCGTCGCGCATGAGCACACCCCGTGTCCAGGCATGCTCGTCCGGCACGTGGGACAGGCTCTCCGACACGCGACAAGCATGCCGTACGGATCACCCCGCCCGGACTTCCCGTAACGCGGCGCCCGGCGGGCTGGGCCCCGCGGGCCTCAGAAGGGCTGTCGTTCGTAGCGTCGCATCTCGTCCGATGGCACGATCTCGACGCCCAGCGGGGCGAGCGAGATCGGGATCAGCTTGAAGTTGGCGATCCCGAACGGGATGCCGATGATCGTGAGGCAGAGCAGGAAGCCGGTGACGAGATGCCCGAGGGCCAGCCACCAGCCCGCGAAGACGACCCAGATGACGTTCCCCACGAACGACCCCACTCCCGCGTCCCGCCTGGGCACGGTCGTCCGGCCGAACGGCCAGAGCACGTAGGCCGCGATGCGGAACGCGGCGATGCCGAACGGGATGGTGATGATGAGGATGAAGCAGATGATCCCGGCGAGCACGTAGCCCATCGCCATCCAGAAGCCCGCCAGGACCAGCCAGAGGATGTTCAGCACCGTGCGCACGAGAACCCCCCGAAAGTAGCCCAGAGCAGTTATTTCTCGCCGCCCCCACCCTCAAACAGGGAGGCCCGCGCGAAGGAGACCCGCAGGTCGACCCGCCTCGCCCCCTCTTGACCTTGACACAGTGGCAGGCGCTTGGCTGGAGCCGAGGAGGTGGCCCGATGACCATGCCGCGACAGGACGCGGATCGAGCCTTCCGGGGGCTGGAGAACAGCGATGCGTCGGTGCGGCTGCGGGCGGCGATGGCGGTCGGAACGTCCCCTGACCCGGCGTTCATCGACAAGCTCATCGAACGATGCGCGGTCGAGCCCGAGTTCTTCGTGCGCGACATGCTGACGTGGGCACTCACCCGCCACCCGGCGTCGGCGACCGTTCCCCGGCTCGTCCATGAACTCCGCTCGGAGCGCGCGCAGGCTCGCAGCCAGGCGCTGCACACGCTGTCCAAGATCGGGGACCGGCGGGCGTGGCCGGCGATCACCCACGGGCTTCTGCGCGACGCCGACGACGAGGTGGCGCGGAGCGCCTGGCGGACGGCGGTCGTGCTCGTGCCCGAAGGGGAAGAACCCGAGTTGGCCGCCGTCCTGGCGACCCAGCTCGGGCGCGGCGGACGCGAGACGCAGCTGAGCCTCAGCCGGGCGCTGATCGCGCTCGGTGAGGTGGTCCCTCCGGTGCTGCGGGCCGCGATGGCGGATCCGGACCGTCGCGTGCGCACCCACGCGATCGCCACGGAACGGCTGCTGCGCGACCCGGAGGCCGGATTCGAGTTCGCGATCGAGGAGGCGAAGCGCGTCGTGGCCCTCGGCACCACCGGTTCCCAGGAGGGATGACAGGCAGTGTTGATCGGTGAGGTGGCCCGCCGTTCCGGGGTCAGCGCCCGCATGCTCAGGCACTACGAGTCGCTCGGCCTGGTGCGGCCGACGGGCCGTACCGGCGCCGGCTACCGGGAGTACTCCAGCGAGGACATCCGGCGGATCTTCCACATCGAGAGCCTGCGGTCCTTGGGGCTGTCGCTGCGCGAGGTCGGGCGCGCGCTCGACGACCCCGGCTTCACGCCCTCCGAACTCGTCGACGACCTCATCAGCCGGACGCGAGAGCGCATCGCACGCGAGACGGAGCTGCTCACGCGCCTCCACCGCATCGATGCCGCCGAGCCCGCCGGCTGGGAGGACGTCCTCCAGACCGTCGCGCTCCTCCAGGCACTGAGGTCGGAGAGCCCGGGGAAGCGGCAGCGCGCGGCCCTCTCCTCGGTCGAAGAGGTGCCGGTCCCGGTGGAAGCACTGGTCGAAGCGGCCCTGGGCGAGACGGACCCGAACGTCGCCGGGGCGCTTCGCTGGGCTTTGGCGCAGGCGGGCGACAGCGCCTTGGCGCCGCTGGCGGACGGCCTGGGCTCCCCGGCGGCCGAGGTGCGGAAGCGCGCCGTCCAGTCCATCGCCGAGATTCCGGGCGATGAGGCCACCGCACTGCTGCAGGACGCCCTCAAGAGCCCTGACATCGTCGTCCGCAGGTATGCGGCCCTGGCGCTCGGAACACGCGGGGTGGCCGACGCCGTCCCGACACTGATCGACATGATCGTGGCGGAGGCGAACGACGTCGACGCGGCCGACGCGCTGAGCACCCTGGCGAGCCGCCCCGCGCCAGCGGACCAGATCGCCACCGCCCTCGTCGACCGCCTCGCCCACAGCACCACGGCCCCGCCCGCACGCCGACGGCTGACCCAAGCACTCGCGGACATCCCCGGAACGACGGCCTCACGCGCCCTCGCAGACCTCTCGCAGGACGAAGACCACGTCGTCGCCCTCACCGCGACCTACATCCTGCGGATGCGCGACGAACAATGAGGGGAAAAGTGCGGCGCCCCTGTTGAATCCGCCCCTTCCCATTCGACGCATAGGTGAGCCAGGGTTGCATCGGTCGATGGGACCGGTCCCGGCCGACCGCGAAGGAGCACAGCGATGAGGGTCATGGTTCTGGGCAAGGCGACGGAGCGGTCCGAGGCCGGGGAGCTCGGCACGGCCGAGGAGTTCGCGGCGATGGAGCTGTACAACGAGAAGCTCATCGAGGCGGGGATCGTGCTGGCCGGCGACGGACTCCAGCCGAGCAGCAAGGGCAAGCGGATCGCCTTCGACTCCGACGGCGGCACCACGGTGATCGACGGCCCGTTCACCGAGACCAAGGAACTGGTCGCCGGCTACGCGATCTGGGAGGTCGCCTCGATGGAGGAGGCCGTGGAGTGGGTCAGGCGCTCACCGCTGCGCGACAGCGAGGTCGAACTGCGGAAGATCCTCGACGCCGACGACTTCACCGAGTCCTTCGGGGACGAGATCGCGGCGGCCGAGCGGCAACTGCGCGCAGAGCCCGCCGCCGACCAGTAGTGGCCTCGGCGACCCAGCAGGCGATCGACGCGGTCTGGCGGATCGAATCCGCCAGGCTGATCGCCGGCCTGACCCGCGCCGTCTCCGATGTCGGGCTGGCCGAAGACCTCGCGCAGGACGCGCTCGTCGCAGCGCTCGAACAGTGGCCCGAGTCAGGCGTCCCGGACAACCCGGGCGCCTGGCTCATGGCCGTGGCGCGCCGCCGCGGCGTCGACGCCGTCCGGCGCGCCGCGACGCTGCAGAGCAAGGTCGAACTGCTCGGTCGCGAGCTCAACGATCACGAGACTCCGATGGACGAGATCGAGCTCGACCCCCGTGTCGAGGACGACGTGCTGCGGCTGATGTTCACCGCGTGCCACCCCGTGCTGTCGGTCGAAGCCCGCGTGGCCCTCACCCTGAAGATGGTCGCCGGGCTGTCGACCGAGGAGATCGCCCGCGCGTTCCTGGTGCGGACGACCACGATGGCGGCGCGGATCACCCGGGCGAAGAAGGCGCTCACCGAGGCCGGGGTGCCCTTCGAGGTCCCGGTCGGCGCGGAACTCGCCGACCGGCTGGGCTCCGTGCTCGAAGCCGTCTACCTGGTCTTCAACGAGGGCTACACGGCCACCACCGGCGAGCGGTGGGCACGCGCCGAGCTGTGCCAGGAGGCGATGCGCCTCGGCCGCATGCTCGCCGCCCTGGCCGCCGGCGAGTCCGAGACGCATGCCCTGGTGGCGTTGATGGAGATCCAGGCGTCCCGCCTCCGCGCCCGCACCGGGCCCGACGGCGGGATCGTCACGCTCGACAAGCAGGACCGCGCCCGCTGGGACCGGTTGCTGATCACGCACGGTCTCGCCGCGCTGGACCGGGCCGAAGAGCTCGGCGCCACCGGCTCCTACGCGATCCAGGCGAAGATCGCGGCCTGCCACGCCAGGTCGCCGCGCGCCGAGGACACCGACTGGGCGCGCATCGCCTCCCTGTACGGAGACCTCGTCGCGCTGACCCGCTCGCCGATCGTCGAACTGAACCGCGCGGTCGCCGTGTCCATGGCCGACGGGCCGGCCGCCGGTCTCGCCGTGACCGACGGGCTGCTCGACGTCGCCGCGCTGCGCGGCTACCACCTGCTGCCGAGCGTGCGCGGCGACCTGCTGGCCAGGCTCGGCCGCTCCATGGAGGCACGTGCCGAGTTCGAGCGCGCCGCCGAGCTCACCTCGAACGAGGCCGAGCGCGCACATCTGCTCGCCCGGGCCCGCACCTGCTGACCCCCCGGGCCGGGCGGGAACGAGCTCGTCGTGGACGTCCCGTCCTGCCCGGCCGCCGAGAATGCCGGTGTCGGCGAGGCCCGCAATCGGGGGATGTCGTGGGACCGCATCGGCGAAGCCCTCGGAATGCGACGCCAATCAGCGTGGGAACGGTTCTCCTGAGACGCCGTATGCACGCCGGTGCCGGCACCACCGGCGTGCCGTGCGCGACCTCATGACTGGCCGGCTGTCGGGCCGTTGATCTAGTGTCATGCCGTTCAGCGGGCCTTGGTGCCTCGGACCACGTGACCGGAGGAGTCGATGACGGCAGGGCGGCCGATGCCCACGCAGGACGACGTGCTCGGGTACTTCGACACGCTGTCGAACTGGGGACGGTGGGGCGACGACGACGAGTTCGGCACGCTGAACCACATCGACGACGACGTCCGGCTGGCGGCGGCGCGGGCCGTGCGCCACGGCAGGAGCGTGTCGTGCGCCTGGGAGGTCGCCGTACCGAAGGACATGGAGCGGTCGACGACGACGTGCCCGTGCGCCGCCGACATGCCGGGTGCCGAGAACATGCCGGCCGCCTTCCACAACGACCGGCGCTGGGGCTTCTCGTCCGAACGGCTCGGCCTCACGTTCCACGGCAACACCCTCACCCACCTCGACTCGCCGTGCCACATCTTCTGGGACGGCCAGATGTACAACGGGCGGTCGCACTCGCTGGTCGACGCCGAGACGGGATCGGCGTGGGCGGCCGTCACGGCGGCGGCGAACGGGATCGTCACGCGTGGTGTCCTGCTGGACGTCGCGAAGGTCCGCGACGTGCCGTGGCTGGAACCGGGGCAGGGCGTGTTCCCCGAGGATCTCGAGGAGGCCGAGCGTCGCCAGGGCGTGCGGGTGCGGCCCGGTGATGCGGTACTCCTGCGGACCGGCTATGGCCGCGTCCGGCACGAGGCCGGCGAGTCCGGCGGTATCCGGCAGGCCGGGTGGCACGCGTCCTGCCTGCCGTGGCTGCACGAACGGGGCGTCGCGCTGATCGGCGCCGACACTCCCCAGGACGTCCAGCCGTCCGGGTACGAGGACGTGTTGATGCCGGTCCACGCCGTGAGCCTCGTCGCGATGGGTCTGTGGCTGCTCGACAACTGCGACCTGGAGGCGTGCGCGACGACGGCCGCGGAGCTCGGCCAGTGGGACTTCCACCTCGCGGTCGCGCCGGTCCGCTTCGCCGGCACGTCCGGCAGCCCGGTCAACCCGATCGCCACCTTCTGACCGGGGGACTCGACCAGCTGCGAAGTCCCGAGCTGTACTTCAACGCGGCCCGGCTGGACCGTTCGATCGCCCTGGCCACCGACGATTACCGGCGCCTGGCCTCCCCCGGATCGCCCCCATCACCCTCACGTCCTGACCCTTGCCGCAATCCCCCGCCCAACCGGTCACAAGGCTGGAACCGTTCTGGCTCCGGGCCAGTCCGATCACGGTGATCACGGAAGGGGATGCCATGGAGACGGGTGCTGGAGAGGCCGACTTCCAGGAGGCGAAGTCGCTCCAGAAGCAGGGCCAGGTGCGGGAAGCCGTACGGCATTTCAGGGCCGCCGCCGAGGCGGGGCACGTCGGCGCCATGCTCAAACTCGGGGTCCTGGTCGTCGGGCGGGACGAGGCCGAGGCCGAGCGGTGGTGGCGCGCGGCGGCCGAAGCGGGCGAGCGGGTCGCGCAGCTCAACCTCGGCATCCTCTGCTCGGACCAGGGTCGCGACGAGGAGGCCGAGAGCTGGTACCGCGAAGCGGCCGAGGCGGGAGAGCTCGGCGCCCGGCACAATCTCGGGCTGCTGCTCATCGGCCGCCGGGACGTGGAGGCGGCCGCCGAGCAGTTCCGCATCGCGGCCGAGGCCGGGCACCTCGACTCGGTCACCAACCTCGGTCTGGCGCTCGGTGAGATGGGCCGGGCGGAGGAGTCCGAGGAATGGCTGCGGCGCGCCGCCGGAGAGGGCGACGGCCGTGCGCTCAGCGCCCTCGCCAACCACCTCTACTCCCAGGGCCGGCGCGAGGAGGCCGACGAGTGGTGGGAGAAGGGGGCGGCAGCGGGCGACCCGGACTCCCTGTTCAACCTCGGCGTCCGTTGCGAGCACAAGAACGACATGGCAGGGGCGGAGGAGTACTTCCGCAGGGCCGGCCAGGCCGGGCATCCGCGCGGTGCGGCAAGGGCGACGGCCGTGGCCCGCGGACTTCGCGAGAACGGCGCCCCCTACATGCCCGGCCTTTTCTGACCGGTCCCTGCTGTCGGCTCGCCCTGCCTCCGTCAGGGGAGGGCGGTGAGCTTGCGGTGGAGGAGGGCGCGTTCCTGGTCGTTGGCCGTCAGTTTCACGGCTCGTTCCAGCTCGGTGCGGGCTTCCTCCGGACGGCCCAGGCGGATCAGCAGTTCGCCTCGGACGCTCGGGAGGAGGTGGGAGTTCGCCAGGGCGCCTGAGGCCGTGAGGTCGTCGACGATCGCGAGGGCGGCGGCCGGGCCACTGGCCATGGAGACCGCTACCGCTCTGTTGAGGTCGACTACCGGGGACGGCGCCAGGCGGCCCAGGGCCTCGTAGAGGAGGACTATGCGGTCCCAGTCGGTCTCGCCTACAGACGAGGCCAGGGCGTGGCATTCGGCTATCGCCGCCTGGAGGCCGTAGAAGCCGAGGCCTCGCCCGGCCTGCTGCGCGTGGGCCAGGGCGGCCCGGCCCCGGCCGATCGCGGCGCGGTCCCAGCGGGTGCGGTCCTGGTCCTCCAGCAGTACCGGCTCGCCGTCCGGGCCGGTGCGGGCGGGAAAGCGCGCCGCGGTCAGCTCCAGCAGGGCCAGCAGGCCGTGGACCTCCGGCTCGTCCGGCATCAGCTGGGCCAGGACGCGGGCCAGGCGCTGCGCCTCGCCCGCGACGTCGAACCGGATCAGCTCGCCGCCGGAACTGGCCGTGGAGCCCTCGGTGAAGATCAGGTACACGACGTTGAGGACGGACGGCAGGCGCTTGGCCCGGTCCTCCGCGATGGGCACCTCGAACGGCACCCGGGCCGCGCCGAGGGTCTTCTTCGCGCGGGTGATCCGGGCCTGGACGGTCGCGGTCGGGACGAGGAACGCCCTTGCGATCTCGTCGCTGGTCAGGCCGCCGACCACCCGCAGCGTCAGCGCGATCCGCGCCTCCCGCGACAGGACGGGGTGGCACGAGACGAACATGAGCGCGAGCACGTCGTCGTCGATCTGGTCGGGGTCCCAGAGCACGTCGTCGGCCTCCTCGGGCGGTCTTCCCGTGACGGCCCCGCCCTCGCCCAGTTCGTGGGCGAGGGCGGCGTACCGCTCGTCGCGGGCGGAGCGGCGGCGGAACGCGTCGATCGCGCGCCGCCGTCCGACGGTGAGCAGCCACCCCGACGGGTTGCGGGGCACGCCGTCGCGCGGCCAGGTCACGAGCGCCTCCGCCAGCGCCTCCTGGGCGAGGTCCTCGGCCAGCGCGAAGTCGCCGGTGTAGCGCGCGAGCGCGCCGACGATCCGCGCCGACTCGATCCGCCAGACGGCGGCGACGGCCTCGCGGCCGGTGGGGTCGCCGGTCACAGCTGGCCCGTGGCCTCGCGCCAGGCCCGCTCCTTCTTGATCCACTCGTTGTCCTGCGGGAACTCGTCGATGGTGGGGACCCGGCGGATCTCGGTCTTGAAGCCGGGACCGGCCGGCGCCCGCTTGGCCCACTCGACGGCCTCCTCCTTCGAGGCCACGTTGAGGATGTAGAACCCGCCGAACAGCTCCTTCGTCTCGCCGTACGGACCGTCGGTGACCACGGGCGGCTCGGAGGAGTGGTCGACGACCACGCTCTCGGACGGGTCGTCGAGGCCCTCCGCGGCGAGCAGCACCCCGGCCCGGATCAGCTCCTGGTTGAACCGGCCCACGGTCTCGATCATCTGGGCGTGGTCCGTCTCCGCCATGCCCGCGTAGGCCTCGTCGGTCGCCCGCATGATCAGCATGTACTTCATGTTCTCCGTCTCCCTGTTCGTCCGGGCCCCCCGCGGGGCCCCTGCACCCCTAGGTCGAACGGGGGACGGCCGGAATCAACACGCCCGCGAATTTTTTCCCGGAGACATTCTGGGCGAACGCTTCCCCCGGTCAAGCAGGGGACGTTTCACGGCCGCCGGTACAGCGCCGGGTCCGGGTGCTCGACGAAGCCGAACTCGCGGTGGAGAGGGGCGCCCTCGCGGGAGGGACTCCGCCCTACGCGCTGGAGGCGGCGGCGCCGAAGGGGTTGTCGAGGACGTAGCGCCAGCGGCCGTCCGGGCCCCGGCGGGCGACATCGGTGGCGGTGCCTTCGAGGCGGACCGGGCCCTCGTCCCCCTCGCCCTCGATCACCCAGTCCACGATCAGCAGCGCTACGTCGCCGGAGGCGTAGACGTGGCGGGGGCTGACCTTGATCGGCAGGCCGAGGGCCATGAAGCGGGCGTTGGCGGCATGGGCGTCGGAGCCGGTCAGCGGGGTGCCCGGCTCGGGGACGAACACCGCCCCCTCCTCGTACAGCTCCGCCACCGCCGCCGGGTCGCCGCTGTTGAAGCGGTCGGCGAACACGAGCATGACGTCCTCGGGGCGTTCGGCCAGTGGGCGCATCGTCGTCCTTCCGGGTAGACAGGGTCGGGACGCGAAACGCTAGGAGGCGCTCTCGTGACTCACCAAACGGTCAGCCGCCCAGGGCTGCCCGACGATCCGCACGCCCGCGTGGCGGAGCCCACGCCCACCTGTCCGGTGGAGATCACCCTGACCGCGCTGCGCGGCCGCTGGACGACCCTGGTGATCCGCGAGCTCCTGCGGGGCGACCGCTCGTACAGCGAGCTGCGGCAGGCCCTCCCCGCCTTGTCCGACAAGGTGCTGACCGACCGGCTGGCGCATCTCGTCGGGACGGGTGTGATCGAGAAGGAGAGACGGGCGGGCTGGCCGCCGCGCACGCGGTACGCGCTCACTCCGCAGGGTCGCCGGCTGGGGCCGGTTCTCCAGGCGCTCTGGGACTGGGGCGCCGAGCGCTAGTCAGCCCAGGAGGCCCCGGATCATGTCGCGGTAGGCATCCTTCATGGGGAGGTCGCGCTCGGTGCGGATCCGGCGGCGGGTGGCGATCACGTCCATGCCGCGGATCGGGTCGTGCCCCACCTTCTCGTAGGCCTCCCACCACAGTCCGACGCCGCGCCGCTGCCAGGACGGGACCTCGTTGAAGTTGACGCCGCGCGAGAAGAGCAGCTCGTTCTTGTCGGCGATGGACGTCCGTTCCAGCCTGCGGCTCGCCTGCCGCGCGGACATGCCCTCGTTGCGCAGCGTCCAGTAGCACCAGCCGTTCAGGGCGCACCGCGCCGCGTCGGCCTGGCGCCAGGACAGGTAGTCGACCACGTCGTCGGTGCAGGCGCCCATCCAGACGCGGCCGTCGAAGACGGCGGGCTCTCCGGCGGCGTGGGTGAAGGCGGCGGTGGCGATGCCCGCGGACAGCGAGACGAGCTTCTCCACCTCGCGGCCGAACAGGTCGAAGGCGGGGTCCAGGACGACGGAGATCTCGTCGCTCTCGGTGTAGGCGTACCGCCCGCCGAGCTCGGTGAGCAGGGTGGTCGCGGTGTCCGCCATGAGGGCGGAGAAGCGCGGGTCGAAGGGCTTGTCGAAGCGGCTCTCGGTGTAGCGGGAGAAGGAGCGGCCGTCCACGCGCACGACGGCCCAGGCGCCGGGGAGCAGCGTCAGGGAGTGGAACCACTCGCGGGCGCGCATTCGCGCTTCAAGGTCCTTCATCCAGGGGCTCCTCGGGCCGGGTCACGACGAAGCCTCCGGCGCCGTCGTGGCCGACGGAGCAGACCTCGTCGAAGCCGTCGGACGGGCGCGGGCGGCGGAGTCGCTTGAGCGTGGCATGGATCCCGACATCCGGCACCTGGATTACGGGCGGGCGCGCCGCGTTGCGGTCCCTCGACGCGGCGATGTCGGGCGGGAACCAGTAGGCGGTGACGCGGGCGCCGTGGCGACGGCCCAGGGCGACGAGCGGCTCCCACTCCTCCGGGGACGGGTTCGTGTTGTCGACGGCGACGCACCGGCCCGATTCGAGGGCTTCGGCGATGAGCCTGAGCTGGCGGGCCTGCTTCCGGCGGGCGGACTTCGGGAACAGGTCCTTGCTCACATGGACGTGTGTGGCGGCGAGTCTCTGCCGGTAGAACGTCGTCTTGCCGGACGCTTGCAGGCCGACGAGGATCACGAGTTCGGGCATCAGGCGGGGGTGAGCTCGGCTACCAGGGCGGCGGCGCCGGTTTCGGTCGTCTCGCGGAAGGACTCGCCCGCCCAGAGGTTGACGCCGTCCGGGTCGCCTTGGGCCGCGGACGCCCGGCGCAGCGGCGCCGTCACGTAGTGGACGTCCGGGTAGGCGGCGGGCGCTTCCCCCGAGTGCTCGGCGAGGAAGCGGTTGACGAGCCCCCGTGCGGGACGCCCGCTGAACGCCCTGGTCATCGCGGTGGAGGTGAAGCGGGGGTCGGTCAGGGCGGCCTTGTGGACGTCGCTGGCGCCGCTCTCCGGGCAGCGCAGGAACGCCGTCCCGAGCTGGGCGGCGTCGGCGCCGAGGGACAGGACCTCGGCGACGTCGGCGGCCGTGGCGAGGCCGCCGGCGGCGATGAGGGGCTGCCGGGTCGCCTCGCGGACGGCCGGGATCAGCGCGCGCAGGGGCTGCGCGTCGTCGAGGGTGTTGGCGAACGAGGCCCGGTGGCCGCCCGCCTCGGGGCCCTGGAGGCAGAGCACGTCGGCGTCGGACGCCCGGAGGGCCTCGTCCACGGAGGTCACGGTGACGATGACGGTGGCGCCGCGGTCCTTGAGCGCGCGGATCACGTCCGCGGTGGGGCAGCCGAACGTGAAGCTGACGAACGCGGGCGGATCGGACACCAGGTCGGCGATCTTCGCGTCGTAGGCGTCGTCGCGGGCGCCCGGGACGCCCGGCTCGACGCCGAGGCGGGCGGCCTCGGGGGCGAGGCGGGCGCGGTAGCGGGCCACGGCGGCCGGGTCGACCTGGTCCAGGGACGGCATGAAGACGTTCATCCCGAAGGGTCGGGACGTCAGCTTCCGCGTCGCGGCGATGTCGGCGCGCATCGCCTCGGGCGCCTTGTACCCGGCGGCGAGGAAGCCGAGGCCGCCCGCCTCCGAGACGGCGGCGGCCAGCTCCGGCGTCGACGGCCCGCCCGCCATCGGGGCCTGCACGATCGGCTTCTCCGGCCACATGGCGCTCACCTCGTCCGACTCCGGCTCATTATCCGCACGATAATCGCGGGGGACACCGGGCGGTGAGGCCGGGGTCGCGGGAGGGAAAGGGGATCGGCATGCGGGTGCTGCTGCACTACGACATGGATCACGAGGAGCCCGGCCTCGACATCGTGAGCTGCTCGGAGCAGGACGACGCCCGGTTCGCCGAGCTGCTGCCCGGGACCGAGGTGCTCTGGCACGTGCTGCGCCCGGTGACGGCCGCCGACATGGACCGGGCGCCCAAGCTGCGGCTGATCCAGAAGCTCGGCACCGGCGTGAACACCATCGACCTGGACGCGGCGGCCGAGCGCGGGATCGCGGTCGCGAACATGCCGGGCCGCAACGCGCAGGCGGTGGCGGAGACGTCGCTGCTGCTGATGCTGGCGGCGCTGCGGCGGGTCGTCCCGTTCGACGCCCGGACGCGGCGCGGCGAGGGCTGGCCCGCCGACCGGGCCCTGGTGGGCGGCGAGCTGGCCGGACGGACGGTCGGGCTCCTCGGCGGCGGTGAGATCGCGACGCTGCTGCGCGGGATGCTGGAGGCGATCGGGGCGACCGTGCTCTACACGACCCGGCGGCCCCGGCGCGAGGACCCGGCCTGGCGGGAGCTGGACGACCTGCTGCGCGTCAGCGACATCGTGTCCGTGCACATCCCCTTGACCGACGAGACCCGTCATCTTCTCGACGCCGAAAGGCTCGCGCTGCTCCCGGAGGGCGCGATCGTGGTGAACACGGCGCGCGGCGCGGTGATCGACGAGGCGGCGCTGGTGGCGGCGCTCAGGTCGGGGCGCCTGGGCGGCGCCGGGCTGGACGTCTTCGAGAAGGAGCCCGTCGACGCCGGCAACCCGCTGCTGGCCCTCGACACCGTCGCGGTCATGCCGCACGTCGCGTGGCTGACCCGCGAGACGTGGGACCGGTACTTCGCGGTCGCCGCGGAGAACTGCCGCCGCCTCGCGCGCGGCGACGGCCTCCTCCACCGCGTCGTCTGAGACCCGGTCGGACGCGTGCGGTCAGGCTTCGGCGGTCTCCCACCAGGTGAGGTTGGCGGCCGCCCGGGCCACCGGCTCGATGATCTCCCAGGCCTCGGCGATCAGCCCGTCCTCGACCCGCCAGATGTCGACGACCGCGATCTCCGGCCCGTCCGGGAGCCGCCGCCGCGTGTGCAGGACCACGTGGTCGCCGTCGGCCAGCAGGTGGCGGATCTCGACCTGCATGGCGGCGAGCGGGGTGAGCGCCGCCTGCACGGCGGCGAGCCATTCCGTCTTGGTCGAGGAGGTCGCGTCCGGCCGGTGGTGCACGAAACCGTCGCCGAGCAGCGGCCGGAGCCCGTCGGTGCTGCCCGTCGTGATCAGTTCCGACAGTGCCCGCTGGACGATCTCCTTGTTGGTCAGGGACGCCGCGTCGTTCGGGAATGCTGTGTCGGTCATGGGCGCAGTGTTTCCGCGACCGTGGCGGATTGTCGATGAAGTCCCATTTCATGGCGTCCCGCCGCACAATGAGTACGCTCGATGACCGTGCACACGGTCGGGGAGCTCCTGCGGCAGTGGCGGCATCGCCGGAGGCTCAGCCAGCTCGACCTCGCGATCGCCGCCGATGTCTCCGCCCGGCACGTCAGCCTCGTCGAGACGGGCAGGTCCAACCCGAGCGCCGCCATGATCCTGCGGCTCGCGGAGCATCTCGACGTACCGCTGCGCGACCGCAACCGGCTGCTGCTCGCGGCCGGATTCGCCCCCCGGTACTCCGAACGGCCGCTCGACGACGACGCGCTGTCCGCCGCCCGGAACGCGGTCGAACGCGTGCTCCGCGCGCACGAGCCGTACCCGGCGCTGGCCTTCGACCGCCGGTGGGACATCGTCATGACCAACCGCGCCATCGAGCCGTTCCTCGCCGAGGTCGACCCCGAGCTGCTCCGGCCGCCGGTCAACCTGCTGCGGCTCGGCCTGGACCCGCGCGGGCTCGCCCGCCTGGTCGTCAACCTGTCCGACGTGCGCGCGGTGTTCCGCTCCCGGGTCAGGCGCCAGCTCGCCGCCGCCCCCGACCCCGGGCTCGCCGCCCTCTACGAGGAACTGCTGGAGCCCGGAGCCGAGGAAGCGCCGGCCGGCGCCGACGTCACGATCCAGATGGTCGTCCGCTTCGCGGGGCGGGAACTGCGGATGTTCTCCACCATCACCACGTTCGGCACCCCCATGGACATCACGCTGGACGAGGTCGCCGTCGAGTCGTACTACCCGGCGGACGCCGAGACCGCCGCCTACTTCGAGGGCCCCGGGAAGGGGGTCACGGGATGAGGACGGGCTTGACGACCTTGCCGGACGTCGTGTCCGCCTCCGCCTCGTTGATCTGGGCGAGCGGGTAGGTGGCGACGAGCCGGTCGAACGGGAACCGGCCCTGCCGCCACAGCTCGATCATCCGCGGGATGAACGTGTGCGGGACGGCGTCGCCCTCGATGATGCCCTTGACCGTCCGCCCCATGAGCAGGAGGTTGGCGTCCAGCCGGTACTCGGCGGCGCCGACGCCGACCAGGCCGCAGACGCCGGTGGTGCGCAGCGACGCGACCGCCGTCGAGACGACCTCCGGGACGGCCGTCGAGTCGAGCGCGTACTGCACGCCCTCGCCGCCGGAGATCGCCCGGATCCGTCCGGCGATGTCGTCGTCCGCCCCGTTCAGGGTGTGCGTGGCGCCGAGTTCGCGGGCCAGGTCGAGCCGGGACTCGTGCAGGTCGACCGCGACGATCATGGAGGCGCCCGCGACCCGCGCGGCCATCACCGCGGCCAGCCCGACCGCGCCCGCGCCGAAGACCGCGACGCTGTCGCCGGCGCGGACGCCGAGCGAGATCAGCACCGAGGCGGCCCCGGTCTGCACGCCGCAGCCGAGCGGCCCGAGCACGTCGAGGGGGACGTCCCTGGTCACCGGGACGACGTTGCGCGCGGTTCCGAGGGCGTGGCTCGCGAAGGACGACTGCCCGAACCAGCGCGTGTGGACGGGCTCGCCGCCCGGGCCGGTGGCGCGGGGCGTGCCGTCCAGCGGCATCGCGAGCATGTTGAGCGCGGTCATCTGGGGGCAGGCGCCGGGCTTGGCCGCGCGGCAGTTGTCGCACGTCCCGCACGAGTCGAACGACATGACCACGTGGTCGCCAACGGTGAGTCCGGTGACGCCGGGGCCGACCGCCTCGACCACGCCGGAGCCCTCGTGCCCGAGGACGACCGGCTTGGTGATCAGGTCCCCGGGGATGCGTCCGAGCATGTCGGTGTGGCACATCCCCGCGCCCGCGACCTTGACGAGGACCTCGCCGGGGCCCGGGTCGGCGAGGTCGAGCGACTCGATCGTGTAGGGGGCGTCTGCGGCGCGCAGCACCGCGGCTTCGATCTGCACCAGGGGTTCCTTAGACGAGGGAGTAGCGGACGGGGAGGCGCTTGAGGCCGCCGACGAAGGTGGTGGCGATGCTCTCGGGCGCTCCGGCGAGCTCGATGGAGCCGAGGCGGGGCAGCAGTTCCTCGAAGAAGGCGCGGACCTCGATGCGGGCCAGCGCCGCGCCCAGGCAGTAGTGGACGCCGAAGCCGAACGCCAGGTGCTTGTTCGGGTCGCGCCCGACGTCGAAGCGGAACGGGTCGTCGAAGACGTCCTCGTCCCGGTTCGCGGACGGGTAGGACAGCAGCACCGCCTGGCCTTCGCGGATGGTGGTGCCGCGCAGCTCGTAGTCCCGCGCGGCGGTGCGCATGAACTCCTTGACCGGGGTGACCCAGCGGATCATCTCGTCCACGGCGAGCGGCATCAGCTCCGGCTTGTCCTGGAGCCGCTTGAGCTGGTCGGGGTGCTCGATGAGGGCGTGCAGGCCGCCGGAGATCGTCGCGCTGGTCGTGTCGTGCCCGGCCGTCGCGATGATGACGTAGTAGGACGCGGTGTCGAAGTCGTTCAGCGGCTCGCCGTCGATGCGCGCGTTCGCGATGGCGGAGGCGAGGTCGTCGGTCGGGTGCTTGCGGCGCTCCTCCGTCAGGCCCTGGAAGTAGGCGAAGAAGTCGAGGAGGACCTGGAGCTTCTCCTCGTTGGTCGTGCCGCGCTGGAGCTCGTCGTCGTCGCCGCCGAACAGCTCCTGCGTCAGCTTCAGCATGCGGTCGAAGTCGCTCTCCGGCAGGCCGAGCAGCGACAGGATCACGTAGAGCGGGAAGTGGACGGCGACCTCGCGCGCGAAGTCGCACTCGCCGCCGAGGTCCACCATCCGGTCGACGTACCGCTTCGCCAGCTCGCGGACGCGCGGCTCCAGGGCCCGCATCGCGCGGGGCCGGAACCAGTCCGCGCCGATCGCCCGGACGACCCGGTGGTCGGGGTCGTCCATGTGGATGAGCGTGCGCAGCGCGATGCCCTGCTCGGCGCGCTGCCGGTTCAGCTCGTCGAACTCGGCGGTGCCGAGCAGCGGGCGCGGCGCGTTCAGGAAGATCTCGTGGTTGCGCTCGATCTCCAGGACGTCCTCGTGCCTGGTGATCCCCCAGAACGGGGTGTAGTCGGGGGCCTCCACCCAGTGCACCGGGGACTCGCGGCGCAGCAGCGCGAGGGAGTCGTGGAACCGCCGGTCATCGGCGTAGGCCTTCGGGTCGGCGAGCGCCAGGCCCGCCTCGTCCAGGGTCAGCATCAGCGCTTCACTCCTCGGTCACGGCGGCCGCCCACCAGGAACCTACGGGCCCGAATTGCATTCGGTCAACGACCTGCGAGGCGATGGCGGACGGGCCCCGGGGCGAGCCCGGGACCAAACGGGCGCGGAGCCACAGAACGGGCACGCGGCTCAGATGTCGGTGAAGTCGCCGTGGCGGCCGCGGCCGCTCGCGAACCTCCCGGCGCCCTTGACCGCGTCCTCCATGGAGCCGAGGCCGTGCCGGTACTCGGCGGCGATCGCCTCGTCCTCGGGCAGGCCCTCCGCCTCCAGCGCCGACAGCCGGTCCCCCCGCAGGCAGGCCTGCGGGAACCGGGCCAGCTCGGCCGCCAGCTCCTCGGCCGCCTCCCGCGCCCTCCCCAGCGGGACGAGCCGGTTGGCGAGGCCGATCTCGAACGCCTCCCGCCCGTCCACGGGCCGGCCGGTGAGGATCAGGTCCATGGCGCGGCTCGCGCCGATCAGCCGCGGGAGCCGGACCGTCCCGCCGTCGACGAGCGGGACGCCCCAGCGCCGGCAGTAGACCCCGAACGTGGCCGTCTCCTCCACGACGCGCAGATCGCACCACAGCGCCAGCTCCAGGCCGCCGGCGACGGCGTGGCCCGCGACCGCCGCGATGACCGGCTTCGACAGGCGCATCCGCGTGCAGCCGAGCGGCGCGTCGGCCGGGGGCGGGTCAAGGCGCGGGCCGCGGTCGGTGCCGACCGACGTGAGGTCGGCGCCGGAGCAGAACGTCCCGCCCTCGCCCCACAGGACGGCGACGCTCGCGCCGTCGTCCGCGTCGAACTCGCGGAACGCCGCGGCCAGCTCGCGCGCCGTCGCGCCGTCCACCGCGTTGCGCGTCGCGGGGCGCGACATCACCACCGTGGTCACCGGGCCGTCCCGCTCGATCCGTACCGCCACGCGCAGCCTCCTAGTCGCCGGTGAACGCGCCGTCCGCCAGGTCCTCGAAGCGCTCGAGGTCGTCCGCCGGGGCGTCGATGCCCCGCAGCGGGCCGGGGTCGGCGAGGTGGCTCCGAGCGTAGAGGCGCGCGACCAGCGCCTTGCGGTCCGCGCCGGAATCGGCGCGCTCCCACCCGGCCTGCTCCAGCAGCAGCGCCGCCGCGTACACGTCGGCCATGTACTGGGCGAGCGGGTAGAGGCGGGCTTCGGCCACGGTCCTGTCGAGCCCCCGCCACTTCTCTATGGCCTCGCGGAGATGCCCGATGCTCTGCCCGACCAGCGCGGCCGTCTCGTCGTCCCCGCCGGGCGCCTGCTCGACGGCCTGGGCGAGCCGTTCGAGGAACGGCTCATGGGCGTTCTGCCGCTCGACCGCGCGGCGGACGTCCAGGCACAGGATGTTGTCGCCGCCCTCCCAGATGGGGTTGACCTGCGCGTCCCGGAGGATCCGCGCGACCGGCCACTGCTCGATGTAGCCGTTCCCGCCGTGGATCTCGATGGCGTCGCTCGCGGCCGTGACGCCCAGCCGGGCGGCCCGCAGCTTGATGAGCGCGGCCCCCAGGCGCAGCCGGGGGCGTCCCAGGTACCCGTCGAAGACGAGCGCCTGCACGGCCTCGGTCTCCACGATCAGCTCGGCGAGCTTGCGGCGCATGAGCGGCTGCGCCCCCAGCGGCGCGCCGAACGCCTCGCGGGCCCGCGCGTAGCAGAGCGACTCGACGAGGGCCCGCCGCGCGCAGCCGAGGCCCATCATGGAGATGCCGAGCCGGGCGCCGTTCGTCAGCTCCATCATGCGGGCGAGGCCCTTGCCGTCCCCGCCCTCGCCCGCGCTCGACGCCGGGGCCAGCAGGAACGCCTCCGCGTCGGTGAACTCGATCTCGGCCGACGCCACCGACCGCGTGCCGAGCTTGTCCTTGAGCCGCCGGATCCGGACGCCGTTGCGCGAGCCGTCCCGCCGCTCCCGCAGGACGAGGAACGGCGCGATGCCCCGGACCCCGTCCACGGCCCCCTCCGGCTTGGCCAGCACCACGAACGCCGAGCCGTTGGCGTTGGACGCGAACCACTTGAACCCGTTGAGGCGCCAGGCGTCCCCGTCCCTGGACGCGGTCGCCTCCAGCGCGCCGAGGTCCGAGCCGCCCGACCGCTCGGTGAGCATCTGTGCGGCCTCGCCGGACATCTCCCCGGCCGCGAACAGCTCCCGCACCCGCGCCTTGACGTCGTCCGGTGCGAACATCTCCGTCAGCCCCACGACCATGTCGCCGCCGGTGCCGAGCGCGCACGCCATGCCGATGTCGGCCTGGTCCAGCAGGTAGCTCCAGGCCACGCCCATCGGCGCGGGGTCGACGCCGCTCCGCTTCGCCTCGGCCACGAAGTCGGGCCGCGTGAACGACGTCGCCACGAGGTCCCGGCGCGCCGCCTCGAACGAGGGCGGCATCACGACCTCGCTGATGTCGCGCCCCCACCGGTCGTACTTCTCCAGGCGGGGCGGGTTGCGGTCGGTCTCCTCGGCCCGCTCGGCGATCGGTCCGCCCATCAGCGCGCCCATCTCCCTGAGCCGGGGCTCGGCCCAGCCGAAACCGTCGCCCAGGTGGCGCCGCATGAGGAACCGCAGCGTGGGGTCGCAGTCGTACCAGTTGCGGCCGACCGCGCCTCGGTAGCGCTCGGTCGCGTAGCGGCGCGCCTTCTCCGCGCCCCCGAACGGCAGCCGGTCGAACGACTCGATGAGGTAAGACGCCATGGCTCGACATTACACTTAGCTCTCACGCGACGGAAAGACTGTAATCTGAGGACGGGGCCACCCCGGGTCCCCGGTAGGGTCACGACCAGCCATGGACAGCCTGGAGATACGCCCGCTCACCGCTCGGTCCGTCGTCCTGAGCACGCTGCTGGGCGTCCACCCGCCCCGGCTCCCGGCCCGGTACCTCGTCCGCGTCGGCGAGCTGTTCGGGATCGCGGAGGGGACGATCCGGGTGGCGCTCTCGCGCATGGTCGCCGCCGGCGACCTCGTCCAGTCCGGCGGCATGTACGCCCTCACCGAGCGCCTCCTCGCCCGCCAGGCCCGCCAGGACGAGGCCCGCCTCCCCCCGACCCGCCCCTGGGACGGCGGCTGGGAGATCGCCGTCATCACCGCCGAGCGCCGTCCCGCCGCCGACCGCGCGGCGCTGCGCCAGGCGATGTCCACCATGCGGCTCGCCGAACTGCGGGAGGGCACCTGGCTGCGCCCGGCGAACCTGACCCGCCCGCGGCCCGAGCCCGTCCTGCGCCAGTGCACCTTCCTCACCGGCCGTCCCGAGGGCGACCCCGCCGCCCTGGCCGCGTCCCTGTGGGACCTCGACGCCTGGACGGCCAAGGCCCACGCCCTGCGCACCGCCCTGGCCGAGGCCGCCTCGATCGCCGAGCGCTTCACCTACGCGGCGGCCATCCTGCGCCACCTGCTGAACGACCCGCTCCTCCCCCAGGAGTTGCTGCCCACCGGCTGGCCCGGGCCCGACCTGCGCGCCCACTACGAGGCCTTCGAAGCCGACTTCGAGCAGCTCCTCACCACCCAGGTCCTCGCCTGATCCGGGCATGGGACGGACCTGGAGCATCGCGGCGGCGGCCATCGCCGCGGCGTTCTTATCGATCACGCAGTGGGACGCGTCCGCCCACATCCCGCCGTACCTGACCGCCTTCCGCTACGGCGACGACCCCGTCGCCCGGGTCTTCTCCTTCTTCGCTCCGCTGACGCCGCACGACTCCGTCGGCCCACATCTGCGGCCGTGGATCTGGCCGCTGCGGCTCGGCGTCTACCTGCTGACCACCGCGCTCGTCTATCTCGTCGCACGCTCCTTCACGCCGAGGACGGGCCTCGCCGGGGCCGTCCTCCGCTGGACGAGCGCGGTGATGCTGGCCTTCGGAGCCGGCGAGGTGGCGGCGCTGACGATCGTGATCCTCGACGGGCTCGGCGACCCGCCGGGCGTCTCCCTGGCGATCGTGATCGACACGCGATGGGACCGCCACTTCTGGCCCTCCGACGCGCTGTTCGCCGGTGCCGGCATGGCACTGTGGACCGGGGTCCCGCTGGCAGGCCTTTACCTTGCGCACCGCGTCTGGCGGGCGAGACGGCCCGACCACGTCCCCGACGTGCTCGCGGGGGCCGTCAGCGACCTGCCGGGGCGGGCGCGCCACATCGCCACGGTCGGCATCATTCCCGCGGTGTGCCTGGCCTTCCTCGGCGGCGCCACGAAATTCGTCTCCTTGGACGACGGCCGGGTCTCGCTGCCGGAAGCGGTGTCGAACATCTCGCTCTATCCGAGGCTGCGGCCGAAGCCGCCGCCGAACGCGGTCGACGACTGGCTCGCCCCCAAGGACGGCGAGAAGTTCATGTTCTACTCCGGCCTCAAGGAGAGTTGGCCGGTGTCGACCGCCGTGGCGCTCGTCTTCATCGCGCTGTTGTGGCTGCTGCTGTGGTGGGTCGTCTCCCGAATGGAGCCAGGGGCTCGACACGGCACCCTGCACGCGTTCCTCTTCGGATGGTCGTTCACCGTTCTCACCGGTGCCCTGACCGGGCTCTCCCATGCCGCGCTGTCCCGCGCGACCTACGGGAGCAGCATCGGTTTCGGGACGCAGGTGACGCTCATCCTGCCGTTCGCGATGCGGTTCGGCGCCGTCTGGGGCTGGCTCGTCGGGCTGGCCGTCGCGTTCTCCTACCGGAGAAGCCGATTCCTTGGCGCGACGACCGGGGCTACGGACACTCCGGCGGAGACGGAGACGACTCCTTGAGCAGCTTCGCGTACTTGGCCGCCGGCACCTTCGTGTAGTGCTGCCTTTGGCAGTTCAGCCCGTCCATGAACACCGTCTGGTACCGCGCGGCGTCGGCGAGCCTGCCGGTCAGCGCGAACAGCCGGTTCCCCGGAGCCCTGATCGACATCTGGTGGCGCCCGCCGCCCGCGATGTAGTCGACCTGCACGCTCCATTGGCAGTACGGCCCCTCCTTGGACGCGGGCCTACCCGGACGCCCGATGGTCGCCACGATCGCGAGCGTCTCCTTCCTGCCCTTCTCCAGGGTCAGCCGCTGCGCCTTGGGGCCGACGAAGAACGGGGAGAGCCTTCCGTCCTCGTTCCGCTGGAAGACCGGGCGCGGGCGCGGGCCGTCGACCACGAGGAAGAGCGCGATCTTGTCGCCCGCCCCCGCGCTCGGGTTCTCGATGAGCGCGCCCGACGGCGCCGGTCCGCACCGCCCGCCGGCCATGACCGGGCGGACGTCCACGATCTCCACGTCCTCGTTCCGGCGGGTCTCGACGGTGATCTCCCAGCGGGAGGCGCCGACGTCGATCGCGCCGTGCGCGGCCAGCCACTCGTCGGTCAGCGAGTCCGGCGGCGCCGCACCGCCGGGGAGCGCGTCCCCGCCGCCCTTCCGCGCCGGCACGAGGACGTCGTTGCCGGCGTCGAGGTCATGGTGGACGTCGACGACCCGGATCGCCTCGCCCGCCGAGACCGAGTCGGCCACCTCCCCGGGCGTCAGCCAGCCTTCGCCCACCGCTCGGAGCGTGTCCTGGAAATAGGCGGCGGTCACGGCCATGACGATGAGCGATAACCAGGCGAACGGCTGCTGGTACCAGCGTTTTCGCGAAGGGGGATGATGGGCGTTCCTGGGCTGCCTGCGCCCGCTGCCATGCCGAGTGCTCATCCACGCCCGCATCGCTCGCCATCCGGTGAGTCAAGACGTTAACACGCGAGTCTGTTCCTTCAAGGAAACGTGATCAGCTGGCGGACGGCCTCGGCGGTGTGAAGGCGGTCGAAGCCCTCGTTGATGGCATCGAGAGGAAGGCGGCCGCTGAGGAGGGCGTCCACAGGGAGGGCGCCGTCGCGGTAAAGGCCGATGAAGCGGGGGACGTCGCGCCTGGGGACGCACGAGCCGAGGTAGCTGCCGCGCAGGGTCCGCTCCTCGGCGACGAGGCTGAGCGCGGGCAGGGACAGCGGCGCGCCGGGGGCGGGGAGGCCGACCGTGACGGTCGTGCCGCCGGGGCGGGTGGCGGCGTAGGCCTGTTCGAGGACGGCCACGACGCCCGTCGTCTCGATGACCTTCTCCGCGCCGCCGGACGTGAGGTCGCGGATCGCCTCGACGGCGTCCGGGCCGCCCGCGACGGGCCGGGCGCCGAGGCGCTCGGCGAGGTCGCGCTTGTGGGCGACGACGTCCACGGCGAGGACGGTGGAGGCTCCGGCGGCCTTGGCGGCGAGGACGGCGGACAGGCCGACGCCGCCGAGGCCGAAGACGGCGACGGTGTCGCCAGGGGCGACGGCGGCGCTGTGGAGGGCGGCGCCGGCCCCTGTGAGGACGGCGCAGCCGAACAGCGCGGCGATGTCGAAGGGCAGGTCGCGGTCGACCTTCACGGCGGACCGCGCCGAGACGACCGTGTACTCGGAGAACGCCGAGACGCCGAGGTGGTGGTTCGGGCGGGTGCCGTCCGGGGCCCGGAACCGCCTGCCGCCGCCGAGGAGGGTTCCGGCGCCGTTGGCCTGGGCGCCCGGTCCGCACAGGGCGGGGCGTCCGGCGACGCAGCGCTCGCAGTGCCCGCAGGCCGGGACGAACGCGAGGACGACGTGGTCGCCGGGCGCGAACTCGGTGCCGGGCCCGGTCTCGACCACCTCGCCCGCGGCCTCGTGCCCGAGGGCCATCGGGAGGGGGCGCGGCCTCGACCCGTTGATGACGGACAGGTCGGAGTGGCAGAGGCCGGCGGCGCCGATCCGGACCAGCAGCTCGCCGTGGCCGGGCGGGTCCAGGCGCAGGTCGGCGATCTCCAGGGGACGGGACGCGGCGTAGGGGGCGGGGCGTCCCGACTCGACGAGGACGGCGGCGCGGGTCGCGGTCATGCTGCCAGCAGCTTCTGCATCTCGGTGCGGACCGCTCCGGTGATCTCGACCGGGCGGCGGGTGTCCCTGTCGACGAAGACGTGCACGAAGTGGCCCTCGGCGACGAGCGCGCCGTCCGACCCGCGCAGCATGCCGACCTCCCACCGGACGCTGGAGCGGCCGAGCTTCCCGACGCGGAGCCCCACGCGGATCATGTCGGGGAACGAGACCTCGGCCTTGTACTCGCAGTGGGACTCCACGCAGAGCGCGATCGAACCGGAGGTCGCGGGGTCGAAGCCGGCGGTCCGGATCATCCACTCGTTGATGACGGTGTCCATCAGCGAGTAGTGGACGACGTTGTTGACGTGCCCGTAGACGTCGTTGTCCTTCCACCGCGTCGGGACATTCTCCCAGTACAGGTACTCGCCGGTCATGAGGAGCAGACTAGGGGCGGGTCCTGGGCGGCGCCGCATCGGCCGGGCACAACGGTGACCGTGCAAAATGTCAGCCGGGTGCGCGAGTGCGCCCGCCCAACACGAGCCGGACCCGCCCCCGGGCGGGGACGGGTCCGGTGCTCGGTATCGGGTGGCCGGTCGGTGGTCAGTAGCGGCGGCGGCCTCCGCCGCCTCGACCTCGCGACAGCAGTCTTCGGATCTTGGCCTGGGTGCGGGGGTCCCGGGCGAGCCGTTCCGCCCGCGCCCGCGCCTTGCGCCCCTGCGGGCTCCGGGCGAATCGCATGATCTTGTCCATGAGCGGCACGTTCTTCCTCCTCGGGCTGGCCTTTACCGTTCAACGACTGCCCGTTCTGGAAGGTTCAGAACGCCTCGTCGAGCGCGACCGTCCCCTCGACCCCGATCTGGTAGGCCGAAACGCGCCTCTCGAAGAAGTTCGACAGCTCCTGGACGTCCTGCAGCTCCATGAACGCGAACGGGTTCGCGGTGCCGTAGCGGACCGGCAGGCCGAGCCGGACGAGCCGCTGGTCCGCGACGTATTCGAGGTAGGCGCGCATGTCGCCGGCGCTCATGCCGGGCAGGCCGTCCCCGCACAGGTCGCGGGCGAACGCCAGCTCCGCCTGGACGGCCTCCTCCATCATCGTGGTGACCTGGGCCGTCAGCTCGGCGTCGAACAGCGCGGGCTCCTCGGCCCGGACGGTGTCGACCACCGAGAAGGCGAAGTCCATGTGCATGCTTTCGTCCCGGAAGACCCAGTTGGTCCCGGACGCGAGGCCGTTCAGCAGGCCCCGCGACCGGAGCCAGTAGACGTAGGCGAACGCGCCGTAGAAGAACAGC
Source organism: Spirillospora sp. NPDC049024 (assembly GCF_040649235.1). Taxonomy (NCBI): domain Bacteria; kingdom Bacillati; phylum Actinomycetota; class Actinomycetes; order Streptosporangiales; family Thermomonosporaceae; genus Spirillospora; species Spirillospora sp. NPDC049024. Next base: position 350,185 of record NZ_JBEZFD010000003.1, read on the forward strand.
CCCTCGATGCAGGCCGCGAAGCAGATGAGGTTCAGCAGGAACGCCCTGCGGTCGGCGGCGGTGCGGAGCTCGTCCAGGGAGCCGAGCGAGTCGATCCAGCGGAAGCAGAACTCCGCCTTGGACCGGATCGACGGGATGTGCTCGATCGCAGCGAACGCCTTGGCGCGCTCGTCCGAATCGGGCAGATAGGTGTCCAGGAGGGTCAGGTAGAACTGTACGTGCACGGCCTCCTCATATAGCTGCCTCGACAGGTAGAGCCGGGCCTCCGGGGCGTTCACGTGCTTGTAGAGGTTGAGCACCAGGTTGTTCGCCACGATCGAGTCGCCGGTGGCGAAGAACGCGACGAGCCGGTTGACGAGGTGCAGCTCGGCGGGCGTGAGCCGGGCGAGGTCGGCCAGGTCGGAGGCGAGGTCCACCTCCTCCACCGTCCAGGTGTTGCGGATCGCGGCCCGGTACCGCTCGTAGAAGTCCGGGTAGCGCATGGGCCGCAGCGTCAGGTCCATGCCGGGGTCGAGGAGCATCCCCCGTCCCTCCGCTCGCTCGTTCACTGGCACGCCTCGCAGGTCTCGGGGTTCTCCAGGGAGCAGACGGCCGCGGCGACCGTCGTCTGCGCGATCCGCGTCGCCGGACGCGACCGCAGGTAGTAGGTCGTCTTGAGCCCGGCCCGCCACGCGTAGGCGTACATCGAGGAGAGCTTGCCGATCGTCGGCGTCTCCATGAACAGGTTCAGCGACTGCGACTGGTCGATGTACGGGGTGCGGGCGGCGGCGAGGTCGATGAGCGCCTTCTGCGGCAGCTCCCAGGCCGTCCGGTAGAGCGACAGCATCTCCTCCGGCAGGTCGACGAGCCCCTGGACGGACCCGTTCGCCTTCTTGACCGCCTCGCGCACGGCCGGCGTCCACAGCCCGAGCGACTTCAGGTCCTCCACCAGGTAGCGGTTGATCTGCAGGAACTCGCCGGACAGCGTCTCGCGCTTGAACAGGTTGGACACCTGCGGCTCGATGCACTCGTAGCAGCCCGCGATGGACGCGATCGTCGCGGTCGGCGCGATCGCGACGAGCAGCGAGTTGCGCAGGCCCACCTCCGCGACCCGGGCGCGGAGCGCGTTCCAGTCGGCGGGACGGGACGGCGCCGCGTCCGGGAAGTGGTCCAGGTGGAGCCTGCCGCGCGCGGTGCGGGTCATGCCGTAGGCGGGCAGCGGCCCGTGGGCGGCGGCGAGGTCGGCGGACGCGTTGTAGGCGGCCAGCGCGATCTCCTCGGCGATGCGCGTCGACAGCTCGCGCGCCTCGTCCGAGTCGAACGGCAGGCGGAGCGTGAAGAACACGTCCGCGAGCCCCATCACGCCGAGCCCGACCGGCCGCCACTTGCGGTTCGCCTTCTCCGCCTCGGGCGTGGGGTAGAAGCCGCGGTCGATGGTGCGGTCCAGGAACCGGACGGCGGTGCGGACCGTCGAGCGGAGCCGCTCCCAGTCGACGCCGGACGGCCCCACGTGCGCGGCCAGGTTCACCGATCCGAGGTTGCAGACGGCCGCCTCGCCGTCGCCCGTCACCTCCAGGATCTCCGTGCAGAGGTTCGACAGGTGGACGACCTTGCCGGGCTCGGCGGTCTGGTTGCAGGCGCGGTTGGCGGCGTCCTTGAACGTCATCCAGCCGTTGCCGGTCTCGGCGAGAGTCCTCATCATCCGCCCGTACAGCTTGCGGGCCGGGATCTGCCGGACGAACCGCCCCTCCCGCTCCGCCGCCCGGTACGCCTCGTCGAACTCGTCGCCCCACAGGTCGGTCAGCTCGGGGACCTCCTTCGGGTCGAACAGCGACCACGTCCCGTCGGCCTCGACGCGGCGCATGAACTCGTCCGGGATCCAGTTGGCCAGGTTGAGGTTGTGGGTGCGGCGCGCGTCCTCGCCGGTGTTGTCGCGCAGCTCCAGGAACTCCTCGACGTCGGCGTGCCACGGCTCCAGGTAGACGCACGCCGCGCCCTTGCGGCGGCCGCCCTGGTTGACCGCGGCCACGGACGAGTCGAGCGTGCGCAGCCACGGGACGATCCCGTTGGAGTGCCCGTTCGTGCCCCGGATCAGCGAGCCCCGCGACCGGACCCGCGTCCAGGAGATGCCGATGCCGCCCGCGTACTTGCTGAGCCGCGCGACCTGGCCGTACCGGTCGTAGATCGACTCCAGCTCGTCGCGCGGCGAGTCGAGCAGGAAGCACGACGAGAGCTGCGGGCGGCGGGCCCCGGAGTTGAACAGCGTCGGCGAGCTGGGCAGGTACGACAGCGTGCTGAGCAGCCCGTACAGCTCGGCGGCCTCGTCCACCGCCGTGTCGCCTGCGGGGGGCCGACCCCCCACACCCCCCGGCCCGACTCCGTCGGGAAATACGAGACCACAGGCGACCCGCAAGAAGAAGTGCTGCGGTCGCTCCAGGACGAGCCGCGTCGTCGGATGCCTGAGCAGGTACCGGTCGTAGACGGTGCGAAGCCCGAAGTACTCGAACCGGTCGTCCGCCCCGAACGCGTTCTCCGAGGCGGGACGGTCTCCCACGCCCCCCGAACCCTCGTCGATGAGCGCGTCGAGCCGGGCGGCGTTGGCGGCGACGAAGGCGGCCAGGCCGTCCGCCAGGAGGCCCTCGCGGTGCGCGGCGGCGACCGATTCGGCGAACGTGCGGACGCCCGCGGCCGCGGCCTCGTCCCGGATCCGGCCGCCGAGCAGGCGCGCGGCGACCCTGGAGTATCCGGGCTCGGCGGGGATGAGCGCGGCGGCCTCCCCGATCGCGAGGTCCCGCAGTGCCATCGCGTCGAGGCCGGCCGCGGACCGGACCGCGGCCAGCACCCGGCCGGCCTCGACCCCCGGTACCGCCTCGCAGGCCGCCTCGACCTCGGCCGTGATCTCCGCCGGCGGCGCGGCCAGAGCCTGTGTCACGTGCTTCTCCCCTCGCAAGCCGCCTCGCGGAGGCATGCGAACGGCGCGCGGCGGCAGGCCGCGCTCCGCCCCCGGCCCACCCGCGAGGCCTGGACGTGTCGATCCGGGACGGACCCGGACCCCCGAAGATGAGGCCGGTCACCCGGCCTCGCGTGCGGGCAGGTCTTCGGACTCGCGGGCGCCGCCTCTCCCGAGGCGTCCTACTGGCCGTCGCTTCCCAGGCCCTTCGGCCCAGTGCTCGATGACGGCGGTCGTTCCCGCTCACCGCTGCGGGGCAGTCCCGGACTCCCACCGGGTTCCCTCTCACGCCGCCCCCGCCGCGAAACGGCGGGGGCGGACCAGCACGGGGTTGAACCCTACATCTAGTTGACGATCAACGCACAACCCCAAGATGTTGGGCGTGTCGGCGCGGTATCCGGGGTCGGCTGCGCATCCCGCACCGCGGGTGGGACGATGGTCAGCGTCATGATCCCCCATGCGTCGCAGCCGCTGTTCCGGGCCGCGCGCGCGGTGGTGTTCGCCACCGTGTGCGCCACGCTCGCGATCCTCGGGCACGTCCTGGCGGGCGGCGCGGCGGTGCCGCCCTGGGCGGCGATCATGGGATTCGGGGCCGTCCTGGGCGTGACGCTGATGCTCGCGGGCCACGAGCGCTCGCTCGCGACGATCCTGGGCGGGCTCCTCGGCGGGCAGTTCGCCCTGCACACGCTGTTCACGGCGGCCACCGCACCGGCGGCCCACACCATGCCCGAGACTCACGCCGCCATGGCGGGCGCCATGGAACCCGTCGCGCTCCCCGCCGCGCACGGCGGGAACGGCCTGGTCATGACGCTCGCGCACTGCACGGCCGCGCTGGTGGCCGCGTGGTGGCTGCGGCGAGGCGAGCGGGCCGCGTGGTCGCTCGCCCGGCGGGTCGCCGCCTTCGCGGACCGCCCGATCCGGCTGCTGCTATCTCTGCTCGCCGTCGAACCGGCCGAGCCTCCAGTACGCCCCTACCGGACCGAGCCGGCGGCGGACGCCGGCACGGCGGTGGGACGGATCCTGCGGCACCAGGTCGTCCGGCGGGGTCCCCCGCCGCGTTCGAGGGCGCTCGCTCACCTCTGAGCGGAGCGCCGTACGCCACCGGACGCCGGCTCGCGGCGCCCGGTCGTTCCCGTACGACTCGAACGGAGTTCCGCAATGCCCTTCCTTCCGCATGCCCGGCGCGCCGGCGCGGTCGCGTCCCTCGCCGCACTGTCCGTGATCGGCCTGGCCGCGGCGGCGTCCGCGCACGTCAGCGTCAACCCCAAGACCGCCGAGCAGGGCTCGTACACCAAGGTCTCGTTCCGCGTGCCGAACGAGCGCGACGACGCCTCCACCACCAAGCTCGTGGTGAACCTGCCGGTCGACCACCCGCTGTCGTCGGTGTCGGTCCGGCCGGCACCGGGCTGGACGGTGAAGGTGGAGAAGTCCAAGCTGCCGAAGCCCGTGAAGACGGAGGGCGGCGAGCTGACCGAGGCCGTCACGAAGATCACCTGGAGCGGCGGCCGGATCGAGCCGGGCCGGTTCGAGGAGTTCGACGTCTCGATGGGGCCGCTGCCCACCGACACCGACCGGCTCGTCTTCAAGGCCGACCAGACCTACTCCGGCGGCGAGGTCGTCAAGTGGGACCAGCCGCCCGCCGAGGGGGCGAACGAGCCGGAGCACCCCTCGCCGGTGCTCAAGCTCCTCCCCAAGGGCTCGCTGAGCCCCACCGGACTCACCGCCCAGGTGAAGCCCGCCGCCGCGGCGTCGTCCGCGGCGCCCGACGACGGGACGGCACGGCTGCTCGGCGGCATCGGCATCGCGGCCGGCGTGGCCGGCATCGCGGTCGGCGCGTACGGCCTGACCCGGGCGCGGAGCCGGTCATGATCCGGGCGGTGCTGCGCGGGGCCGCCGGCTCCGCGGCGCTCGCGGCGGTCCTGGCGACGACCGCGGTCCCGGCGTCGGCGCACACCGCGCTGGCGTCGGCGAGCCCGGCGAAGGGCTCGGCGGTCGCGCCCCCGTCCCAGATCGTCCTGACGTACACGGATCCGGTGCGGCTGCCGCGCGTGGTCGTGACCGACGCGTCGCGCAAGCAGTACCAGGCCGGGTCGGCGCAGGCGGTCGACAACAAGGTCACCCAGGCGGTGAACGGCACGCTGCCCAACGGCGAGTACACGGTGGGCTGGCGCGTCGTGGCGTCGGACGGCCATCCTGTCGAGGGCACCTACACGTTCACCGTGCGGGGCTCCTCCGGTGCCGCCCAGCCCGCCACGCCGACGCCGGTCCGGAAGACCATCGTCGCCGCCGAGGATTCGGGCGGGTCGTCGGGCTGGCTCTGGATCGGCCTGATCGCCCTGGTCCTCGCGGCCGCGGCCGGCACCGCCGCCTGGCTGCGCCGCTCCTCCGCCCAGGATTGATCGTTTTCGCTTCCGGTCGGGTGATTACAGGATTACAGTGATAACCCGACCGGAAGCAGCCTGGGGGCGCCAATGATCGTCGAGTACATCCGCTACAGCATCGATCCGGGGGACGCCGGGGAGTTCGAGGCCGCCTACGCGCGGGCCGCCGTCCCCCTCGCCGCGGCGCCGCAGTGCGTCGACTACGAGCTGTCCAGGTGCGTCGACGAGCCGTCGTCCTACATCCTGCGCATCTGCTGGACGTCGGCCGACGACCACATGCGCGGCTTCCGGGGCGGCGAGCACTTCCCCGCGTTCTTCGCCGAGATCAAGCCGTACGTCCAGCGGATCGAGGAGATGCGGCACTACGAGCGGACGGCCGTGCGCGGCGCCGGGTCGTCCGTCCCGACCATGTACGACTGGGCGGGCGGGAGCGAGGCGCTGGAACGGCTCACCGAGCACTTCTACACGAACGTCCTCAAGGACGACCTGCTCCGCCCCCTCTTCGAGCACATGGCCCCGGACCACCCGAAGTGGGTCGCGGCGTGGCTCGGCGAGGTCTTCCGCGGACCGGAGCGCTACAGCCGCGAGCGCGGCGGCTACCACGCAATGGTGCGGCACCACCTCGGCAGGTCCATCACCGAGGCGCAGCGCCGCCGCTGGGTCTCACTCCTCATGGACGCGGCGGACGAGGTCGGCCTCCCGGACGACCCGGAGTTCCGCGCCGCGTTCGCGTCCTACATCGAGTGGGGCACGCGCATCGCCCTCGCCAACTCCCAGGCGGGCGCCGAGCCGCCCCTCGAAGCCCCCATGCCCCACTGGGGCTGGGGCGTCGCCCCGCCCTACATCCCTTCGAAGTAACCCCAGGCAGTAGCATCCAGGGCGCTGACCTGCACGCACGTCCTGAGAGGTACCGCACCATGGTGGACCGCGACGACGTGGTGCTCGACGACCCCGTGGGCGAGTCGCTCCGCGGCCACCACGCGCGCCTCGCCCGCCGCCTCGGCCGGGCCGCGACCTACCTGCCGGGAGTCGCGACCTTCTCCACGGTGTCCGCCGACCCGGGGCCGGCGGAGTGGGCCGACCTCGCCCGGCTGCTCGGCCGCGGCGAGCTCGCCGACATGTTCAGCAGCCCCGCGGTCCCGCCGCCGGACTGGGAGCCGGTCTTCGTCCTCGAAGGCCGCCAGATGGTCTGGTCCGGCGGCGGCGAGACCGGCACCGGCGTGGTGGAGCTGGGCGCGGACAGCGTGCCCGAGATGCTCGACCTCGTCGCACGGACCCGGCCGGGGCCGTTCTGGCAGCGCACCCGCGAACTCGGCGCCTATCTGGGCGTCCGCGAGAACGGCGTGCTGGTGGCGATGGCGGGCGAACGGCTCCGGCCGCCCGGCTGGACGGAGATCAGCACCGTCTGCACCGCCCCCGAGGCGCGCGGGCGCGGCCACGCCGCCCGCCTGGTCCGCGCGCTCGCGGCCCGCGTCACGGCTCGGGACGAGCGCCCGTTCCTGCACGTGGCCGAGGCGAACACCCGGGCGATCGCACTCTACGAACGGCTCGGCTTCAAGACCCGCAAGCACGTGACCTTCCGCGGCTTCCGGATTCCCTGACCGCCGAAGGCACCGCAAAGCCGTTCCGGATAAGCTTTGCGGCGTTCCTGCGACAGGGGAGGTTGATGAATATGGCCCGCGCGGCGCTTCGTCAGCATGCCCTTGTCCGGGCCGTGCGCGGTTGAGCGCGGCCCGGTCGTCCAGAACGACCAGGAGCCAGACTTGTCATCTTCCGACCTGACCGCATCGGGCCCGCACGACGCGGACCCGGCCGCCGCGGGCCTGCCGAGCACGGATCTCACCACCGGCCGCCTCGTCCTGCGTCCGTGGCCGCGCGACGAGATCGCCGCCGTCCTGTCCGGCGACAGGCGCGCCCACTGGGCGGACGACTTCCCCGCCGAAGGCGATCGCGACATCGCCGGCTTCATCGCCGAGCACCCGTCCGTGCTCGACGCGCACGGCCAGCGCCAGATCATCGAACGCGCCACCGGCCTGGTGGTCGGCACCACCGGCCTGTTCTGGCCGCCCGCCGACGGGGCCGTCGAGTTCGGTTACGGCGTCGTCCCGTCCCGCCGGGGCCGCGGGTACGCCACCGAGGCCGCCCGCGCCATCGTGGCGTTCGCCCTGGCCGCGCCCGGCGTGGACGCGGTCGTGGCGACCGTGGAGCCGAGCAACACGGCGTCGGTCCGCGTCCTGGAGAAGGCCGGCCTCCGCCACGCCGGCACTACCGAGGACATCGCCACCTACACCACCGCCTGACGGCGGGCCGGGCCCCGGCCGCGCGGCCGGGGCCCGGCTTGATGTCCCCATCGATCCCATGTTCACCAGCGCGTGCCGTCCGTCTCACCGAAGGGCGGCACGTTCGCGTTCCGACCTCTCCCCGCTTGACAGATAGCGCTAGCTCACTAACACTTCATACTCCAATAGCGAATTGGGGTGAGCGTCATGGCGGTGTTCCTGGCCCGGCTCGGCCGGTCCTGCTTCCGGCGGCGGTGGGCGGTCGTCCTGGCGTGGACGGGGCTGCTCGTGGCCGCCGTGGCGGGAGCGGCCGCGCTGTCCCAGCCCGCCCCGGACTCGTTCTCGGTGCCCGGCACCGAGGCGCAGCGGGCGAACGACCTGGTCGCGCAGCGGTTCCCGCAGGCCGGCGCCGATCGGGCGAGCGCCAGGATCGTGTTCGCCGCCCCGGCGGGACGGTCGCTCGCCGATCGGCGGGCGGACGTCGAGCAGGCGGTCGCCCGGATCAAGGCCGCTCCGCGGGTCGCCGAGGTCGCCGACCCCTACGTCCGGGGCACGGTCTCGGCGGACGGCCGGATCGCGCTGGCCGAGGTCGGCTACCGCGTCCCCGGGTACAGGCTGACCGGCGCCGACCGCGACGCACTGCGCGAGGCGGCGCGCGTCCCCGGCCTGCGCGTGGAGATGAGCGGCGACGCCGTCGCGCCCCCGGAGGAGGGCGCCGGGGAGTTCCTCGGCGTCGCGGTCGCCGCGATCGTGCTGCTCGCCACGCTGGGCTCGTTCGTCGCCGCCGGGCTGCCGCTGCTCACCGCCGCGGCCGGGATCGCCGTCGGCCTCTCGGCGGTCACCGCCGCGACCGCGTTCGTCGAGCTCAACTCCGACACCCCGGCGCTCGCGCTCATGCTCGGTCTCGCCGTCGCGATCGACTACGCGCTGTTCATCATCTCCCGCTACCGCCAGGAGGTCCTGGACGGACGCGACCTCGCGGACGCGGCCGGGCGCGCCGCGGGCACCGCCGGTTCCGCCGTGGTGTTCGCGGGCCTGACGGTCGTCATCGCCCTGGCCGGGCTCGCGGTCGTGGGCATTCCCGCGCTCACGCAGCTCGGTCTGGCCGCCGCGTTCACGGTGGCCGTCGCGGTGGCCGTCGCGCTGACGCTGCTGCCCGCCCTGCTCGGGATCGCCGGACGCCGCGCCCTGCCCCGCCGCCGCCGCGGCGGCGCTTCCGCCGGGCTCCGCTGGGGCAGGTTCGTCACCGCGCGCCCGGTCCCGGTGCTGGTCGCGGCCGTCGCCGGGCTGCTCGTCGCCGCCGCGCCGGCGCTGGACCTGCGGCTCGGCCTCCCCGACGACGGCACCGCGCCGCCCGGCACGACGCAGCGCCGGGCCTACGACCTGCTCGCGAACGGGTTCGGCCCCGGGATCAACGGGCCGCTGCTCCTCGTCGTGCAGGCTCCCGGCGACGCGAAGGCCGCCGCGGGGCGCGTCGCGAGCGAGGTCAGGTCGCTGGACGGCGTCGCCTCGGTCGACCCGCCGGTCGTCGACCGGACCGGCGGGACCGCCCTCGTGGGCGTCGTCCCCACCGGCGGGCCGACCAGCGAGGCCACCGAGGACCTCATCCACGCGATCCGCGACCGGTTCCGCTCCGGCACCGGCGCCACGGTCGCCGTGACCGGGCAGACCGCGATCGACATCGACATGTCCGAGAAGCTCGCCGGCGCGCTCGTCCCCTACCTCGCGGTCGTCGTCGGGCTGGCGTTCCTGCTGCTCACGCTGGTGTTCCGCTCGATACTCGTACCGTTGAAGGCGACGGTCGGGTTCCTGCTCAGCGTCGCCGCCACGTTCGGCGCGGTCGTCGCCGTGTTCCAGTGGGGCCGGCTGAACGACCTGCTGGGCGTCCACTCCTCGGGCGTCATCGTCAGCCCGCTGCCGGTCATGCTGATCGGCATGGTGTTCGGCCTGGCGATGGACTACCAGGTCTTCCTCGTCACGCGGATGCGCGAGGAGCACGTCCGCGGCGCGGACCCCACCGACGCGGCCGTCACGGGCCTCGCCCAGGGCGCCCGCGTCGTCACCGCCGCCGCCGTCATCATGATCAGCGTGTTCTCCGGGTTCGTGCTGTCGGAGACGCCGATGGTGCAGTCGTTCGGCTTCGCGCTGGCCGCCGCCGTCCTGTTCGACGCGTTCGTCGTCCGCATGACGATCGTCCCCGCCGTGATGGCCCTGCTCGGACGCGCCGGCTGGTGGCTGCCCGCCCGGCTCGGCCGCGTCCTGCCGCACGTGGACGTCGAGGGCGCGCGGCTCGCGGACGCCCCGCCGAAGGTGGCAGTAGGCTCCACGGTCGAGTCGGGGTAGCGAAGGGCCGAGTGGCGAAAGGCTGGGGAGCGTGGCGCCGAAGCAGGGCCTGCGGGAGCTGAAGAAGGCGAGGACCCGGGCCGCCATCCAGCGGGAGGCCCTGCGCCTGTTCCGCGAGCGGGGCTACGAGGCGACGACGGTCGAGCAGGTCGCGCAGGCGGCGGAGGTCGCGCACACCACCGTCTTCCGCTACTTCCCCACCAAGGAGGACCTCGTCATCAGCGACGAGGCCGACCCGGTCGTGTTCGCGTCGCTGCGCGCCCAGCCCCCGGAGCTGTCCCCGCTGCGGGCCCTGCGCGCCGCGATGCGCGAGGTCCTCGGCGGGTTCTCGGCCGGCGACCTCGCCGCCGGACGCGACCGGGCCGTCCTCATCCTGTCCGTCCCCGCACTGCGCGGCGCCGCCTTCGGCAGCTTCGTCGACACCATGCGCACGGTCACCGGCATCCTCGCCGAGCGCGCCGGCCGCGAGCCCGCCGAGGTCCGCGCCCTCACGGGCGCGGCCTTCGGCGTGATGCTCGACCTGATGATCCGCTGGTCGGAGGACCCGTCCCTGGACCTTCCCGAGGCGCTGGACGAGTCCCTCGCCGCCCTCGCCCCGATCGACCCGGGCGCGCCGTGAACCGGGCGCCGGGCCCGGTCAGCCGAACTGGCCGGGCTGGTAGCCGCCGGCGGGCTGCCGGGTGATGACGTTCAGGCGGTTCCAGGTGTTGATGAGAGCGATCAGGGACACCAGCCCGGCGAGCTGCTCCTCGTCGTAGTGCTTGGCGGCGTTCGCCCAGACCTCGTCAGAGACGCCGGGGCCGTCGGCGAGCCGCGTCCCCTCCTCCGCCAGCTCCAGGGCGGCGCGCTCCGCGTCGGTGAAGACCGTGGCCTCCCGCCAGGCCGCGACGAGGTTGAGCCGCACCGAGGTCTCACCCGCGTGGGCGGCGTCCTTGCTGTGCATGTCGACGCAGAAGCCGCACCCGTTGATCTGGCTGGCCCGGAGCTCCACCAGATGCGCCGTCGCGAGCGGCAGCCCCGAGTTCGTCACGGCCTTGGACGCCGACAGGAGGTACTTCATGAACTTTCCGCCGGTCTCGGTGTCGTAGAAGGTGAATCGGGCGTCCATGGTGGTCTCCTTGCCGTATGGAGGGTTACACCAGGTTGACGATCCAGCCCCCCGCCGTGTGACAGCCTCCCGGAAGTGACCCCGGTCACCTGGACCGCTCAAACTTCGTAACGGGCGGGTAAGACCACCCCACTACCCCCGTTCGGGGGTGGCGTGGGTCACCCGGATGGCCAACGATCCTTCTGACCGGGTGCCCGTGCGGCTACGAGGGAGAGACCATGCCCGCAGTCGAGTTCCGCGCGGCGCGCGACTTCCTGCTCGCGCACCGCGACGACTACGCGACGGCGTACGAGAAGTTCCGCTGGCCGGTGCTGACCGGTTTCAACTGGGCGCTGGACTGGTTCGACAAGATCGCCGAGGGCAACGACTCGCCCGCGCTGTGGATCGTCGAGGAGGACGGCGCCGAGGCCAGGTACTCGTTCTCGCAGCTGTCGCGGCGGTCGAACCAGGTGGCGAACCTGCTGCGCCGGGCGGGGGTGCGGCGCGGCGACCGGATCATCCTGATGCTCGGCAACCAGGTCGAGCTGTGGGAGACCGTGCTCGCGGCGATGAAGCTCGGCGCGATCATGATCCCGTGCACGCCGCTGCTCGGCACGGCCGACCTCCAGGACCGGCTGACGCGCGGCAAGGCCCGCCACGTGGTGACCGCCTCGTCCGAGACCGGGAAGTTCGACGGCGTCGAGGGCGAGTTCACGAAGATCGCCGTGGGCGAGCCGGTGGAGGGGTGGCTGCGGTACGCCGACGCCTACGAGGAGGGCGAGTCCTTCACCCCGTACGGCCTGACGATGTCGCGGGACACGCTGCTGCTGTACTTCACGTCCGGAACGACGGCCAAGCCGAAGCTGGTCGAGCACACCCACGCGTCCTACCCGGCCGGGCACCTGTCGACGATGTACTGGATCGGGCTGCGGCCCGGGGACGTCCACCTGAACATCTCGTCGCCGGGGTGGGCCAAGCACGCGTGGAGCAACATCTTCGCGCCGTGGGACGCCGAGGCGTGCGTGTTCATCTTCAACTACACCCGGTTCGACCCCGACCGGCTCCTCGACACCCTCGAACGGTGCGGCGTGACGAGCTTCTGCGCTCCGCCGACCGTGTGGCGGATGCTGATCCAGGCCGACCTCGGACGGCTCGGCAGGCCGCCGCGCGAGGTCGTCGCGGCCGGCGAGCCGCTGAACCCCGAGGTGATCGAGCGGGTGAAGGAGGCGTGGGGCCGCACGATCCGGGACGGCTTCGGGCAGACCGAGACGACCGTCCAGATCGCCAACACGCCCGGCCAGCCGGTCAAGCCCGGCTCGATGGGACGTCCCGTGCCCGGCTACAAGGTGGCGCTGATCGACCCGCTGACGGGGGAGCCGGGCGACGAGGGCGAGATCTGCCTCGACCTGGAGGACCGCCCGCTCGGGCTGATGACCGGCTACCACGGCGACGAGGAGCGCACCGAGGAGGCGATGGCCGGCGGCTACTACCACACCGGCGACATCGGCTCCCGCGACGAGGACGGGTACATCACCTATGTCGGGCGCGCCGACGACGTGTTCAAGGCGTCCGACTACAAGATCTCGCCGTTCGAGCTGGAGAGCGTGCTGATCGAGCACGAGGCGGTGGCGGAGGCCGCGGTCGTGCCGTCGCCCGACCCGGTGCGGCTGGCCGTCCCGAAGGCCTACGTCACGCTCGCGGCCGGCTGGGCGCCGGACGCGGAGACGGCAAAGGCGATCTTCGCGCACTGCCGGGAGCAGCTGTCGCCCTACAAGCGGGTCCGGCTGCTGGAGTTCGCCGAGCTGCCGAAGACGATCTCCGGCAAGATCCGCCGGGTGGAGCTGCGGGCCAGCGAGATCGACAAGCATCCGGGCGAGGGCGACCGCCCGGAGGGCGAGTTCCGCGAGGAGGACCTGCGTTGAACCTCTCCTACGCGTCGGGCATCTCGACCACGCCGCTGCTCGGCGACACCATCGGCGCGAACCTCGACAGGACGGTCGCGGCGCACTCGGAGCGGGACGCGCTCGTCGAGCGGTCGTCCGGCCGCCGCTGGACCTACGAGCAGTTCGCCGACGACGTGGACGCCGTCGCGCTCGGCCTCCGCGACCTCGGCGTCGTCAAGGGCGACCGGGTGGGCATCTGGGCGCCGAACTGCGCCGAGTGGATGCTCGTCCAGTACGCGACGGCCAAGCTCGGGGCGATCCTCGTCAACATCAACCCCGCCTACCGGGTGCACGAGCTGGAGTTCGTCCTCAACCAGGCGGGCATCCGGACGCTCGTCGCGGCGCCGGTGTTCAAGACGTCCGACTACGCCGCGATGATCGAGCAGGTGCGGCCCAGGTGCGCCGCGCTGCGCGACGTCGTGCTCATCGGCACGCCCGGATGGGACGCGCTGCTGGAGGCGGGCCGCACCCCGGCGCCGGGCGTCCTCGAGGAGATCGGGCGGACGCTCACCGCCGACGACCCGATCAACATCCAGTACACGTCCGGGACGACGGGGTTCCCCAAGGGCGCGACGCTGTCGCACCACAACATCCTGAACAACGGCTACTTCGTCGGCGAGCTGTGCGGCTACGACGAAGAGGACCGCATCTGCGTCCCCGTCCCCTTCTACCACTGCTTCGGCATGGTGATGGGCAACCTCGCGGCGACGAGCCACGGCGCGTGCATCGTGATCCCGGCGCCCGCGTTCGACCCGAAGGCGACGCTGGAGGCGGTCGCGGCCGAGCGCTGCACGTCGCTGTACGGCGTGCCGACGATGTTCATCGCCGTCCTGAACGAGCCGTCGCTGACCGGGCTCGACCTGTCCTGCCTGCGCACCGGGATCATGGCCGGGTCGCCGTGCCCGGTCGAGGTGATGAAGCAGGTCATCGAGCGGCTCGGGATGAGCGAGGTCGCCATCTGCTACGGCATGACCGAGACGTCGCCGGTGTCCACGCAGACCCGCGCGGGCGACTCGCTGGAGCGCCGCGTGTCCACGGTCGGGACCGTGCTGCCGCACCTGGAGGTCAAGGTCGTCGACCCCGAGACGGGCGTGACCGTCCCGCGCGGCGTGCCCGGCGAGTTCTGCACGCGCGGCTACTCGGTGATGCTCGGCTACTGGGACGAGCCGGAGAAGACGGCGGAGGCCGTGGACGCCGCCCGCTGGATGCACACCGGCGACCTCGCGGTGATGGACGAGGAGGGCTACGTCAACATCACCGGCCGGATCAAGGACATGGTGATCCGGGGCGGGGAGAACATCTACCCGCGCGAGATCGAGGAGTTCCTCTACACCCATCCCGACATCGTCGACGCGCAGGTCATCGGCGTCCCGGACGAGAAGTACGGCGAGGAGCTGATGGCCTGGGTGCGGCTCCGCGAGGGCGTGCCGGGCCTGACCGCGGGCGAGCTGCGCGCGTTCTGCGAGGGCAGGCTCGCCCACTACAAGATCCCCCGCTACGTGCACGTGGTGGAGGAGTTCCCGATGACGGTCACCGGCAAGATCCGCAAGGTGCAGATGCGCGCCGAGGCGGTCGACATCCTCGGCCTGGAGGACGTCGCCGCGGCACGGCACGCCTAGTTCGTCCGCCTCCGGACTTTCGTGCCGGGGGTCCGGCAGGGCATTCTCGGAACATGGGCGATGACGTGGGAGCCGTCCGGTCGGCGGTGCTGACGCTGCAGCGCACCACCGGCCTGCCCATGGTGTTCGGCGGCGCGCTCAGCGGCCAGGACCGGCTGGTGATCACCGAGCTGGTCGGCAACACGACCGACTCGCTGAACGGCCTCGTCGTGCGGCACGGCAACGGGCTCGGCGGCAAGGCGATGGCCATGGGGCGCCCCGCCTGGGTCAGCAACTACCCGTGCTCGGCGTCGATCAGCCACGACTACGACAAGCCCGTCGGGCGCGAGGGGCTGCTGTCGATCGTCGCGGTCCCGATCGTCGTGCGGCGGCGCGTCCGCGGCGTCCTCTACGGCGCGCTGCGCGAGCCCCTCTCGCTCGCCGACCGCGTCGTGGGCGCGGCCGTGGAGGCGGCGCGCGACCTCGAGCAGGACCTCGCCGTCCAGGACCGGGCCGACGAGGCGCTGGCGCGGACGCCGCCCGGCACCTCGGCGGCGCGCTGGGAGGAGGTCCGGGCCGTGCACGCCGAGCTGCGGGCCCTCGCCGAGCAGGTCCGCGACCTGCCGACCCGCGACCGGCTCCGGGAGGCGTCGCTGCGCCTCGCGGCGGCCGGGCTGGGCGGGCCGGACGCGGCGCCGCGCCCCGTGCTGTCGCCCCGCGAGCTGGACGTCCTGTCGTACGTCGCGATCGGCTGCACCAACGCGGAGGCCGGCGAGCGCCTCGGGCTGCTGCCGGAGACGGTGAAGAGCTACCTGCGGTCGGCGATGCGCAAGCTCGACAGTCACACCCGGCTGGAGGCCGTGACCGCCGCCCGCCGCGCCGGGCTGCTCCCCTGATCCTCCCGCCGCGCCGCCCGGCGCCCCGCGAACGAGGCGCCGGTCGCGGCGAGCGCCGTCCCGCCGAAGCCGAGCATCACGGCGGTGAACGCCGGGCCGTGGCCGCCGGGGACGCCGAGGTACAGGGTCCCGAAGACGGCGACGCCCGCGACGCCCGCGAGCTGGAAGTTCATGTTGACCAGCCCGCTGAGGTCCGCCGCGTGCCGGTCCGGGACGTGCGCCGTCAGCCGCCCGAGCTGCGGCGCGAACCCGAGTCCGAGGCCGAGCCCGCCGAACCCGAGGAGCACGGCGAGCGCCGCCCCGTCCGCGCGGGTCAGCCCCACCGCGGCGTACACCGACGCGAGGAGCAGGTAGCCGGCGACGGGCGCGCGGGCGGACAGGCGGGCGGGGAGGCGCGGGACGAGCGGCCCTCCGATCCCGAACGCGGCGACCCAGGGCACGAGCACCAGGCCGGAGAACAGGGCGCTGTGCCCCAGCCCGTCCTGCAGGTAGAGGGCGAGGACGAACATCATCGCGTAGTAGGTGCCGGTGGCCGCGCCGAGTGCGCCGAGCGTCCACGCCACGACCGGGCGTCCGAGCACGCCCGGGGCCAGCAGCGGGGACTCGACGCGCCGCTGCCGCCTGACGAACAGGGCGGTCACCGGCACGCAGGCCGCGAGCGACGCCCATGTCCACGGCGGCCAGCCCGCCTCGCGCCCGAACAGCAGGGGAACGACGGCCAGGAGTGCCGCGGCCGACAGCAGGGCCGCGCCGCCGAGGTCGAGGCGGGCGCCGCGGCCGCCCGGGTCCGCCGGGAGCAGCCGCGCCCCGGCCGCGAGCAGCACGATCCCGGCCGGCACGTTGACCAGGAAGACCGGGCGCCAGCCGAGCCCGCCCACGTCGGCCGAGACCAGCACGCCGCCGAGCACCTGGCCCGCGACCGCGCCGCCGGACAGCGCCACGGCGAGCAGTCCCTGCGCCCGCGCCCGTGCCGGGCCGGTGAAGTGGAGCTGGATGCCGGACAGGACCTGCGGCACCATCAGCGCCCCGGCCGCGCCCTGCACCAGCCGCGCGGCGACGAGCGCGCCGGTGGAGGGGGCCAGCCCGCACGCGAGCGAGGCGGCGGTGAACGCGCCGAGCCCGAGCAGGAACATCCGCCGGTGGCCGCGCGCCTGCCCGAGCCGGGCGCCCGTCACCAGCAGGACGGCGTACGCGAGCGTGTAGCCGGAGACGACCAGTTCGAGGCCGCCGGCGGACGGGCGCAGGTCCTCCTTGACGGCCGGACCGGCGACGTTCACGACGGCGATGTCGATGTTGACCATGAACTGCCCGGCGAGCAGGACCGCGAGCATGAGTGCGGGCCGGCGGGGGCCGGTGGTCGGGGGCCCGGACACGGAGGTGTGATCGTTCGAGGGCATGGAGGGACAACCCCGGCCGCCGCCACCGGGTGCGGCGGGCACGCCGACGGGGCCCGTACGGGCCGGTGAACACCGCGGGGCCGCGCGGTCTTCGGCGGATCGGGCCCGGCGACGGGGTCAGCGGCGTGGGCGTCGTCCAGTGCAGATCGGCCCCCGCGGCGCACTGCCTGGTCTACCGTCACCGCACGCCGGCTGCGCCGGGCCGTGATCGCTCGGCCGTCCCGCCTGTTCCCCGGGCTGGGACGTCCGGCCCCCGAATCGCAGTGACGACGGTAACACCTCTCCGAACACGATCGGCGCCCCTCGCGGGCGGCTCCAGGGCATCACTCACGGCCTTCCGGCAAGACCGCTGATGTCAGCGGGACGACCCCCGCCAGTGGCCCGACCTGCGACGCTGTGCTCGGTCCCTAAAACGGACCACTCGGGTGAGCCGATTGTGATCCCATAGCACCCCCCTACCCGCCCAAAACCCCGATAGCGTGGGACTTGTGGAGGTTGAGGACTCAGGCCGGACATCTCGCCGCAAAGCTCTCTGGTTGATGGGGGCAGCCGCCGGACTCACGGCCCTCGGCGCGGACAGCGCGCGCCCGCCGCACGGGACAGGGAAGCCCGCGTGGGCCGTACCGACCCCCCGCGCGCGGCCGGTCATCCATCCGACGCCGACGCCCACCCCGACGCCGACGCCCCGGCCCGCCCCGTGGACGCCGGCCAAGCTCACCGCGATGGAGAAGCCCGTCCGCGAGCTGACGCAGCTGAACCCTCCGCCGCCCCCGCAGTCGATCGCCCTCACGATCGACGACGGCCCGAGCCCCCTGTGGACGCCCCGTGTGCTCGACCTGCTGGCCGAGCACCGGATCCACGCCACGTTCTTCGTCATCGGCGAGCAGGTGAAGGAGTTCCCCAAGCTCACCCGCCGCATCGCCGACGCCGGCCACCAGATCTGCAACCACACGCAGACGCACCCGATCAGCATCGGGAGCATGGCGCGCAAGCGGGTCCGCAAGGAGATCGTGGAGGCGCACGACCGGATCGCCGACGTCACCGGCGTCGTCCCCCAGTTCTTCCGCTCCCCCGGCGGCGCGTGGTCGAAGACGATCCTGGAGCTGGTGGCCGAGCACGACATGCTCCCGATCGACTGGGCGGTCGACCCGCGCGACTGGGCCCGTCCCGGCGTCGGGCACATCCGCCGGACGCTCATGAGGGGCAAGGCCGGCAACATCATGCTGTGCCACGACGGCGGCGGCGACCGCTCGCAGACCCTCAAGGCACTGGACACCGTCATCCCGAAGATGAAGAAGCGCGGCCTGACCTTCGTCGCGCTCTGACCGCGCTCGCGCCGGCCCTCACCGGAGGCCCGCGAAAAGGTCGTCCTCGGGGAGTTCCGTGGCGACGCGGGAGCGGGCCAGGTGGTAGTCCTCGGTCGGCCAGACGGCGCGTTCCACGTCGCGCGGATGGGCCATGAAGCCCGCGTTCGGGTCGATCTGCGTGGCGTGCGCCCGCAGGGCCTCGTCCCGGACGGCGAAGTGGTCCGCGCAGTGGACGCGGGTGGTGATGTCGAGCTTCGGCGCGGTGTCCGGCCAGTCGGCGAGCACCGGCCCGATGCCAGACTCCAGGCCGCGCTCGGTCAGCCCGTCGTGCAGCGCCTGGAACCACTCCTTCGAGAAGGCGCCCTGGTAGTAGAGCTTCTCCGGCCGCCACGGCCCGCCCGTCCCCGGGTAGCGGGACGGGTCGGCTGACGACTCGAACGCCTCCACCGTCACCTCGTGCGTCCTGACATGGTCGGGATGCGGGTACCCGCCCGTCTCGTCGTAGGTGACGACCACGTGCGGACGGAACTCGCGGATGAGCGCCACGAGCGGGCGGGCCGCCTCGGCGAGGGGCGTGCGCGCGAAGCAGCCGTCCGGCAGGGGCTCGCCGGGGGCGGGCAGACCCGAGTCGACGAAGCCGAGGAACCGCTGCCGGACGCCGAGGATCCTGCGCGCGGCCTCCATCTCCGCCCGCCGGACCGCCGGCAGGTCCGCCCTGATCTCGGGCCGGTCCATCGCGGGGTTGAGCACGTCGCCGCGCTCCCCGCCCGTGCAGGTCGCGACCAGGACGTCCACTCCCTCGGCCGCGTACTTGGCGAGCGTGGCGGCGCCCTTGCTCGACTCGTCGTCGGGGTGCGCGTGCACGCTGAGCAGCCGGAACCTCATCGGTTCTCCTTCCGGGAGGGGTAGCAGAGGGCGGGGACGAGGGTCAGGGCGGACAGGGCGACCGCCCACCAGAAGGTGTGGCCGTAGGCGGCCGCGGGGGCGTGCCCGTCCAGGGAGCGCTGCAGGACGACCGCGAGGATCGCGGTGCCCAGCGAGCCGCCGACCCGGTTGACGGTGTTGACGGCCCCGGCGGCGCGGGCCACCTCGTGGCGCTCGACGCCGGCGTAGACCGCGGCCATGCCGGGCGCCATGACGACTCCGAGTCCCGCGCCCCGGACGGCCAGCGACGCGACGAGGAGCCACCCCGCCGGGGAGGAGCCCAGCTGGGTGAAGGCGACCGTCCCGGCGAGGGTGAGCAGGATGCCGGCGAGGATCAGCGGCCGGGGCGCCATGCGGTCGGCCAGCCGGCTCGCGAAGAACGTGGCGGCGGCCGTCCCGAGGGCCTGCGGGGCGAGCAGCAGGCCCGCCTCCAGCGCGGACGCGTGCTCCACCTGCTGGTAGTAGAGCGGCAGCAGGAGCAGGGAGCCGTAGAGGGCGGCGCCCTGCAGGAACGAGTTCGCCGTCGCGACCGCGAAGCCGCGCCGGGCGAACAGGCGCAGGTCGATCAGAGCCGCCGCGCGGCGGCGCAGCGCGTGCGCGACGTAGCCGAGCACGAGCGCCGCGCCGGCTAGCAGCGGCAAGGCCACCCGGAGAGCGCCGAAGCCCTCGCCGCCGACCTCGGAGAAGCCGTAGACGAGTGCGGCCAGTCCGGGCGACAGGAGCGCCAGGCCCAGGACGTCCAGCCGGTCGCCGCCGGTCCCGCTCCCGGTGTCGGACGGGATGTGGCGGGCCGCCAGCACCAGGGTCAGCAGGCCCAGCGGGACGTTCACCAGGAACATCCAGCGCCAGTCGAGCCGGTCGACGATCAGCCCGCCGAGGACCGGGCCGAGGACCGGCGCGAACGTCAGCGGCAGGACGGTGATGCCGAAGACGCGGCCGAGGCGGGCGGGCCCGGCGGCCCGGACGACGATCGACTGCCCGATCGGCTGGATCAGGCCCCCGCCGACGCCCTGGAGCACGCGGAAGAGGACCAGGCTCCCGGCCGACCACGCGAGGCCGCAGAGGGCGGACCCGGCGGCGAACAGGGCGACGGAGACCATCCACATCCTGCGGGCGCCGAACCTGTCGCTCGCCCAGCCCGCCAGCGGCATCACCATCGAGACGGCGAGGAGGTATCCGGCCGACACCCATTGCAGCGTGGCGGGCGGGCTGCGGAAGTCGCGGGCGATCGAGTCCAGGCCGACCGTCACGATCGTCGTGTCGAGCAGGGCGAGTACCGGGCCGAGGACCAGGACGAACGACGCCTTCAGCAGCGCCGGGTCCAGCCTCTCGGCCGCTCGGGGCGCGGCGGGGGCGCGAACGGGTGCGGTCATGGGGCGTCCTCCAAGTAAGTTGAGCGGACCTAAATTTAGGCTCGGTCAACTTACTTGGTCAACACTATTTTTAGGTTCGACCTACCTGAGCCATGACCGGAGGCCGAGGGTGTACTCAGCTACACCCCACGCTCGGGTTGCGGGCACACTGTGCTCGGGGGCCGCCGCCAGAAGACTGGACTCCAGACGGCAAGCGACCCGCGGAGGATCCGGTGAACGGTGGACTGGTGCAAGAGACACGGCTGCAACGGCATGTGCGGGCCCCCTGGCGCGGGCTGGCGCTCTGGCTGCTCGGCATCCCCGCGACCCTCGTCGGGCTGTGGTTCATCACGGTCGTCTCGATGATCACGAGCTTCGTCGGGGTGCTGCTGTTCCCGTCCTCGACGATGCTGCTGCGCGAGCGGCTCGACGCGTACCGGGTCCGCATCAACCGGTGGACCGACGTCCGGATCGCGCGGCCGTACCTGCCCGAGCCGGAGCAGGAGCCCGGTCTGAGCGGCATGTTCAAGCGGTTCATCGCGCTGATCAGCGACCCGGCCACCTGGCGGGACTACCTGTGGGTCCTCACCGACCCGGTCGTCTCGGTCTTCACCGCGGCGCTGCCCGGCCTGCTGATCCTCTACGGGCTGTGGGGGTACGTGCTCGCCGCCTTCGCCGGCGACATGATCGGGCACTACGGCGGCAGCGACTGGTACGCCTACGTCCACGTCACCGAGGGGTACGGCCGCGACACCGGGCGGGTCCTGTCCACCGTGGTCGTCGCCACCGCGTGCATCGCCGCCGGGTACCTGATCGGCCCGAAGATGCTGACCGCGTACGGGCACTGGGGCCGCACCATCCTCGGCCCGACGAAGAAGTCCGAGCTCGCGCTGCGCGTCCAGCACCTCACCGAGACCCGGTCCGAGGCCGTGGACGCCTCCGCCGCCGAACTGCGCCGCATCGAGCGCGACCTGCACGACGGCGCGCAGGCCCGGCTCGTCGCGATGGGGATGAGCCTCGGCGCGATCGAGCACCTGCTCGACAAGGACCCGGAGAAAGCCCGCATCCTGCTCGCCGAGACCCGCGCCTCGTCGGCGAAGGCGCTGCACGAGCTGCGCGACCTCGTCCGCGGCATCCACCCGCCGGTGCTCGCCGACCGCGGCATCGGGGACGCGGTCCGGGCCCTCGCGCTCGACCACCCGCTGGACGTCGAGGTGTCCGCCGACCTGCCGGCGCGCCCCGAGCCGCCGGTCGAGTCCGCCGCCTACTTCGCGGTCTCGGAGATCCTCACCAACGCGGCCAAGCACTCCGGCGCGTCCCGCGTCTGGGTCGACATGCGGTACGAGGACGGCATGCTGCGGATCAGCGTCACCGACGACGGCCGCGGCGGCGCGAGCCTGGAGGGCGGCTCGGGGCTGCGCGGGATCGAGCGGCGAATCGGTACATTCGACGGCGTGCTCGCCCTCAACTCCCCCGTGGGCGGCCCCACCATCGTGACCCTGGAGCTGCCTTGCGCGTTGTCCTCGCCGAAGACCTCGCTCTCCTGAGGGAGGGCCTCGTCAGCCTCCTGGAGTCGCACGACTTCGAGATCGCGGCGGCCGTCGACAACGGGCCGTCCCTGCTGAAGGCGCTGCTCGACCACCGCCCGGACGTGGCGGTGGTCGACGTGCGCCTGCCCCCCTCCTTCACCGACGAGGGCCTCCAGGCGGCGCTGGAGGCGCGGCGGCAGGTCCCGGGCCTGCCCGTCCTCGTGCTGTCGCAGTACGTCGAGCAGCTCTACGCCCGCGAGCTGCTCGCCGACGGCACCGGCGCGATCGGCTACCTGCTCAAGGACCGGGTGTTCGACGCGGCGCAGTTCGTGGACGCGGTCCGCCGGGTCGCCGCGGGCGGCACCGCGATGGACCCCGAGGTCATCTCCCGGCTCGTCGCCCGCAACACCCGCGACACCCCCCTGGGGCGCCTCACCCCGCGCGAGACCGAGGTCCTGGAGCTGATGGCGCAGGGCCGCTCCAACGCGGCGATCGCGGAGCGGCTCGTCGTCACCGAGCGCGCGGTCACCAAGCACACCGCGAACATCTTCGCCAAGCTCGACCTCCCCGTCACCGGCGACGACAACCGCCGCGTCCTCGCCGTCCTGGCCTACCTCAACCGCTAAAACCGAGCGGAGCGAGCCGGGGGGCGTGGGGGGTCGCCCCCCCACAGGCTGCATAGTCGTGGCGTCGGGTCGTTCCTTCCGGGGCGCGGCGGTGGCATAGTCTCCCCCGCGAGCAGGCCCGGGGAGGGCGTGATGACGGTGATTCTCGTTCTGCTGTGCCTGGCGATCGCCGGGCGGGAGCTGTACCTGGCGTTCGAGCGCGGGCGGACGCCGGGCGCCCCCGAGATCGCCGACATCCGCACGCAGCTCCGCGCCCTCAAGGGCACCCGCGACGAGCTGGCGGAGTTCCGCACGTCCCAGCGCGAGCGGCTCGACGGGCTCGCCGCCGACCAGGAGCGCGACCGCGCGGCGCTGGAGGAGACCGACGCCCGGATCCGCTCGCTCGTCACGCAGATCAACGACCGGCTGGTACCGGACGTGAGCGGGCGGCTGCAGGAGCATCGGGACGCGGCCGAGGAGCAGCGCGCGGCCGTGGAGCGGCTGGCCGCCGAGACGGCCGAGCTCCGCAGGCACCTCGTCGGGCGGCTCGACCAGGCCGTCGCCGCGTCCCTCGGCGCCGACCCCGCCGACCTAGTCTCCGGGGCCCTCGCCGTCGTCCCGGCCGGCGACCGGCCGGCGCTGACCGGCCCGTTCGAGCGGTTCGCCGGGCATCACGGGCTGCGCGTCGAGCTGACCGACGGGGACCGCTACTACCTGTCCGGACGCAGCCCGCGCGCCCTGGAACGCGACTTCGTCGACCTGGTGGCCGCGCTCCGCGAGCACTGCGTGGACTCCACCGGCCCGGCGCGGACCCTGCTGGGCGCGCTCCGCGACGTCGACCGGGGCGGCGCGCGGATCGGGCCGCTCCTCGTGGTGCGGACGCCGGAGTCGCTGGTGTGCGGGGTGCTGCCGCTCGCCGAGCTGCGCCGCCCCGACACCGCCGGGCTGCTCGACGACCCGGACGCCGCCGCCGGGCGCCTGCACCGCCTCCCCGAGGGACGGTTCTGCGACGTGTCGGCCTGGCCCGCGCTGAACGCCTAGACCTCAGAGCCCGCGCGTCACCGCAGGGGCGCCGTCCAGGGGAACTCGGGCGCGCGGCGTTCGAGGAACGCGGCGATGCCCTCCTCGACCTCGCCGCTGGCGGCGACCTCGGCGAGCCACCGCTGCGTCATCTCCTGCACCGGGCCGGCGGCGACGATGGCGTCCACGATGTCCTTGGTCGCCTGCTGGGTGAGCAGCGAACGGGACGCGAGGGTCTCGGTGAACGCGGCGACGCGGTCGTGCAGGCCGCCCGCGGGGACGACCTCGTCCAGCAGCCCGATGCGCAGGGCGTGCGCGGCGTCCACCAGGTCGGCGGAGTAGAGCAGGTACTTCGCCGCCGACGGGCCCACCAGCCGGACGAGCCGCGCCGTCGCGGCGGCCGGGTAGACGATGCCGAGCCGGGCCGGGGTGATCCCGAACCGCGCGTCCGGCTCCGCGAACCGCAGGTCGCAGGCGGCCGCGAGCTGGCAGCCGCCGCCCACGCAGTACCCCTCGATCGCGGCGAGCGTCGGCTTGCGGAACGCGGCGAGGGCCCGCTCGGCGACCGTCGACAGGTGCGAGTCGTCGTCGCGGTGGATGTCGTCCAGCTCGGAGATGTCGGCGCCCGCGCAGAAGTTGCCGCCCGCCCCCGTCAGCACCACGACCCGGACGGCGGGGTCGGCGGCGAACCCGTCCAGGATGCCGGGCAGCGCCCGCCACATGTCCGCCGACATGGCGTTCCGCTTGGCCGGCCGGTCGATCACGACCGTCCCGACGCCCCCGGCGACCTCGAACCGCAGCCCCTCGCCCATCGTCCTCCCTCACCCCTGAGCAGCGCGGCTCATCGTATTCGCCCGCCGTCCGGCACCGGCCACCGGACGGTCATCGGAACCTGGGGGCCGATCCGGTAGTCATAACCCTCGTCAGCATCGCCACCGATGAGACCGGCGGCGCGGCCGGGGGAAGCCGCGGCGCCGGACGGACGCAGGGGGACATCCGCATGGAAGCCGTCACCGAGCTCGGGGAATGCGAAAGCGCCCCCGATTGCTGTACTGTCATGGCAACGTCCTTGAATTCTCACGACTCGCGTCGAGGACGTCTCTTCCCCGCCCGGGCCATCTGAGCGCCCGGTGACTTTCCGGTCCGGCACGCACGGCGTGCAGGGCCGCCGCACAAGGGAGCCGACGTCAGCCCGGTGAACCGAGCTGCATATCTCGCATTCCTCTCGCGTACGCGCCGCGGGTTCCGCCGCCGTACGCGGACTTCGACTCCGGGCGGCGCCGACCACCGCGCGCCCGCCTGAGAAGGGACCCTTATGTCCGCCCCCACCCTCGAATCAGAACCCGCCGCGGGCCGCAAGGCCCCCGCCCGCGGCGCGCACGCGGTCTCCGCGCAGAGCGCCCGCAAGGACGCGCGCCAGCAGGGACGGCGCCCGGCCGACGACGCGCCGACCGTCCCCTTCCAGGGTCTCCTGTCCGTCCAGGACAAGCACGCGTTCGTCCGCACGTCCGGCTACCTCGCCGGCCCGGACGACGTGCACGTCTCCCTCGCCCAGGTCAAGGCGCACCACCTGCGCCCCGGCGACGTGGTCGCCGGCTTCGCCAGGGCCCCGAAGCAGGGCCGGGGCGACTCGCCCACCCTCGCCCGCGTCGAGACGGTGAACGGCCTCCCGGCCGCAGAGGCCGCCGGCCGCCCCGAGTTCGGCGCGCTGACCCCGCTGTTCCCCGAGGAGCGGCTGCGCCTCGACACCGGCCCGCTCGCGACCCGCGTCATCGACCTGGTCGCGCCGATCGGCAAGGGGCAGCGCGGGCTCATCGTGTCGCCGCCCAAGGTCGGCAAGACGATGGTGCTGCAGGCCGTCGCGAACGCGATCGCGCAGAACAACCCCGAGGTCCACCTGATGGTCGTGCTCATCGACGAGCGGCCCGAGGAGGTCACCGACCTGCAGCGGACCGTGCAGGGCGAGGTGATCCACTCGACCTTCGACCGTCCCGCGCGCGACCACACCGCGCTCGCCGAGCTCGCCGTGGAGCGGGCCAAGCGCCTCGTCGAGCAGGGCCACGACGTCGTGATGCTGCTCGACTCCATCACCCGGCTCGGCCGCGCCTACAACCTCGCGGCGCCCTCCAGCAGCCGCATCCTCGCCGGCGGCGTCGCGACGACCGCGATCTACCCGCCGAAGAAGTTCTTCGGCGCCGCCCGCAACATCGAGAACGGCGGCTCGCTCACCATCCTCGCCACCGCGCTGGTGGAGACGGGGTCCCGCATGGACGACGTCTTCTTCGAGGAGTACAAGGGCACCGGCAACATGGAGCTGAAGCTCGACCGGAGCCTCGCCGACCGCCGCGTCTTCCCCGCCGTCGACATCGAGGCGTCCGGCACGCGCCGCGACGAGCTGCTCATGTCCCCCGAGGAGCTCGCCCTCTCCTGGCGCCTGCGCCGCGCCCTCCAGGGCCTGGACAAGCAGCAGGCCGTCGAGCAGCTCCTGGAGAAGATGAAGGGCACCTCCTCCAACGCCGAGTTCCTGCTCCGCCTCCAGCAGACCACCTGACCGCTAGCCGCGCTTCTCCGGCCTGAAGGACTTGAGGATCTTGTCGTAGAGGCGCTGGCCCGGCGTCCACTCCGGATCGGGCGCGTGGAAGCAGAACTCGTAGCCCGCCGCGCGGCCGCACAGCACGTGCCGGACGGCGTCGTGCACCCCGTCCCGCCAGGTGAACTCCCATTCGGCGGCGCCGTCGACGACCTCGGGCACCGGCTCCAGCCGCAGCCGCCGGTAGCCGGGATAGCGGTGCTCCTTCACCGCGCCGCGCTCCTCGGCGCGCAGCCCGGCCAGCGGGTCGCCGGGAGCCGGGGCGATGCGCAGCCCCCGACCGGTCTCGGCGTCCTTCCAGGTCATCACGCTGCCGCGCCGCTCGGCCTGCCAGCCCGCGGGCACCCGCACCGAGTAGGCGCCCGACTCGTGGTACCGCGCCGTCTTCATCGACACGCCCGCCGCCGGACGCAGCGCGACCGAGTCGCTCTTGCCGATCGACGTCCACCGGGCCGTCCAGGTGCCCGCGCCCGCAGCGACCGCCGCGAGCAGCGCCACGCTGACGACCGCCCCCGGGCGCAGCCGGCGCGACGGCAGCGCCGGGACGCGCCACCGCGCCTGCCGCGAACCGCACGGCGGGCTGCCGGACGGACCGCCGCCGCGCAGCGTCCACGGGACGCGCGGCCCGCGCCGGACGGGCGCGCCCGACGCCTCCCGCGGCACCCGGGCGCCGCCGAGCGCCCGCGAAGCGCGCCGCGGCACGGCCCGGTGCGCGGAGAAACGGCGGGAATGCGGCACCGGAGCCCTGGTGAAACCGGGTTCCGGAAGGGTTCCGATGAGCTTTTGCAGCAATTCCGCGGTGGCCTCGGCCGTCAATCTGTCCTCCGGCCCCTGCCGCAGGAGCCCTTCGATGACCGGGGTCAGCGGTCCGGCCCGGACCGGGCGCGCGTAGTCGCCCAAAAGGACCGCCACCATCGACGCCAGGGCGTGGCAGCGCAGGAACGGCGAGAAGCCCTCGACCGCCGTGTAGAGCGTCGCGCCGAGGGACCACAGGTCGGACGCCTCCACACTCGGCAGGCCGTTCACCCGCTCCGGCGGAAGGTACGCGGGCGAGCCCTCGATGCCCGCAAGCAGCGTGTCGGCCGGCTGCGGCCCCTTGCCGGTGTGGACGGCGAGGCCGAAGTCGCCGAGGAGGACCCGCCCGTCGTCGCAGATCAGGACGTTGCTGGGCTTGACGTCGCGGTGCAGGATGCCCGCCGCGTGCGACGCGCGGAGCACCGACAGGACCGCCGCGCCGATCTCCGCCGTCCGGCGCACGCCGAGCGGGCCGTCCTCCGAGACCAGCCTGTGCAGGGAGCACGCCTCCAGGAACTCCATGACGATCCAGGGGCGGCCGTCCTCGATGATGAGGTCGTGCACGGCGACGACGCCGGGATGCCGGAGCGCGGCCGTCGCGCGGGCCTCGCAGAGCAGACGCCTGCACATCACCCTGCGTTCGCCCTCGGTGATGCGCGGGGGGAGGTGGACCTCCTTGACCGCGACGTCCCGATCCAGCATTTCGTCATACGCCCGCCAAACGGTGCCCATACCGCCTCTGCCGACGACAGAGAGCAGGCGATACCGTCGCGCGAGCGGTATCAGCCGATCCCCACTCATGGGCGGGTAATCGCCGGAACGCGCCCAAGACACGCTCCCACGGCATCAATTGATTTTTGACTGGCGTCCGCCGAGGAAAATGCGCCCGAGCGTGGTAATGACCACACAGGGTAACGTTACCGGTACGCTACGCGAGCAAACTTCTGGCCCACTTGTAATCCGACTTGCCGACGGCGGTTCGCTGTACCTCGTCCACCAGGGTCATCTGCCGCGGGAGCTTGTAGCCGGCGAGGCGGCCGCGGCAGTACTCGGTCAGCTCCTCCAGCGTCACCGTCGCGCCGGGGCGCGGGGCGACGACGGCGGCGACGCGCTGCCCGAACCGCTCGTCCGGCAGGCCCACCACGACCGCGTCCTCCACGGCGGGGTGGTCCTTGAGCGCGACCTCGACCTCCTCCGGGTACACCTTCTCGCCGCCGGTGTTGATCACGAGGGAGCCGCGGCCGAGCAGCGTGATCGTCCCGTCCTCCTCAAGGATCGCGAAGTCGCCGGGGATCGACCAGCGCGTCCCGTCCGGGGCGGTGAAGAACGTCGACGCGGTCTTCCCGGGGTCGTTGTAGTAGCCGAGCGGGATGTGGCCGCTGCGCGCGAGCCTGCCGATCTCGCCGGGCCGGGCGACGTTCAGGTCGTCGTCGAGGACGGTGATGCCCGGCCTCATCATGAACCGGGCCGTCCCCTCCTTGGCGCCGACGGACGGGCCGCACGCGCCGGTCTCCGACGCGCCGTAGTTGTCGAGGAACATGATGTTCGGCAGGTGCTCCTGCAGCGCGGCCTTGGCCCCCTCGGTCAGCGGCGCGCCGCCGGAAGCGATCGCCATCAGCGACGACGTGTCGTGCTCGCCGGAGGCGAGCGCCTTCGCGACCGGCCGCGCCATGACGTCGCCGACCAGCATCATCACGTTCGCCTGCTCCTCGGCGAGCAGCCGCAGGGCCTTGTCCGCGTCGAACGCGTGGTCGGTGTAGAGGACGACCTTGGCGCCGCTGAACAGGCCCATGAACGCGACCCACTGCCCCGCGCCGTGCATGACGGGCGCGCAGTCGAGCACGGCCATCGCGGGCTGGTCGGCGTTGGCGGCCAGCTCCTCGGGGCTGCCGATGGGGTCGCCGAGGACGTTCCCGCCGCCGAGCGCGCCGAAGAAGATGTCCTCGCAGCGCCACTCGACGCCCTTCGGGTAGCCCGTCGTGCCGCCCGTGTACATGATGTAGCGGTCGTCGCCGGAGCGTTCGGGGAAGTCGTCGTCCGGCGCGGCGGCCGCGAGCGCCTTCTCGTACTCGACCGCGCCGGGGATCTCGGCCTCGGAGCCGTCCTCCAGCACGAGGACGTGCCGCAGCTTCGGCAGCTCGCCGCGGATCTCCTCGACCTTCTCCAGCAGCGAGCGCTCCCCGACCAGCGCCACCGAGTCGGAGTCGGCCAGGACGTGGCGCAGCTCGGCGGCGACGTAGCGGAAGTTCACCGGGATCGGCACCGCGCGGACCTTGAACGCGCCGAGCATGGCCTCGATCCACTCGGCCCTGTTGTAGGCGAGGATCGCCACGTGCTCGCCCGGCCGCACGCCGGCCTCCGCCAGATGGTGCCCGAACCGGCTCGCCCGCTCGCTGAGCTGCCGGTACGTACGCCGCTCGTCGCCGGCGACCAGGGCGGGGCGGTCCGGCCCCGCCGCCGCCAGGATCTCGAGCAGGTCGGCCAGGTTGTAGCTTCGCGCCATGCCACGTCCTCGCGTGTCGGGGTGGGGACTGCCCCTGATCCTCCATGCGGAGGGGCGCCGACTCAATCCTTGTCGACATTCAGTCCAATGAGATGAGTCACATCTCACGCCGCCTGATCCGGCCACGCGGATGCTTCTTACACGGCTCTTATCTGGGTACCGGCATGCTTGGCCGTAACGATTGAATATCAGACGGGGGTAGTGGTGAGCGCAGGCGCGATGGCGTGGACCCCGCCGACGTGGGATGAGATCGTCAGCGAGCACTCGACCAGGGTGTTCCGGCTGGCGTACCGGCTGACGGGCAACCGCCACGACGCCGAGGACCTGACCCAGGACGTCTTCATCCGGGTGTTCCGCTCCCTGTCCTCCTACAGCCCCGGCACGTTCGAGGGCTGGCTGCACCGGATCACGACGAACCTGTTCCTCGACCGCGCCCGCCGCAAGCAGCGCATCCGGTTCGACTCCCTCGGCGACGAGGCCGCCGAGCGCCTGCAGGGCCGCGAGCCGGGCCCCGCGCAGGCCTACGACGAGCGGCACCTCGACCACGACATCCAGAAGGCGCTGGACGGCCTCGCCCCCGAGTACCGCGCCGCCGTCGTGCTGTGCGACATCGAGGGCCTGTCGTACGAGGAGATCGCCGCGACGCTGAACGTCAAGCTCGGCACCGTCCGCTCGCGCATCCACCGGGGCCGCGCCCAGCTGCGCGCCGCCCTGGAGCACCGCCGCCCCGCCGAGTGCACGCAGTGACGGCCGCGCACGCGACGAGTGAGCACGGCGACGAGTGAGCACGGCGAGAGCGAGCACGACGTCCCTGGGCGCGTGACGAGCGTCACTAGTGACCGCTGAGTAACTTCCGGCCTACTCTTCGCCCGTGGACAAAGCGCGGGTGAACATCGCTTACGAGCGCCGCGGCGAGGGTCCGCCCCTCGTCCTGCTGCACGGCATCGGCCACCGCCGCCAGGGCTGGGAGCCGGTCATGGACCTGCTCGCCGCCGAGCGCGACGTCGTCGCGATCGACCTGCCCGGCTTCGGCGACTCCCCGCCGCTGCCCGCCGGCACCCCCTACACGCTGGACGCGGCCGTCGCCGCCCTCAGCGAGGCCTTCGCCGCCCTCGGGCTGGACCGCCCGCACATCGCGGGCAACTCGCTCGGCGGCCTGTTCGCCCTCGAAGCCGCCGACCGCGGCCTCGCCAGCTCGGCGACGGCCCTGTCCCCGGCCGGCTTCTTCAACGCCCTGGAGCTGCGCTACGGCATGTCGGTGCTGCGCGCCTCGCGGCTCGGCGCCCGCGTCCCCGAGACGTTCCTCACCCGGCTGGCCCGCTCTCCTCGCCGCCGGAACCTCATGTTCGGCATGATCTACGGCCGTCCGGACCTGATGGACATCGAGACCCTCGCGGGGGACGCCCGCGCCATGCGCGACGCGCCAGGCTTCGAGCCCACCCTCCGCGCGGGGCGCACCACCCGCTTCCTCGGCTCCTGCGCGGACGTCCCCGTGACCATCGCATGGGGCACGAAGGACCGCCTGCTCCTGCGCAGCCAGGCCGTCCGCGCCCAGCGCCGCCTCCCGCACGCCCGCTTCGTCTGGCTGGAGGGCTGCGGCCACGTCCCCATGGCCGACGACCCGGCCCTCGTGGCGAAGGTCCTGCTGGAGGGCAGCGCACACCCCGTCCTCGGCGCCAAGTCCGAAGCCGCCGCGTCCTAGGCCGTCCTTCGAAGGCGGAGCCGGAGCAGTCGATGGTCCCGGTTCACGCCTCGCGGCGGCATCCGGCGAGGAGGATGGCGACCATCTGCCTGGCTTCGGCCTGGCCGTAGTCGGGGCCGGTGATGCAG
The DNA here is from genome assembly GCF_040649235.1 of Spirillospora sp. NPDC049024. Classification (NCBI taxonomy): domain Bacteria; kingdom Bacillati; phylum Actinomycetota; class Actinomycetes; order Streptosporangiales; family Thermomonosporaceae; genus Spirillospora; species Spirillospora sp. NPDC049024. The sequence goes on from NZ_JBEZFD010000003.1 coordinate 381,493, forward strand.
AGGTTTCCGATGGCGCGCATGAGCGTGTAGGCGGTGATGTCGGGGCCGAGTTCGCCGGCGGCGGCGCATGCCTCGAGCAACGTCGCGCAGGCCGGGACCAGGGTGTCGAGCATCAGGGCGTGGAGGTTCTCCAGCCCTGGATCGCCGGACCCCAGGGCGGCTCCGAGGCCGTGCTTGGTCACCAGGAACTCGACGAACGCGTCCACCCAGCGGGTCAGGGCGGTGAACGGGGAGGCCGACTCCTCCAGGAGCCGGGGGGCGAGTGCGGCGGCCGTGTCGATCTGGTGCCGGTAGACGGCGGTGACGAGATCCGCCCGGGTCGGGAAGTTCCGGTAGATCGTGCCGACGCCGACGCCGGCGCGTTCGGCGATGTCGCGGACAGGGGCCTGGACGCCCTGTTCCACGAAGACCGCCGCCGCGGCCGCCAGCACGCCGCTGCGGGTGCGCTGCGCCTGCGCTCGGCGCACTCCGACCGGTTCCGGCACGGGACCCTCCTTTTGCTCGCGGAACGATGTTCCGCTACTTTGGCGGAACAACGCTCCGCCAAATTATGGCAGAGCGGTCCCACGGAGGAAGCGCAGGTCTCCCATGTCCCACCGTCAGCTCGACCAGCGGATCGTCTCGGTCAAGCCCATCACCGTCCCCGCGCCCGGCCGCGGCATCGACCTGCAGGTGAAGGTCACCGCCCCGCTGTCGGGCCGGAACCTGCCGGTCATCGTGTTCTCCCACGGCAACGCATGGTCCCTGGACGCGTACGAGCCCCTCGTCGACCGGTGGGCCGCAGCCGGATTCATCGTGGTGCAGCCCACCCACCTGGACTCCCGCCGCAACGCCATCGGTTGGGACGACCCGCGCTTCCCCACCATCTGGCGCGTCCGGATCTCCGACCTGCACGCGGTCATCGACGGCCTCGGCGACGTCCTCCTCCAGCCCGGCGGCCTGGAGACCCGCGTCGACCGTGAGCGCATCGCGGTCGTCGGCCACTCCTGGGGCGCGCAGACCGCCGGCGCGATCCTCGGCGCGCGCGTGCTCGACGCCGACGGCGTCGCCGGAGAGGACTTCTCCCACTCCGCGGTCTCGGCCGGTGCGCTGATCGCCGCGACCGGGACCGGCGACTCGCTCACCCCGTTCGCCGCCGAACACCTTCCGTTCATGAGGCCGGACTACTCCACCATGACCACCCCGGCCCTGGTCGTCGCGGGCGGCGAGGACCGGTCGCGGCTCTCCACCCGGGGGCCGGACTGGTTCACCGACGCCTACCACCTCAGTCCATCCCCGAAGAGCCTGCTCGTCGTCGCCGAGGGCGAGCACACCCTGGGCGGCGTCGCCGGCGAAGCGGTCGCCGAGACCACCGACGAGGACCCCGCCCGCGTCGACCTCGTCGCCGATGCGGTCTCCGCCTACCTCCTCGACGCCTTCAAGGTCGACGACGCCGCGTGGACCGCCTTCCGCAACGCCGCCGCGGGCGACGAAGGCGCGTGGAGCATCTCCAGCAAGTGAACCGGCCGGACCGCTCCGCCGACCGAGCCGGGCAAGAACATGGCGGCTCGCGGCGACCGACCGCTGTGAGCGCCGCGTGTTCGAGTGGCCGGCGCTTTCGGGAGCACGGCCGCTAGGGCTTCAGGCGCTCGGCCAGATAGGCGAGGATCTCGTCCCTGGCCCGGAGCGTGGGATGTCCCTCCTCGTCGACGAGGTGGGCGGTGACGACGCTGTGGGGGGTGCCGACCACGTCGCGGAAGAACGGCGGCGGGTCGGTGCTCGCGGCGCCGGCCGGGAGGACGCGGCCGTCGAAGGCGTCCCCGAGCAGGGCCCGGTAGGCGGCGAAGCGCCGGCCGGTGCACCAGCGGTCGCCCTCGAAGCGGTAGGCGAGGACCTTCAGCCCGTCGCGCGCGACGCGCTCCTTGACCGCACGGGCGTCTTCCTCGCTGAGTTCCAGCCCGGCGGGGTCGTCCAGCGGCAGTGACGGGTGGTTGACGACCGGCGCGATGACGGCCGGTTCGAGCGCCATGGTGAGCGCGAAATTGCCGGTGAAGCAGAGCCCGATCGCGCCGACCCCCGGGCCGCCGCACTCGGCGTGGGCCTGCCGGGCGAGCCCGCGCAGCCACGCCGTGACGGGGCTGGTCCCGCCTCCGGCGAACGCCCGGAACTCGGCGCTCACGCAGGTCCGGCGGACGATCCGCTCGCCGTCCTCGACCGTGGGGTAGGCGCCGTCGCGGCCGAAGAGCGAGGGGACGTGGACGGTGAAGCCCGCGTCCCGCACCCACCGCGCCAGCCGCAGGACGTCCGGGCTGATGCCCGGCATCTCGGGCATCAGCACGACGGCGGGGCCTGTACCCGCGACGTACACCGTCTTCACCACCCCGTCCACGTCCACGTACCGGCGGTCGAAATCGGTGATCGGGTCGTCGAGATGCCCGGTCTCGGGACGGTCGTCGGCGCCTGCGGCCTCGCCAAGGCCCTCGTCAGGCCCGGTTGCGTCGTGCGTGCTGATGGAGTCGTTGATTTCCATGGGGACAGCGTGGCCGGGGGACGGACGGCACGGGGAGAGGCCAGATCGCCATGTCCGGGGGTAATCTCGCCATCGGCGGCAAGCGGCGGGAGGCGAGCGTGGGCGCATTGCGGGTCGGCGTGCTGGCCTATCCGGGCTGCTTCGCGTCGGAGGTGTTCGGCGTCCCCGACCTGCTGACGATGGCCGGGCACGTCGCCGGTCCCGACCGCGCCGGGTACGAGGTGGCGGTGCTGTCGCCCCGCCGCCGCGTCGTCGCCTCCGGCGGCGTCGCGCTGGCCGTGGCCCCGCTCCGCGAGACCGACGTGCTCGTCGTCCCGGGGTTCGAGCTGCACCGGGCGCTCGACGTGGACGCGAGGCTGGCGGGGCTGTCCCCGGAGATCGCGGCGATCCGCTCGCACGCCGCGGGCGGCGGTGCCGTCGTCTCGATCTGCGTCGGCGCGTTCCTGCTCGCCGAGGCCGGGCTGCTCGACCGGCGCCGCGCCACGACGGCCTGGCTGTTCGCGGACGAGCTGGCCCGGCGCTGCCCGGACGCCGACGTCCGGTCCGACCTCCTGGTGGTCACCGATGCCGGGGTGACGACGACGGCGGCCTTCAGCGCCATGTACGACTTCGCGCTGCAACTCGTCCGGCGGCACAGCGGTGCCCGCGTGGCGCGGGCGACCGCGCGGATGGCTCTCGTGGACGACGCGCGCTCGTCCCAGGCCCCCTACGTCGACGCCCGCCTCCTCCCGCAGCCCGGGCACGAGTTCTCCCGCAGGGTCATGCGGCGGCTCGACCAGAACCTCGCGGCCCGGTACGACCTCGCCGCGCTGGCGGAGGCGTTCAGCGTCAGCACCCGGACGCTGCTGCGGCGCTTCGCCAACGAGACGGGCCAGAGCCCCCTCGAGTACCTCCAGTCGGCCCGCGTCCGGCGAGCCCGCCACCTCCTGGAGACCACCGACCGGACGGTCGCCGCCATCGCCGCAGCCGTCGGGTACCGGGACCCCGGAACCTTCGCCGCCCTCTTCGCCAAGCACACCGGGCGGCGCCCGAAGGACTACCGCGTGGCCTTCGGGCGCCCCGCCGACTGACGGCGACGGGCCGGGCTCGGAAGCGAAAGGCCGGGGCCCGCGCGTCGCATTCGCACGGACCCCGGCCCCGGGGTTCGCTCGGCTCAGCCGGTGACGGGAAGGTCGCCGGGAACCGGGGTCGGGGCGGGGGCCTCGCCGGGCGGGGTCGGGGACGGCGTGGGCTTGCCCGGCTGCGACGGCTGCGACGGCTGGCCGGGCTGCCCGCCTCCGCCGCCCTTGCCGCAGGTGGCGGACGCGATGCTGATCGTCTGGGTCTTGCCCGCCAGGGTCGCCGACACCTCGATGGCGGTGACGGTGAGGTTCCCGTCGTGCCCGCGGACCTGCTTGTTCAGCGTGACCGTGACGGCGCCGAGGCCCTTCAGGTCGGTGGTGACGGTGGTGTTGGGCGTCGCGCCGATCCGCAGCGTCCGGGTGCCGAGCGTCGCCTTCGCCACGTTGGAGACGCCCGTGCCGTTCTCGCACCTGGCGGTGACGGCGTGCGCGGACAGGCCGAGCCTGGCCACCCGCACGTCGGCGACGGACGCGCGGCCGTGCCCGGCCCAGGCGGCGCCGTTCAGCAGCCGTGCCTCGACCAGCGGGTTGGCGGGCAGTTCGGCCGCGCTCTTGCGGACCGGCCGCTGCGCCGAGGACGCCACCGAGGACGTCGGCGGGACGACGACGGAGCCGGTGGCGGAGACGGCGACCGCCGAGCCGACGCCGCCGGGGGACGCGATCGGGGCGGCGGAGGCGGGGGAGGCCGACAGGCCGAACGGCAGGGCCAGCGCGCCGGCGACGGCCGCGCACTTGGTGAGTGCCTGCAAACGCACGGTTCTCTCCTTCAGGGGTTCGTATTCGCGGGGATGGTGGAAGTCGGTGGGATGTCGAGGGCCGGTGGGACGGTGAGCGGTCCGGCCGCGGGGCCGGACGACCGGACGGCCGTCAGTCCGTGATCTGGACGGGCGTGCCGAGCGGAACCTTCGCGAGCCGCTTCAACGCGTCGGCGGGCACCCGGACGCACCCGTGCGTGACGGCCCTGCCGAACACCGATCTGGTCGGCCAGCCGTGGAACGCGACCGTCCCGGGGCCGCCGCCGAAGCTGTCGAGGGTGGCGGAGTGCGCGCCGACGGGCAGGATCAGCGGGCTGTAGGTGGGCTTCTCAGGGGCGAGGGAGGCGAGCAGGAACGTCCGTCCTGTGGGTGTCGGCGTCTTCGGGGCACCGACCGCCACGGACCATGAGCCCACCTGGCGGCCGCCCTGGTACAGGGTCATCTTCCGGTCGCCGAGGTCGACCCTGACCGAGCTGGAGCTGCGCGCGGCCTTCAGGCCGGCGTCGGGGATCCAGCCGGTCACGCCGTTCGGGCGGCTCGGCAGCAGCACGCGCCGCCAGCCGGGGCGGCTCTCCACGACGGGCACCCAGGTGGGGCCCTTGAGCTGGGTGCTCGGCAGTTCGGCCACGGCGGGCGCGCCGGGTTTCGCCGACACCGGGACCGTGTCGAGCGGGTGCACCACGGTCCCGTCGCCCTTGGCGGACGGCGCGTCGTCCTTCGGCAGGTCGTCCAGCGTCGTGTACGTGGTGGCCTGGGGCAGCTTGTCCAGGCCCCCGGCGGGGGTCGCGCCGGCGGACGGCCCTTTGCCGCCTCCCCCGCATCCGGTCACGAGCAGGGCCGTCACCAGCAGGGCCGGTGCCGCCGTCAGGGCCGTCCGCCCGGCGGCGCGCGGTGGTTCGTCGCTCACGAAGACTCCAAGTGATCCCGCCGGAGAGGGCTCCGGCTCGCCTCTGTGCCCGCTGTCTACGCACGAGGAGCCGGAGGGGTTGCACGGTGTGCGGGACGGATCGCACTCCGTACCGTGCGGTCGGCTCCGAAGAGGGCGGCAGAACCGGGAACAAGCCGGGATTGACAGCTGTTTGAACCCTCAACTAACCTTCGACAAGTCGTTGAAGTTTCAAGCATCACGGACGGAGTCACCATGAGCATCACCGCCGTTGCCCCCGGACTGACCGCAGGCACCTGGAACATCGACCCGGCCCACTCCGAGGTCACCTTCGTGATCCGGCACCTGATGACCAAGGTGCGCGGCACGTTCACCGACTTCACCGGCAGCGTGCAGATCGCCGAGGAGCTGGCCGAGTCCACCGCCACCGCGGAGATCAAGGTCGCCTCGATCGACACCCGCAACGCCGACCGCGACGCCCACATGCGCACGGCGGAGGTCCTGGACGTCGAGAAGTACCCGACCATGACGTTCGCGACCAAGGGCGTCCGCGAGGAGGACGGCGAGTACCTCCTGGACGGCGACCTGACGATCAAGGGCGTCACCCGGCCGGTCACGCTCACGGTCGAGTTCAACGGCGTGGGCGAGGACCCCTGGGGCGGCACGCGCGCCGGCTTCTCCGCCGTGACCACCATCAGCCGCAAGGAGTGGGGCATCGAGTTCAACGTCCCGCTCAAGGGCGACAAGGCCCTGCTCGGCGACAAGGTCGAGATCCAGCTGGAGATCCAGGCCGTCCGCGCCTGAGCACCTCCCCATCGCCGGAAGGGCCGCCCATCCCGGGCGGCCCTTCCGCCGTTCCGGGACCGGGTCGCAAGCCAAGGCACCTTCGCTCCGGAGCAGCCCGCCGTCCGGGGCAGCCGGCCGTTTTGAGGGCCTCGCTCCAAGGGACCGCCTCTCCAAGGAGGGCGCCGGTTCCCAAGCGGGCCGCTAGTCCAGGGGGAGGCGGAGGGCGAAGCGGGCACCGGAGGGGTGGTCCTCGATCCGCAGCGTCCCGCCGTGGGCCTGGGCGATCTCGCGGGCGATCGCGAGGCCGAGGCCCGCGCCGCCGGCGTCGCGGCTGCGCGCGGTGTCCAGGCGGGTGAAGCGCTCGAAGACGCGCTCCCGGTCGGCGGGCGCGATGCCGATGCCGTCGTCGGTGACGACGAGCAGCGCCCGGCCGGCCCGCCTGCCCACCTCAACCGCCACGCGGGACTCGGCGTAGCGCTCGGCGTTGTCGAGCAGGTTGCCCAGCAGCCGGACGAGCTGCATGCGCACCCCCCGGACCATGACGCCGGGCGCGAGCTCGGTGACGATCTTCACCTCGAACGTGCGGCGGCCGACCTCGGCGGCGGCGAGCGCGGACAGGTCGAGCGGCTCCTGGACGGTGCTCCCGCCGGTGCCGATCCTGGCGAGCAGCAGCAGGTCGGTGACGATCGACTCCAGCCGGTCGGTGTCGCGCAGCGCCGAGTCGATGACGCCCCGCAGATCGTTGTCCTCCGGGTGCATCGAGGCGTCCTCCAGGTTGGCCCGGAGCCCGGCGATCGGGGTGCGCAGCTCGTGCGAGGCGTCCGAGGCGAACTGCCGCTGCCGCGTGACGGCCCGCTCCAGCCGGTCGAGCGTCTCGTTGGCGGTGCGGGCGAGCTGCGCGATCTCGTCCTGGCCAGGCGGCTGCGGCACCCGGCGGCTGAGGTCGGTGGCGCTGATCTCCGCGAGCTGGGCGCGGATCGCCTCGACCGGGCCGAGGGTGCGCCCGACGACGCGCCAGGTGATCCACGCGGCGACGGCCGCCAGCAGCAGCACGCCCGCGCCGAGCACCGCCTCCAGCAGCCCGTTCACCAGATACGACGGCTGCCGCGCGGCCGCGTACACGACCACGGAGTCGGGCGCGGTGCTGACCCGGATCGCCTCGACCACGAGGCACTCGCGGTCCGGCCACCGGCCGCGGCACTCGGTGAAGTCCTGGACGCGCATGTTGCTCGGCGGCCAGAGTCTGCTCACCGGTGGTCTGTCCGTTCCGGGGGGTGTGGCATTCGTCACCCGCCCGCCGGGCTCCACGACCTGGATGAGGATCTGGCCGCGGGTGTCGTCGCGGATGACGCCCTCCAGCGTCCCGTCGCGGACTCCGCCGCTCACCCGCCGCGCGTCCACCTGCGTCCGGCGGAGCAGTTCCGCCTTGACGGCGCCGCGAACGGCGACGTCCGCGCCGATCGCGGTCACTCCGAGGGCCAGCGCGGCGATCACCGCGGCGACGAGCGTGTCCCTGGCCCGGATGGAGCGGGGGCGCATGCGCATGGGGCCTCCAGGACCGGCGTACCGGTTTCCCGGCGCGACGACACACGGTACCGGCCGGTCACGAAACGGGGAGCCCGAAACTTCGCGCCGTGTTTTCACCTTCGCCTACTGGGACATCCCGTTTTATGACGATTCCCTCCGGAGTACAGGGACGGACACATGGGCAGGGACGTGGCTTCGGTCGCCATCAGCGGTGAGGACCGGCGGCGGTATCGCGAGAAGGTGCGCAGGTGCCTCGACGTGCTGGCCCGCATGCTGGGCGAATCCCAGTTCGACTTCGAGCGCCCGCACATCGGCCTGGAGATCGAGCTCAACCTGATCGACTCGCTCGGCGATCCGCTGATGCGCAACGCGGACGTGCTCAAGGCGATCGCGGACCCTGCGTGGGCGACCGAACTCGGTCAGTTCAACCTTGAGATCAACATCCCGCCCCGCGAGCTCGGCGGGGAGGGCACCGGCGCCCTGGAGACGGAGGTCCGCGACCACCTCGCGCACGCCGACGACCGGGCCCGCGAGGTCGGCGGGCGGCTCGTCATGATCGGCATACTGCCCACCCTGCGGCGCACCGACATCGGCGAGGAGACCCTGTCGTCGAACGCGCGCTACAAGATGCTGAACGACGAGATCTTCGCCGCGCGCGGCGAGGAGATGCGCATCGCCATCGACGGCCCCGAGCCGCTGCGCATGCACACCGACACCATCATCCCCGAGGCCGCCTGCACCAGCGTCCAGTTCCACCTCCAGGTCAGCCCCGACGAGTTCGGCGCGTACTGGAACGCGGCCCAGGCCGTCGCGGGCGCGCAGGTCGCGATGGGCGCCAACTCCCCGTTCCTGTTCGGGCACCGGCTCTGGCACGAGACCCGCATCACCCTGTTCGAGCAGGCCACCGACACCCGGCCCGACGAGCTGAAGGCGCAGGGCGTCCGGCCCCGGGTGTGGTTCGGCGAACGCTGGATCACCTCCGTCTTCGACCTCTTCGAGGAGAACACCCGCTACTTCCCGTCCCTGCTGCCGCTGTGCGACGACGAGGACCCCCGCGAGGTGCTGGACCAGGGCGGCATCCCGGAACTCGGCGAACTCACCCTCCACAACGGGACGATCTACCGCTGGAACCGGCCCATCTACGCCGTCGTGAAGGGCCGCCCCCACCTGCGCGTGGAGAACCGCGTCCTGCCCGCCGGGCCGTCCGTCGCCGACGTCGTCGCCAACGGCGCCTTCTACTACGGCGTCGTCCGGATGCTCGCCGAGGAGGACCGTCCCGTCTGGTCGCGGATGTCCTTCGCCACCGCCGAGGAGAACCTCCACCGCGCCGCCCGCGACGGCCTCGAATCGACCCTCTACTGGCCCGGCATGGGCGAGGTGCCCGCCTCCGAGCTCGTCCTGCGCAAGCTGCTGCCGCTCGCCCACGAGGGCCTCGACCGCTGGGGCGTCGACCCCGCCCGCCGCGACCGCCTCCTCGGCATCATCGAGCGCCGCTGCGTCACCGGCCAGACCGGCGCCGCCTGGCAGATCAAGACCGTCCAGGCCCTGGAGGAGGAGCACGGCGTCGGCCGCCACGACGCCCTGCGCATGATGACCCGCGCCTACGTCGAGCACCTGCGCGGCAACGAGCCCGTCCACACCTGGTAACCCGAGGATCTTCACAGCTCCCGCACAAATCACACTCGGCGCCCCCAAACCGTCCTTCTAGAGTCGGGTGCCGTGACCGAGAACGAGACGCGCGTCCTCATCGTGGAGGACGAGCCGACCATCGCGCGCGCGGTGGCCGACCGGCTGGCGGCGGAGGGTTTCGCCGTCGAGGTGGCCGCGGACGGGCCGTCGGCGGTCGAGCGCGCCCGCGCGTACGAGCCGCACATCGTCGTGCTGGACGTGATGCTCCCCGGGTTCGACGGCCTCGAGGTCTGCCGGCGCGTCCAGGCGGAGCGTCCCGTGCCGGTGCTGATGCTGACGGCGCGCGACGACGAGACCGACCTGCTCGTCGGCCTCGGCGTCGGCGCCGACGACTACGTGACCAAGCCGTTCAGCATGCGGGAGCTGGTGGCGCGCCTCCGCGCCGTGCTGCGCCGCGTCGAGCGGCCCGCGATGGACGACGGCGACGGGCCGGTGCGCGTCGGGGACCTGGAGGTCGACCAGCGGGCCCGCCGGGTGCGCCGCGACGGCCGCGAGGTCCACCTCACGCCGACCGAGTTCGACCTGCTCGCGTGCCTGCTGCGCAACCGGGGGGCGGTGCTCACCCGCGCCGTCCTGCTGGAGCAGGTGTGGGACTGGGCGGACGCGTCCGGGACGCGGGTGGTCGACAGCCACGTCAAGGCGCTGCGCCGCAAGCTCGGGCAGGAGCTGATCCGGACCGTGCACGGCGTCGGGTACAGCCTGGAGGCCGCGCAGTGACCCGCACGGGGACCGCCCGCCCCGAGGGCGCCCGGCTCGCCCGCAGCCTGTGGGCGCGGCTGCCCCGGCCGCTGGACCCGCTCCGGTCGATCAAGGTGAAGCTCGGCGTCGTGGTCGTCGTGACGGCGTGCGTCGCCGTGCTGATCGTGCTGTGGGGGTACCCGTTCGGGTTCCGCGCCCGGGAGACGATGCCCGTCGGGGTGCTGATCTCGCTGGTCGTGACCCAGCTGCTCGCCCACGGCATGACCGCGCCGCTGCGCGAGATGACGGCGGCGGCGCGGGCGATGGCGCGCGGCGACTACAGCCGCCGGGTCCGCGCCACCTCGCGCGACGAGGTCGGGGAACTGGCGCAGGCGTTCAACCGGATGGCCGCCGACCTCGCCGAGGTCGACCGGCAGCGCCGCGAGTTCGTCGCGAACGTCTCGCACGAGCTGCGCACCCCCCTCAGCGCGCTGCGCGCCGTGCTGGAGAACGTCGCGGACGGCGTCACGCCAGCGACGCCGGACGTCCTGGAGACGGCCCTCGACCAGACCGAGCGCCTCGGACGCCTCATCACCCAGCTCCTGGACCTCTCCCGCGTCGAGGCGGGCGCGGCGGCCCTCGACGTGGCCGACATCGACATCGCCGCGTTCGTGTCCGACGTCATCGCGGAGGCGCGGGCGGGCCGCCCCGACACGCTGTTCGAGGCGGACGTCCCGCCCCGCCTGCGCGCCGCCGCCGACCGCGACCGGCTCCACCAGGTCGTCGCGAACCTGCTCGACAACGCCGCCCGGCACGGCCCGGCCGGCCGCCCCGTCACCGTGACGGCCCGTTCCGCGAACCCTTCCGGCGGTCTGATCATCGAAGTAGCCGATGAGGGACCAGGCATTCCACCCGAGGAGCGCGCCCGCGTGTTCGAGCGCTTCTCCCGCGGCTCCGCGCCGGGCACCGGCACCCCCGGCGGCGGCACCGGGCTCGGCCTCGCCATCGCCAACTGGGCCACCGAACTGCACGGCGGCGACATCACCGTCATGGACACCCCCACCGGCTGCCGGATCCGCGTAGTGATCCCCCCGATTCCCGGAGACCCCCGATGACCGACCACCCCACGAACCCGTCCGACGACCCGCCGTCCACCAACCCCTCCGAACCCGCCGCGTCCCCCGCCCCGGAAACACCCGCACCCACCCCCGCCACGCCACAAAAACCCGCCGCCGCCACACCTCCCACACCAGCCGAACCGCCTGCGCCCGACACCCCTCCCACTCCCAGCGCGGCCCCCGCCCCTGACGCGGCCCCCGCCCCCGACGCGACTTCCGCCCCCAACGCAGCCTCCACCCCCAGCACGCCTCCCGCCCCCGGCACGGCCTCCGCGCCCGGCGCGGCCTCCGCGCCCGGTGCGGCCTCCGCCCCCAGCACGCCTCCCGCGCCCGGTGCGGCCTCCGCGCCCGGTGCGGCTTCCGCCCCCAGCACGCCTCCCGCGCCCGGTGCGGCCTCCGCGCCCGGTGGGGGTTCCTGGGACTGGCCCGGCGCGCCTTCGGTGCCTGGGGCGGGTGCCGCGCCTGGTGGGGCTTTCGCGCCGCGGGCGGGGGGTTATCCACCGCCTGGGTATCCGGCGCGGACGGGGGCTCCGCCGCGGCCCGTCGTTTACAAGCCGACCAAGCTGGAGCAGGCGATCGTCGGGTGGAAGAGGCCGGCGCGGCCCATGTCGGGGGCGCTGGCCGCGGGCGCGCTCGTCACGGCGTTGATCGGCGCGGTGACGCTCGGCCCGTCGATGGCGCACGGCCTCGGCGTGGGCGTGCTCATCACCGCGACGGCCGTGGCCTACGTGGCGGCCGCGTCGGCGTGGTCGGCCGGGCGGGGGATGCGCGCCGCGTCCGGCGGGCGGCGCGGGCTCGCGTCGGTCAACCGGACCGGGGCGGCGTTCCTCCTGCTGTCGGTGGGGCTGGCCGCGACCGCCGCCTACCGGGACGCCGACTGGGTCGTCGTCCCGGCGCTCCTGCTCGCCGTCGCCGTGGGCTCCTACGGGACGTCCGGCGGACGGTCCTGGGCGGAGGTCCTGTTCGGCGGCCTCGCGGTCATCCCGGCGGTCGGCTGCATGGTGCCGTGGACGACGCGCGGCGCGTACGGCGCGCTGACGTCGGGGCGCGGCAACGCGTGGCCGATCCTGCGGACGGGCATGATCGCGGGCGGGCTGGTCGCCGTGTTCGGCGCGCTTTTCGTCGGCGCGGACGCCGCGTTCGGCAGCCTGGCGTCCGGGCTCGTCCCGGAGATCTCGCCCGGCACCGTCGTGCTGTACGGGTTCGCGGGCGTCCTCACCCTGGTCCTGGCGTGCTCCGCCGCCTTCCTCGGGCAGGCGCCGCCGCCGCTGCACCTGCTGAGGCCGGAGCCCGGCAAGCCCGCCGGGCGCTGGTCGTGGGCCGTGCCGATCGCGGCGCTCGACCTGCTCTTCCTGCTGTTCTGCGCGATCCAGGCCGGCGTCTTCCTCGCCGACGACAAGGACGAGCTGCTCCGCTCGACCGGCCTCACCTACGCCGAGTACGCCCGGCAGGGATTCTTCCAGCTCGTCGTCGCGACGGTGCTCGTGCTGGCGGTCGTCGCCGTCGCCAAGCGGTACGCGCCTTCCGGCGGCAAGGGCGACCGCGTCACGGTCCAGACCCTGCTGGGGCTGCTGTGCGCGCTGACCCTCGTCGTCGTCGCGGTGGCGCTGCGCCGGCTGTACCTGTACGAGGAGACCTACGGCTGGACGAGGCTGCGCCTGTGGGTGCATGCGTTCGAGCTGTGGCTCGGCGTCGTCGTGGCGATGGTCGCGCTCGCCGGCGTCCTCCGGGGACGCGTCGCGTGGCTGCCGAGGGCGGTCGCCGGGAGCGGCGCCGCCGCGATGATCGTCCTCGCGCTGGTCGGCCCGGACGGGTTCATCGCCGAGCACAACGTCGCCCGGTACCGGCAGACCGGCAAGATCGACGTCGGCTACCTGCGGAACCTGTCCGCCGACGCCGTCCCGGCCCTGGACCGGCTGCCCGAGCCGCTGCGCTCCTGCGCGCTGCGCGAGATCGCCTACGACCTCGAGGACGACGAGCCCGCGATGAGCGCCAACCTCGCGCGCAACCGCGCCCGCGCCGTCCTCGGGGAGCGCCCCGCCGACGACTCGGCCGACTGCTCCACTATCCGGTCCGATCGATGGTGAGCAGGGCGTACGCCGCGAGGGTCGAGTCGTCGGTGATGCGGCCCTCGCGGATGAGCGCCTTGAACTCCTCCTCGCTCACCCACTTCTGCCGCATGTCCTGCTCCTCGGGCTCCCGGTCGGCCTCCCCGGCCTCCAGGTCGGACGCGACGAAGATGGTGAAGCCCTGGCCGCTCGTCCCGTGCGAGCAGTTCAGGTAGCCGAGGCGCCGGAGCGTCCCGGCGCGCAGCCCGGTCTCCTCGGCCAGCTCGCGCCGGGCGAGCTCCTCCGGGTCGGCCTCCCGCCGGCCCGGGAGCGCGCCCTGCGGGAAGTTCCAGGTGCGCCTGCCGATCGGGTAGCGGTACTCCTCCACGAGGTGGAAGCCGTCGCCCTCCACCGGGATGACCAGCACGAAGTCGGGCTTGTCGACGACCCCGTAGATGCCGCGCGAGCCGTCCAGCCGCTCGACCGCGTCCTCCCGGACGACCATCCAGGGGTTCTCGTACACCACGCGGGACGAGACCTGCCGCACCGCGGGCCGCTCCTCCTCGCTCATGCGCCCGCCCCGTAGCGGTAGACGAGTTCGTGCCGGTCGCCGACCACCACCCGGTGGGTGACCTCGACGACCCGGTCGTCCTGGTCGTGGGCGCGCCGCCACAGCGTCAGGACGGGCTGGTCGGACCCGATCTCCAGCGTCCGCTGCTCGTCGACACGGGGCAGCCGGCACGTCACCGACTCCTCGAACGTGATGCGGAAGCCCGCCTCCTCCAGCCGCGAGTAGATGCCGCCCGAGCCCGTGTCGACCTGGCGCAGCACCGGGATCCTCTCCACGATGTCCAGGATCACCCAGGTCGTCGCCGTCTGGACGGGCGGCTCCCCCTCCACGCCCTGGACGCGCGCCCGCTCCAGCACCCGCGTCCCGACCGGGACGTCGAGGCGCGGCGCGAGCCGGTCGTCGGCCTCGACCTCGGCGACGGCCGTCCGGGTGAACGGCGTGCGGCCGTCCCGCCGCGCCGACACGTGGAACCCGCGCCACTCGCCGACCTGCCGCGTGATGTCGGCCGCCGCGCGCCGCACCCGCGGGGCCGTCCGCACCTGCGCGCCCGCGCCGTGCCGCAGCTGGACGAGGCCCTGGTCGGCCAGCAGGCGCAGCGCCCGCCGGACGGTCGAGCGGTCGGCCTCGTAGACGCGCGCCAGTTCGCGCTCGGACGGCAGCCAGGCGGCGGGGTCCAGTTCGCCCTCGACGATGCGGGCGGCGAGCGCGTTGCTGATCGCCTGTGCCTTCGTGGGGGGTCGCGGCATACCAGATCCTGCTCCAGGTCGGTGCATTGACCTCATACCGTACAGATCCCACTTGCGCCCGCACCCTCTTGGGGTTGCGGCTAACGCATTGTGGCCAGTGTTTGGTGGTTCTATGGTAGACCTACCATAAACCGACCGAGGGAGCCCCGCTTCATGTCGGCGACCATGTGCATGCCCGGCTGGCACAGTGAACGCTCGGACGGCGGCCTGCGCGCGACCCGTGTCACCCCCCTGTCGGACTACCAGCTCCTCAACGGCTGCCTGAAGGAGATCGTCGCGACCGACGAGGGCGAGCTGTGGCTGCTCTGCGACGCGCAGACCCGGCTGGCCGAGCGCGTCGCCACCGCCGAGCGGCTGCGGGCCGCCCGCCGGAACTGATCAGCTCCGGCGGAGGCTGACGACCTCGCCCGCGTCCCCGACCGCCGCGCGGGCCGGCGGCATGAGCCGCTCCCCCGCGTTGTCGGCCAGCAGCGCCCGGGCGCGCAGCACGATCTCCAGGTCGAAGCGCAGGTCCGGGTCCAGGAGCTGGTCGCCGAACAGCTCCTCCAGCTGCCGCAGCCGGTACCGGACGGTCTGCGGGTGGACGTGCAGCCGCATCGCGACCTCGTTGGCGTTGCGGCCCGACTGCAGCCACGCGAGCAGCGTCTCGGCGAGCCGGTCCTGCTGGCTGGCCCGCAGGTGCGCGAGCGGCGCGAGCCGCAGGTCGGCGAGCGAGGTGATGAGCCCCTCGTCCTGGAAGAGGATCAGCGTGGACATGTGCTCCACGCTGCGGATCACGCCGCTGTCCGCCTCGATCACGCCGCGCTGGACGAGGCAGAGCGTCTTGCGCGCCCACTGGATCGAGCGCGCCGCCTCCGTCAGCGGGACGGTCGGGCCGACCACGGCGAGCGTCCCGGACAGGGCGCGGTCGACGAGCTTGGCGCGGCCGGGGCCGTCCGGGTCGGGGATGATCAGGCTGGGGGTGCGGCGGGTCAGGTCGGCGAGCACGTCCGGCGGGAACGCGGGCTGGCGCGTGTCGGCGTGGTGGCGGCCGAGCGCGACCGCGGCGACCGTCCGCGGGACGGGCCAGTGCGCGGCGGCGGCGAGATCGGCGATCGCCTCCTGCGCGGCCGGCGGATCGGCGAACAGCAGGTCCAGCAGGCGCTTGCGGCGGCGCTGCATCTCGCCCGCGACGGCCGCCTTGGCCTGCGAGAAGCCCTCGGCGGCGGCGTGCGCCAACTCGTCCTGGAACTGCATCAGGACCTCGCCGACGGCGCCGAGCGTGCGCGGCGGCACCTGCAGGGCCTCGGCGCCCTCGGTCATCCGGCGCCACGCCACCATGCCGCCGACCCGCATCGCGGTCTGCATCGCGTCGAGGCTGCGCCCCTCGCCCGCCTCGCCGCGGCCGATGGCGCGGAAGAAGTCGGTCACCGGAGCGGGATCATGGCCGGGATCGGACACCCGTTCCACGAAGAAGTGGAGCACGCGCTCGACGGCGAGCCGGAGGGTCCCCGAATAGGAGCCGTCTCCAGGCCGGTCGTACTCCCTGACGCGCGTCTGAATCTCCTGGATCATGTCGTCCGCCACCTCGTCGAGATGGGGTCGCATGTGATCCGCCAGTTCCCTCGGCAGATCCGCCCACGGGCGCCCGCTGGTGGTCGAACCGTCGTCCGCCACAGAACCTCCCAGCTCCGTCCCCCTGCGTTGCGCGCCGTTCACACGGGGTAATTACTTACTTATGGGACCTGTGTGGGGCAAATCATGACCCGTGACGGGCCCGGGGCGCAAAGTCTAGGTCGATTTACGACCAGCTTCGGCCGGGAGGATGAAGAGATTTCCACAGTCCCGGGCTCCTCCGGCCGAACGGAGGGAAGCGGTTCCGTGACTTCGCCGAGACACGCTTGATCAACCGGACGCGCATGCTGGGAACCGGACCCGGTGCGGGCGCGCCGGTCGAGGCGGCCGCGCCCGCCGGCGCCGGGCCGGATGGCGGCGCACTCGACCCCGGAGGGCAGGTGAAGGTGCCGCCCGGTGGCGTGGGCGGGTCGGCCCGGCCGGACGGGACCGGCAAACGTGTTCGCATACTTCGTCCGGCGCCTCGTCGGCGCCTTCGTCATGCTGCTGCTGATCACCCTGGTGACCTTCGGCGTCTTCTTCTGGATCCCGAAGCTGGCCGGGCAGACCAGCGACCAGATCGCCGCCGCCTACGTCGGCCGGGCCGCGACCCCCGACGCGATCGAGGCGACCCGGGAACGGCTCGGCCTCGACAAGCCCGTCGTGGTCCAGTACGGGAACTATCTGAAGTCGATCGTGGCGGGCACGGATTACGACGCCGGCCCCGTCACCGACCACTGCCCGGCGCCGTGCCTCGGCTACTCGTTCCGCAGCAGCCAACCGGTCCTCGGCACGCTGCTGGACCGCGCGCCGGCGACCGTGTCGCTGGCCATGGGCGCGGCGCTCCTCTGGCTCGCCGGCGGCATCGCCACCGGTGTCCTGTCGGCCCTGCGCAGGGGATCGGTATGGGACCGGACGGCCATGATCATGGCGCTGGGCGGCGTGTCGCTGCCCATCTACTTCACCGGCCTGGTCTCGCTCGCGCTGTTCTCCTACACCCTGAAGATCTTTCCCGGCGGGGGCAGCTACCGGCCCCTGACCGACGATCCCGTGACGTGGTTCGAGGCCCTGGTACTGCCCTGGGTGACCCTCGCCTTCCTCTACGCGGCCATGTACGCGCGGCTCACGAGGGCGGGCATGTTGGAGACGATGAACGAGGACTACATCCGCACCGCCCGCGCCAAGGGGCTCCCGGAGACGTTCGTCGTCACCAGGCACGCGCTCCGCGCCTGCCTGACCCCCATCATCACGGTCTTCGGCCTCGACCTCGGACTGCTCCTAGGCGGCGCGGTACTGACCGAGAACACCTTCAGCATCCCCGGCCTGGGCCAGCTCGCGCTCACCTCGGTGAAGAGCGGCGACCTGCCCATGGTCCTGGGCGTCACCCTGCTCACGTCCGCCTCGATCGTCCTGCTCAACCTGGCCGTAGACCTCCTCTACGCGGTAATAGACCCCCGCGTAAGACTTGGCTGACCACCCCCACCCCTGCCCCGCCGGCCCGGCCGTCGACCAAAGAGATCTTCAGCCGTGACGGCGAGCACGCTCAGGGCAGTAGGTGGTCTAGGAGGAGGTAGGCGCCTAGGGCGGTCATGGCGGCGCCGGAGAGGCGGGTGAGGGTGCGGGCGGCCTTGGGGTGGGCGGCCGAGGCCGTGCGGGTCAGGGCGCCCAGGCAGAGGTAGAAGGCGGCGCAGGTCGTCATGAAGGTCAGGCCCAGGACGCCGAGTTGGGCGGGGACGGGCCAGGCGTAGCGCGGGTCGGTGAACTGGGGCAGCAGCGCCAGGAAGATCAGCAGGCCCTTGGGGTTGAGGCCGCTCACGCCGATGCCGCGCAGGAAGACGGTCCAGTCGGTGCCGGTGCCCGCGCGGGGTTCCAGGGTGGACGGGTGGGCGAAGGTCGTCGCGCCGTGCCAGATGAGGTAGAGGCCGCCGACCACGGTGAGGACGGTCAGGGCGGACGGGGAGCCGGCGACCAGCGCGCCGACCCCGGCCGCGACGATCACGGTGATCGCGGCGTAACCGGCGACCAGGCCGCCCACGGCGGGGACGACGGAGCCGCCGCGCAGGCCGGCGCCGATGGTGAAGGCCCAGTCCGCGCCCGGGACGATGATGAGCAGCGTCGCGACGGCCCAGAACGCCAGTACCGATCCCGGTGCCATCGCATTCCTCCCCTGGCGGCGGCCATTACGGGGAGAATACGGTTGAATTGGCGGAAAGTGATTCCAATTTTTGCCAGGTAAAGCCGCATTTGTGAAAGGATCTGCTTCGTGGACGCCATCGACCGGCAGATCCTTGCCGTGCTCCAGGAGGACGGCCGGCTGACGGTCACCGAACTCGCGGCGCGCGTCGGGCTGAGCGTCTCGCCGTGCCACCGGAGGCTGCGGGAACTCGAGCGCGACGGGACGATCCGCGGGTACCGCGCGGTGGTGGACGCCGCCGCGCTCGGCCTGACCTTCCAGGCGCTGGTGTTCGTCACCATGCGGCAAGAGGACCGCGACACGCTGCTCGGCTTCGAGGCGGCCGTCGCGCAGGTTCCGGAGGTGGTGCAGGCCCAGCGGCTCTTCGGGGACCCCGACTACCTGCTGCGCATCGTCACCGCCGACCTGAAGGCCTACCAGGAGTTGGAGGACGACGTCCTCGCCGCGCTGCCGGGCGTGCAGCGGTTGAACTCCACGCTGGTGATGAAGCACGTCGTGAACGACCGGCCGCTGCCCACCTGAGCCGGCGCGGCATGGGAAGGGACGGGCCCCGCGCCGGGCCCGTCCCGCATTCGCGCGTCAGCGGCGGTAGAGGTTGAGCTTCTCCTCGCCGATGCGCTCGCGGAGCGCCGGGTCGTCGACGCCCTGGCCCTCGGCGGTGGCGCCGCACAGGACGGCGACCTTGCCGATGTGCTGGTTCGTCTGGACGGCCCGGGTGGCGTCGCCTGCCTGCTCCAGCGGGAAGACCGTCGACAGCGTCGGGTGGATCATGCCGAGGCTGAAGAGGCGGTTCACCTCGACGGCCTCGTGGTAGTTGAAGCCGTGCGAGCCGATGATGCTCTTCAGCCGCATCCACAGGAACCGGTTGTCGTACTCGTGCCGGTAGCCGGTGGACGAGCCGCAGGTGACGATCTTGCCGCCGCGCTTGGCGACGTAGACCGACGCGCCGAACGTCTCGCGGCCGAGGTACTCGAACACGATGCCCGGGTCCTCGCCGACGAGGCGGCGGATCGCCTCGCCCAGCATCCGGCCGGCCTTCGGGTGCCGGAGGCCCTGCTCGCCGAGCTCCAGGTCGTTGCGGTTGATGACGTGCTCGCAGCCCTGCGACCGGACGATCTCCGCCTTCTCCTCGGAGGAGACCACGGCGACCGGGATGCCGCCGCCGTTCTTGACGAGCTGCGTCGCGAACGAGCCGAGCCCGCCGGTCGCGCCCCAGATCAGCACGACGTCGCCCTGCTTCATGCGGGCGCCGTGCGTCCCGACGAGCATCCGGTAGGCGGTCGCGGCGCACAGCGTGTTCGACCCGGCCTCCTCCCACGTCAGGTGGGCGGGCTTGCGGATCAGCTGGTTCGCCTTGACGATGCAGTACTCGCCGAGCGACCCGAAGTTCGTCTCGAAGCCCCAGGCGAGCTGGCTCTCCGACATCATGCCGTCGTCGTAGGAGCCGTGGTCCTCCTCGTCCACGTAGGACGGGGAGAGGACGACCTTGTCGCCGACCTTCCAGCTCTTCACGCCGCTGCCGGTGCGCACGACGACGCCCGAGCCGTCCGAGCCGAGGATGTGGTACGGCAGGTCGTGCCGGGCGCCGTACCAGCCCTGCCTGCCGAACTTCTCCAGGAACGCGAACGTCGGGACCGGCTCGAAGATCGCCGACCAGACGGTGTTGAAGTTGATCGCGGCGGACATCACCGCGACCACGCACTCGTCGGGCGCCAGCTCGGGCATCTCGACCTCGCCGACGTGCAGGGAGCGGCGCACGTCCTTGTCGGTCTGCCCCTCGAAGATGCCCACCTCGTCCTTGCGGGTGAACGCCGCGCGGAAGCGGGTCGGCAGGTCGATCTCCTGCAGCTCGGGGCCGCTCGCGCCGGACCGGACGGCGTCGAGCAGGGGATGGGACGGGCCGGGGTGGGCCATGGGTGTGTCCTCCGTGGAACGGGTACGGGACGCGGCCCTCAGCGGGCCGTGATCGGCGCCCGGACGGCGTCGCTCTCCCGCCGTCCGGAGAGCCGGGCCTCCAGGTGCGCGGCGAGGACGCCGACACCGGGCGGATCGAGCAGGTTGAGATGGTGCGCCCCGGGGATCGTGACGATCTCCAGGTCGGCGCAGAGCCCGCCGAAACCGTTGGTCCCGTCGAGCACGTAGCGCGCATCCCGGACGGCCCAGGGGGTCTCCTCGGGCGCGTAGTAGAGGATGACGTGCCCGTCGTAGGGCTCCGGCTTGTACGCCTCCAGGGAACGGGTGTCCTGGTGGGACGTGAGCTGGTGGGTGAGCGCCGCCGGGGGGATGTAGTCCACCAGCGGAGCCGCGCGCTCCATGACCAGAGCGAACTGCGACTCCTCGTCCAGCCCGGACAGCTCCTCGTAGGTGAGGGAGACCTCCAGGCCGTACGTCTCGTTGATGTAGTCGGCGAAGGCGGAGAAGCGGCGGGCGAGCGTGTCGGACTCGTCGTCCACCGCCAGCGGGAGGCCCGCGTCGAACAGCGCGACGAACTCGACCTCGCGCCCCGCCGCCTTCAGCTGCCGCGCCGTCTCGTAGGCGAGGACGCCGCCGAACGACCAGCCGCCGAGCCGGAACGCGCCCTCCGGCTGCGCCTCCAGCAGGTGCCGGACATAGCGGGCGGCGCGCTCCTCGACCGGCGGCGCGTCCTCGAACCGCTCCAGCCCGTACACCGGCTGGTCGTCGCCGAGCAGCTCGACGAGCTGGCGGTAGCAGGCGGTCGTGCCGCCGGCCGGGTGCGCGATGTAGATCGGCCGCCGGTCGCCGGACGGCTTGTCATTGTGGGGGGACGACCCCCCACGCCCCCCGGAACTGCTTCGGTTGAGCGGACGAACCGTCTGCCGAGCCGCCTCCTCGTCGGCCGCCCTGATGTACTCGGCGACGTTCTCCGCGGTCGGCGTCTCGAACAGCTCCCCGCGGGTGACCTCGGCGCCGAGCTCCTGCGTAACGAGCGCGACGACCCGGTCGGCCTGGTGGTCCTGCCCGCCGAGGTCGGCGAAGAAGTCGGCCGTGACGCCGACGCGGTCGAGGCCGAGGACGTCCTCGAAGATGCGGACGGCGAGGCGCTCGGCGGCGTCGCGCGGCATGACGTATCCGGATTCGGCGTTCGAGACCGCGGTGGGCGCGGGGGCGGCGGCCAGGCCGAGCTCACCGGCCGCCCACTCCTCGAACACGTTCACGCTGGCGCCCTGGAGCAGCACCGACGCCGGGACGGTCAGCCCGAGGTCGTGCTCGACGCCGCTCTTGATCCGGACCGCGACCAGGGAGTCCAGGCCGAGGTCGGTGAGCGGGACGGCCGGGTCGAGGCGCTGCGGGTCGAAGCCGAGCACGGCCGCGATCCGGTACCTGACCTGCGCGGCGATCATCTTGCGGGCGGTGGCCGGGTCGAGGTCCTTGAGCGCCTCCACGCCGGGCCAGTCGCCGCCGTCGTCGGCGCCCAGTTCGTCCGCCGCCGCGGTGAGCGCGGCGAAGTACGGCATGTTGCGGATCTCGGGGAACAGCGCGACGGCCGTGGCGGGGTCGAAGCGCAGCACGCCCGTCGCCGCCCTGCCGTGCACGAGGAGCGCCTCCAGCGCCTCCGCGCCCTCCGCCGGGCTGATCGGGTCGATCACGGTGACCGACGTCTCGGCGGCCCCGCCGACCTGGGACCAGGTGCCCCAGTTGATGGTGGTTCCGGGGCGCCCGTTCGCGCGCCGGTACGCGATGAGCGCGTCGATCGCGGCGTTCGCGGCGGCGTAGGCCGCCTGCCCGGGCGAGCCGAGCAGCGCGGCGGCCGAGGAGTGCGTGACGAACCAGTCGAGGTCGAGGTCCCAGGTGGCCTCGCTGAGCCGCCGCGCGCCCTCGACCTTCGCCGTCCACACCCTGTGGAGATCGTCGGGCCCGAGGTCGGCGATGAGCCGGTCGTCGATCGCGCCCGCGCCGTGCACCACGCCGCACAGCCTGGCGCCGCCCTCCTGGGCGACCCGGACGAGCCGCTCGGCCGTACCGGGCCGGGCGATGTCGCCGAGCACGACGCCGACGTCCACGCCGTCCTCGCGCAGGCGGGCGATCACCTTCTCGGCGTCGGCGTCGGGGCCGCTCCGCCCGGACAGGACGATGCGCCCGGCGCCCCGGTCGGCCAGCAGCCGCGCGGTGACCAGGCCGATCCCGCCGTACCCGCCGGTGATGACGTACGCGCCGCCGCGCCGGACGACGCGCTTCCTCTTGGCCGGCGTCTCCGGAAGGGCGGCCTGCGCGAGGCGCGCCACCCGCCGGGTGCCGTCGCGCCAGGCGACCTCGCGCGCCTCGTCGCCCGCGAGGAGTTCCGCGACGAGATCCGCCGGACGGTCGACGTCCACATGGGTGGCGCGCTGGACGGTGCGTTCGAACGCCAGCACCCTGGTGAGCGCGCTGACGAACCCGTGACCGGGCACGCCCTCGCCCGCCAGGGGCAGCGCGGTGCGGGTGGCGACGTAGAGGCGGGGGCCGTCCGGCAGCGAGCGGCTCACCCCGGCGACGGCGAGGACGAGCTCCTCGTCCACGAGATCGGCGGACGGGACGAGCACCACGCCCTCGACCGGCTCTTCCATGGCCGGGTGGTCGTCCGGCGGCCGGTTCGTCGGCCGGTGCCGGATGACGCGCTTCCCGCGCTCCTCCAGCCCGGCGGCCGTCGCGTTGCCCAGCGCGTCGTCCTCCTCGGCCAGCACCAGCCAGGTGCCGCCCTCGGACGGCTCGGCGCCCTCCGGAAGGGGGGCCTCGTCCCAGACGAGTTCGACGAGCTTGTCCGCGAGCGGGACGGGGATGTCGTGGCGCTCGACCCTCCGCAGCACGATGCCGCTCGCCTCGGCGAGGACCTGCCCGTCGCCCGCCAGCAGCACGACGGAGCCCGTCATTGTGAGGGGACGACCCCCCACGCCCCCCGGAACCGCGCCCGTCACCTCGTCGTCATCGCGGACCACCTTCGCCTGGACGTGGCCGCCGCGGTGCGTCGGCCCGAACACGCGGAGGCTGCCGATCGTCTCGGCCCGCCAGAGGCCGCCGTCGCCGCCCGCCGCCTCGTCCGACAGGACGGCCAGGCAGCGGTCGAAGACCTCCGGATGCAGCCGGTAGTGGCGGCTGCCCCGCTCGGCGGCGGCGACCTCGGTGGCCGCGCCCGGCCCGGACGCGGCGGGGGGACGGCGGTCCTCCCCGACGTCCGCGCTGGCCAGCCGCACCCACGTGCCCGCCGGGGTCAGCGCGTGGACCTCCACCCGCTGCTCCGCCTCGGTGAACGTCGTCGTGACGGTCGTGTGGTCGGCGAGCGCGAGCGGCCGCTCTATCCACAGGCTGTTGACGCGGACGTCCTCGGTGCCGAGCGCGTCGGCCCCGGCGGCGAGGGCCATCTCCGCGAACGCCGCCACCGGCAGCGCGTGCAGCCCGTGGACGGCCGCCGCGCGCAGCCACGGCTGGGCGGCGAGCCCCACGTCGGCGCGCCAGGCGTGCCGGTCCTCACCGGGAAGCTCCACATGCGCGCCGAGCAGCGGATGCTCGTCGTGCTTGGCCGACGTGCGGGCCGACAGGTCGACCCAGTGCCGCTCGTGCCGCCACGGCGACTGCGGGACGTCGACGACCCGGCCGTCCGCGGGCCCGCCGATCGTGTGGCCGTGCGCGGCCAGGGTGGCGAGCTGCGCGTGGAACGTCAGAGTGTCGTCGGTCTCCTGGCCCTTCGGGGCCCGCTTGAGCGTGTGGGTGACGAGCGCGCCCGTCCCCTCCAGGGTCTCGCCGACCGCATGGGCCAGGATCGGGTGCGCGTTGACCTCGACGAACGTGCGGAACCCGTCCTCGGCGGCGGCCGCCACCGCGTCCGTGAGCCGCACCGCGTTGCGCAGGTTCGCGGCCCAGTGGTCGACGCCGAGGCCGGACGCGGAGTCGAGGTAGGCGCGGGGGTCGTCGAGGGCGGTGGTGTAGAGCCTGATGTCCTCGGCCAGCGGGGTGCCCGGCTCGGCGCCCACGTCGGCGAGGGCCTCGCGCAGCTCGGGCAGGAGCGGGTCGACCTGGGGCGAATGGCCGGCGCCCTCGGCCTGCACCATCCGGGCGAGCCTGCCCTCGGCCTCCGCCCGCTTGACGACCTCGGCGACCTGGTCGGCGTCGCCGGTCACGACGGTCTGCTTCGGCGAGGAGTGCACGGCCGCGTAGACCTCGGGCAGGCCGCCGGCGAGGCGGACGACCTCCGCGGCGGACGCGCCGAGGACCGCCATCGCGCCGCCGCCGACGAGCCGCGTCAGCAGGCGGGACCGCCGGCAGATGACGCGGACGCCGTCCTCCAGGGTGAGCGCGCCCGCGACGACGGCCGCGGCGACCTCGCCCATCGAGTGGCCGACCACCGCGCCGGGCGTGACGCCGTAGGACCGCCACATGCGGGCGAGGGCGATCTGGATCGCGAACAGCACCGGCATCGTGTCGGCCGGGCCCTCCGGCTTGCGGCCCTCTTCGAGGAGCGCCCACAGGTCGGGGCCGCCCTCTTCGGCGAACAGGCCGTCCAGGTCGTCGATGGCCTCGGCGAACGCCGGCTCCTCCTCCAGGAGTCGCTGCGCCATGCCCGCGCGCTGCGCCCCGTACCCGGAGAACACCCACACGGGACGGCCCGGCGCTCCGAGCGCCGTGCCCGTCACCACACCCGGGTGGGGGCGCCCTTCGGCGAGGGCGGTCAGCCCTTCGACGAGCCCGGCGCGGTCCCTGGCGGCGACGGCGGCGCGGGCCCGGCCCCGGCCGGCGCGCCGGTGCAGGGTGCGGGCGACGTCGGCGAGCTTCACGTCCTGGTTCGGGAGCCACTCGGCCAGGAGGGCCGCGTGGTCGCGGATGCGGTCGTCGCTGGTGTCGGAGAGGGGGAACGTCCTGACCACGGCCGGGTGGGCGCTCGTCTCCTGCGCGGGCGCCTCTTCCAGGACGACGTGCGCGTTCGTCCCGCCGAAGCCGAACCCGGACACGCCCGCCCGCGCGGGGCGTCCCCGCTCGGGCCACGGCGTCTCCTCCGCGACGACCTCCAGGCGGAGCTCGTCGAACGGGATGTGCGGGTTGGGCTCCTTGTAGTGCGCGCTCAGCGGGATGACCCGGTGGTGCAGCGCGAGGACGGTCTTGATGAGGCCCGCGATGCCCGCCGCGGACTCCATGTGCCCGAGGTTGGACTTCGCGGAGCCGAGCAGCAGCGGCTCGCCGGCCTCGCGGCCCGCGCCGAGGACCTCGCCGACCGCCTTGGCCTCGATCGGGTCGCCCAGGAACGTCCCCGTCCCGTGGGCCTCGACGTAGTCCACCTCACGCGTGTCGATGCCCGCGCTCGCGTACACGTCCCGCAGGAGGGCGCGCTGCGCGTCGGAGTTCGGGGCGACGAGGCCGTTCGAGCGCCCGTCGGAGTTGACGCCGGAACCGCGGATCACGGCGAGGACGCGGTCGCCGTCGCGCACCGCGTCCGACAGCCGCTTCAGCACGACGGCGCCGCAGCCCTCCGCGCGGACCATGCCGTCGGCGGAGGCGTCGAACGCCTTGCAGTGCCCGTCGGCCGCCGTCCCGCCGGCCAGGTCGAAGGTCATCGTGACCGTCGGCGACAGCAGCAGGTTCACCCCGCCGGCCAGCGCCACGTCGGCCTCGCCGCGGCGCAGCGCCTGCACGGCCAGATGCGTCGAGACCAGCGACGACGAGCAGGCCGTGTCGACGATCATGCTGGGGCCGCGCAGGTCGAGCAGGTACGACAGCCGGTTGGCGATGATGCTGAGCGCCGCGCCCGTCGCCGTGAACGGTTCGAGGGACGCCAGGTCGGACGCGGTGAACGCGGCGTACTCCGGCGCGGACACGCCGACGAAGACGCCGGTGCGGCTGCCGCGCAGCGACGCCGGGCCGATGCCGGCGTGCTCGAACGCCTCCCACGCCACTTCGAGGACGAGCCGCTGCTGCGGGTCCATGACCGCGGCCTCGCGCGGGGTGATGCCGAAGAACTGCGCGTCGAACTCGGAGACGTCCCGGAGGAAGCCGCCGAGCCGGGTCGTGCTCTCCAGCAGGTCGCCGACCTCGGGGGAGCCGTCGTCGAAGGCGTCCCAGCGGCCGTCCGGCACCTCGCGGATCGCGTCGCCGCGCCCGGTCAGGAAGCGCCAGTAGTCGCCCGGCCCGGTCAGGTCGCGGTCGCCGCCGGGGAAGCGGAGGCCGACGCCGACGACGGCGATCGGCTCGTCGCTCACGTCCCGCCTCACCACCGGCTCCGGTGCCGGGGCGTCCTCCGCGGCTCCGCCCGCCAGCGCGACGGAGAGCTTGTTGATCGTCGGGTGCTCCCAGACGAGGGTGGCGGGGAGGGCCCGCCCGAGCAGCTGCTCGAGTTCGCCGGCGATCGCGACGGCGTCCCTGGAGGCGAGTCCGAACTCCTCCAGCGGCCGGTCGGGGTCGATCTCGGCGGCGGTGGTCCTGGAGCGGCGCGCGATCTGCTCGATCAGGTGCCGGCGGACCGAATCCTCGCTGATCCGTGTCTCGTCCTTCGCGTTCTCCCGCGCGGCTCCGGAACGATCATTGCTCTGCATGCGGTGGGGTCCCCCCATGAAACCGGGATCGTTCATCGAAGCGGAGGGACCACTTTGTCTTACGGTGACCGACTCGGGATGCGCACCCAGACCACTTTTCTCCCTCACGTCTTGTCACGGTGATGACAAGACTCGGCAGTAACCAATGTGGCCTGATGGGATAGTTGGGTACCACGGCCCTGAGTCAGGGCTGAGTAACGAAGCGCAAACCAATAGTAACAATAGCGACGACTGTTTTTAGGGGGAAGCGGCGGATTTCCGCGGTCGGTGCGGGAGTTCACGCCGTACGGACTGTTGACCCGCGGCCGATACCGGTGGGCGCTGGCGGTGGTGGCCGTCAGCGCATTCATGATCACCATGGACAACACGGTGGTCGCGAACGCGCTGCCCACCATCATGAGCGACCTCGACATGTCCAACTCGGCCAAGGACTGGGTCGCCACCGGCTACATCCTGATGTTCTCCTGCCTGATGGTGGCGGGCGGGCGGCTCACCGACGTCTACGGCTGCCGCGTCACCTTCGTCTCCGGGATGGTCGTCTTCACCGCCGCGTCCGCCGTCTGCGGCCTCGCCCCCGACTCGGCGACCCTCATCCTGGCCCGCGTCGCGCAGGGCGCGGGCGCCGCCCTCGCCCTCCCCGCCACGCAGGTCATGGTCACCGTCGGGCGCACCGACAAGCAGCGCTCCCTCGGCACGATCGTCTGGGTCGGCGCCGGCTCCAGCGCCACCGCCCTCGGCCCGACCATCGGCGGCTTCATCGTCCAGCAGTGGAGCTGGGGCTGGATCTTCCTGATCAACATCGTGCCCGGCATCCTGGTCATCCTGCTCGGCATGGTCGTCCTCACCGGCAAGGGCGAGAACCGCGACGCCCGCGTCGACCTGCCCGGCGTGCTCATCTCCGCCACGATGCTGTTCGCCTTCACCTACGGGCTGGAGTCGGGGAACAAGCACGGCTGGGCCGACCCGTCCGTCCTCAGCGTCTTCGCGCTCGCGGTCATCGCCCTCGCCTGCTTCGTCCTGGTGGAGAGCTGGGCCCCCGACCCGATGATCAACCTGCGGTTCTTCCGCAACCGGGTCTTCGCCGGCGGCCTGCTGTCCCAGATGCTCTACGGCATCGGCTTCAACGGGATGATCTTCTACTCGGCGACGTTCCTGCAGCGCTTCCTCGGCTTCTCCCCGCCCCAGGCCGGGCTGGTGATGCTGCCGCCGTCCATCGCCATCATGGTCATGACGCCGGTCGCGTTCTGGCTGGCCGCCAAGCTCGGCCCCCGGCCCGCCATCGGCGGCGGCCTCGCCCTCATGGCCTTCGGCATGTTCCTGTTCTCCACGATCCAGCAGGGCGACGGCTACGCCGACCTCATGCCCGGCGTCATGATCGTCGGCGTCGGCGCCGCGATGGGCATGCCGCTCGTCATGTACGTCCTGAAGGCCGTGCCGGAGCAGCAGGCGGGCGTCGCGAGCGGCGTCATCAACGTCATCCGCGAGGCCTCGGGCGCCTTCGGCATCGCCATCGTCGGCCTCCTCATCCACCACGTCCCCGAGGAGGGCGCGAGCGCCGCCGAACTGGAGACGTTCCGCAGCGGCACCGCCTCCGGCCTCATCCTCGGCGCCGTCCTCGTCCTCATCGGCGGCCTGATCAGCGGCCTCACCCTCCCGAGCCGCCGCGGCTGGCTGGGCCCGAAGCACGGCAAGTCCGCGCCCCTCGTCGACCCGCCGCCCCGGCGCTCCGCCCCTTCCACCTCCTCCGCCCCGGCCGCGACGCCCCGCGACCCGGTCCCCGTCCTGGCCGCCCCGATCGCCGTCGCCGCCCCGCCCAACGAGCCGCTCCCGCTCCCCCTCACCTGGGAGGACGACCCCGTGCCCGCCGCCGCACCGGGCCCCCACTGGTGGACCGACACCGACCCGAAGTCCGAGGACGACACCTACACCTGGACCACCGAGGCCCCCTGGCCGCCGCCGCCCACCGCGAACCCGTGGAAGGACTGGCCCGCTGCGGATTCCACGTCCCCCGGCCCGCCAGGCCACACCCCGCCATCGGGCAACGCCTCTGCAAGCACCCACCCCGCCCCACCACCGAGCGGCGCTCCCGACGTCTCCGGCACGCCCGCGATCGGGGAGGACGCCGGGACGCACTCGTCCCCCCTCTCCACGGGCAGCCCTTCGCAGGGTGGCGCGGCATCGTTCCAAGACTCGCGCGGCACCCGCGACGACCTCCTCGTACCGGGCCCCGAGCAGGTCCCGCACTCGGTGACCGAGACGCCCCCGGGCGAGGACGCCGCCACCCCTTGGTCGCCGACTGCCACCGAGACCGAGGAAGCCGAAGCGCCGCTCAGCCCGAATCCGCAGGATGCGCTTGAGATCGCGGAGGCAGCACGGGCTCCGGGCGGCGAGGAGGCGGCCCTCCAGAATCACGTCCCGGAGGAATTGCACGCCCCCGACAGGGGCCCGACCCCCGGGGACGCTGGACGTCCTCCGGCGGCTGATGAAGGGGCGACGCTGGGCGACGGCGCGTCCGACAACGGAGGTGCTGTGGACGAGCCGGACGAGAACGGCGACGCGTCGCTGCGCGGCCGCCCAGGGGATCATGCCGCCCCCGGGCAGGTGACCGAGGATCCGCCCGCGGACGCTTCGGAAGCCGCCGAGGAGCCGGAGGGTTCGCCGAGCGGATCCGGGGCGGCCGCCGAGGCCGCGGAGGGGACCCCCGATGGCCGGCCCGCGCCGCCGGAGGGCTGGTACCAGCCATATGTGCCCGAGGAGGAGCCGGTGGAGCAGCCTCCCATCGTCCCGCGTAACGACGCCTGGTAGGAGGCAGCGTGAGCCGGATCGTGATCTTCGCGGCGGGGTCGCGCGGGGACATCCAGCCCTGCGTGGCGCTGGGGCGGGCGCTGCGGGCGCGGGGGGACGAGGTGCGCCTCGTCGCGAGTGCGCGGTACGCGCCGATGGTCGTCGCGGCGGGGCTGGAGCTCGCGCCGCTGACGTCGGATCCGACCGAGATCCTCGAATCCGACGCCGGTCAGGAGTTGCTCGCCGGCGGGCGCAATCCGGTGAAGTTCCTGCGCGGCTTCCGGCGCATCCTCGGGCCGATGGCCGAGCGGCTGCTGGCGGAGTGTTCGGACGCCTGTAAGGACGCGGAACTGATCCTGGGGCCCACGCTGGGTTTCCTTCCGCAACACATTGGTGAACATCTCGGTGTTCCGTGGGCATTGATTCATTTCCAGCCGAGCGAGCCGACCGGGGCGTTCCCCCACCCGTTCGTTCCGCAGGCGCGCATGCTCGGACCGTGGGCGAACCGGGCCAGCTTCCTGGCGGTCGACCAGATCGCGTGGCAGCTGTCGCGCCCGTTCATCAACCCGTGGCGGGACGAGGCGCTGGGACTGCCCCGGCTGCCTCTGCGGGGCCGTCGGGCCGAGGGCGGTCCGGTGCTGGCGTGCTTCAGTCCGGTGGTGGTGCCGAGGCCCCGCGACTGGGCCTCCAATGTGCACCTGACGGGCTACTGGTTCCTCGACGAACCCGAGTGGGAGCCTCCCGCGGAGCTGGCGGAGTTCCTCGCCGCGGGGCCCGCCCCGGTGTACGTCGGGTTCGGGAGCATGGTGCCGAAGGACGCCGAGATGACCGCCATGGCGGTACGGGCGGCCCTGAAGCTCGCCGGAGTGCGGGGCATCGTGCAGGGCGACCCGGCGACGTCGGACGAGGACGTGTTCGCCGTCCAGGACGTACCGCACTCGTGGCTGTTCCCCCGCATGGCGGCGGTCGTGCACCACGGGGGCGCCGGCACGACGGCGGCGGGGCTGCGGGCGGGCGTGCCGACCGTGGTGTGCCCGTTCTTCGGCGACCAGCCGTACTGGGGAGAGCGGGTCGCGGCGCTGGGGGCGGGGCCCGCCCCGCTGCCGTTCCGCGCGCTGACCGTGCCCCGGCTCGCCTCGAAGATCCGCCGCGCCGTCCGGGACGAGGAGATGGCCGACCGGGCGACCGGCCTGGGCCACCGCATCCGCGCCGAGGACGGCGTCGCCCGAGCCCAGGAGATCATCGACTCCCTGCTCTGAGCGGCCGCCGGAGCGGGTCTCAGTCGTCGGGTTCTTCGCCCCAGTGCCAGCCTGAGCCGTCCGGGTTGGGGACGATCACGCGCCGGGTGCGCGGGGCGGGGCGCGGTGCCGGTCGGGGCGGGCCGTCCGCCCAGGGCGTCCACGGTGCCCCGTTGGACTGCTGTGCCCCGTCGGACCGCGGCGCCCCGCCGGGTTCGGCGCCGTCCCGAGCCGTCCGGAAGACGAGCTCCGGGGCCTCGGGCGCGCTCGGCTGCGGAGCGGACTGGAACGCGGCGTTCGCGTCCATTCGCGGCCGGGCGGGCGGTACGTCCGCGGGCGGCGGGCCCGGACGGCTCGGCGAAGCGCCGGACGGCTCGGTGCCCCGGCGCGGGCGAGGCGGCTCCGGCATCGGCCGGACCGCGTCGGGGCGCGGCCCGCTCGGTGCCGCACCCGCGGGCCCTTCCCGGGAAGCGGCGGAGGCGGGCGAGGTCTCCGCCCAGTTGATGGCGTAGGGGTAGGGCTGCTCGTCCGGGAGGCGCGGTGGGGCCACGGCGGCGCCGACCGGGGCCAAGGCGGCGCGTTCGCGGAGGTCCATTCGGGAGTGCAGGCCGGCGAGGAAGCCCGGCAGCCACCAGTTGGCCGCGCCCATGAAGCGCATCGTGGCGGGGACGAGGAGGGAGCGGACGAGGGCCGCGTCCACGACGACGGCCACGAACATGCCGACGCCGATGAGCTTCACGACGGTGATTCCGGCCATGCTGAACGCGGCGATGACGAGGAGGAACAGCAGCGCCGCGCTGGTGATGATGCCGCCGGTGTGCTGCATGCCGGACGCGACGGCGACGCGGTTGTCGTGCGTGAGGTCCCATTCCTCGCGGATACGGCTCAGCAGGAAGACCTCGTAGTCCATGGACAGGCCGAACACGACCGCCAGGATGAGGATCATGCTGGTGGCCTCGACGCCGCCGGTCGGGGTGAAGTCCAGCACGCCGGCGAGGTGCCCGTACTGGAAGCCCCACACGATCGCGCCGAACGAGGCGCCGATCGACAGGACGTTCATGACGATGGCCTTCAGCGGCAGGACGATCGAGCCGAAGAACATGAACAGCAGGACGAACGTGGCGACCCCGACGACG
The DNA here is from genome assembly GCF_040649235.1 of Spirillospora sp. NPDC049024. Taxonomy (NCBI): domain Bacteria; kingdom Bacillati; phylum Actinomycetota; class Actinomycetes; order Streptosporangiales; family Thermomonosporaceae; genus Spirillospora; species Spirillospora sp. NPDC049024. Next base: position 413,388 of record NZ_JBEZFD010000003.1, read on the forward strand.
AGCGCCATCTTCGGCAGGGACCTCATCAGGCTCGACATGAGGTCCATCTGCGCGGCGGTGCTGCCGCCGACGTCGATGTGCATCGGGTAGCCGTCCTTGGACAGGCTCATCCCGCGGATCTTGGTGACGAGGTCCTGGGCGTGCTGGTCCATCGGCTCGTACTTGTGCGTCACGGAGATCCGGACGCCCCCGTACGAGCCGGAGTAGCCGGTGAACTGGGCCTCGGTGACGCCCGGGAGGGCCGCGAGCTGCTTCCTGAACTGCTCCAGGTAGGGCGGGATGGGGTCGCCCTTGCCGGACGGCGTCCAGTCGCGCGGGATGAGGTCGCCGGAGACCACCACGTCGATGGGCTCGGCGGACCCGTTCGGGAAGTCCTTCTTGACGGTCTCCACCACGGCGCGGGTGGTGCTGTCCTTGGGCAGGACGCGGGCGTCGACGCTGCCGAACTGGACGTTCAGGAACGGCACGAACATCACGCCCAGGATGACGAGCACGATCGCGAAGTACGGGAGCGGGTGCTTCATCACGCTCTTGCCGAGCCGGTACCAGAAGCCGCTCTCGGGGTTTCGCCGCGCGCGCTTGGACGTGGGACGCCGCCACGGCATCTGCCCACCCTCGACGCGCGGCCCAAGGAGCGCCAGGAGCGTCGGCAGCAGGACCGTGGCTCCGAACACGGCGACCATGACGGTGGCTATGCCGGCGAGCCCGATCGTCCGGAGGAACATCTGCGGGAAGAGCAGGAGCCCCGCGAGGGCCGCCGAGACGGTGATGCCGCTGACCATGATGGTGCGGCCGGCGGTCGCCATGGTGGCGGACAGGGCTGCCTCACGGAGCGGCTTGAGCGCCGTCCGGTATTCCTTCTTGGCGGCCTTGCGCGCCGCCTTGTCGCGTTCACGTTTCCACGGTTTGCCGGCCGGCAGCCCTTGCGCGGCCATGCCGCGCTGCAGTTCCTCACGGAACCGGCTGATGATGAACAGCGAGTAGTCGATCGCCAGGCCGACGCCCATCATCGTGACGACTTCCAGGGCGAAGGACGTCACGTCGGCCGCGTACGTCACCACGTGCAGGACGGCCAGTCCGCCGATCATCGAGAAGACGGCCACGGCGAGGGGCAGGAACGAGGCCGTCAGCGCGCCGAACAGGATGATGAGCAGGATGAGCAGCGGCAGCGCGGTGATGGTCTCCGCGCGGACGATGTCGGACACGACCTGCTTGCCGAACTCCTCGCCCAGCGGGACGCTGCCGCCGTACCGGACGTCGAGCCCCGGCGCGGCCAAGCGGTCCTTGACGAGGTGGTAGTTCTCGGTCTTGTCCGCGCTCTCCTTGCCCTTCAGCTTGACCGCGACGAACGTCGAGTGCCGGTCGTGGGAGGCGAACGAGTGCGCGGCCTCGCCGTTGAACGACCAGTAGGAGACGATCTCCTCGACCTGGGCCTTGGGCAGCCGCGCGACGGTGGTGACGACGCTCGCCTCGAAGCGCGGGTCGTCCACCGTCATGGTGTCGCTCGAATACAGGACGAGGACGTCGGGGTTGGTGCTGCCGAAGTAGGTCGCGCCCAGCTTGGCGACGAGCGTCGAGGACGCGTCGGGGTCCTCGAAGCCGCCCTCCTTGAACTTGGCGAAGACGCCGAGCCCCCAGGCGCCCGCCACCCCGGTCATGACCAGGATCAGGACAAGGCTGGCCCAGCGTCGCCGGTGGATGAGACGCCCCAGCCCCGAAAGCATGATCCTCCTGTTTCAGCACGGCCGCCCGGGGGCTTCCTTGCCCCCGCGCGGCCGGTGTCCGTCGTTACTTGCGAGACGCCAGGCGGGCCGCCGTGGTCGCCAGGGCGCCGTCAAGGTAGCGCTGCCGGGTCGCGGCCCGTGCGATTTTCCCGCTGGAGGTGCGCGACACGCCACCCGGTTCGATCAACACGAAGTCGTGGACGCTCATCTCGTGCTCGACGTTGACGGCCGCGCGGACCGCGGACTCCACCTCGTCCACGTCGAGCCGTCCGAGGGGGACGCGCCGGTTGCGCTCGGCGACGACCACCAGCCGCTCGGTCTCCTCCCCGGTGAGCGCGAACGCGGCCACGTGGTCGGGGCGGATCGCCGGGTGCGCCTCCTGCGCGGTGACCTCGATGTCCTGCGGGTAGTGGTTGCGGCCGTCCACGATGATGAGGTCCTTGATGCGGCCGGTCACGTAGAGCTCGCCCTCGTGGACGACCCCGTAGTCACCGGTCTTCATCCAGGGCCCGGACGGCAGGTCCCCGGGCTCGGCCAGCTCGCCGCCGAACGTGTCCTGGCTCCGCTCGGAGTTGCGCCAGTAGCCGGGCGCCGTGTTGGGGCCGTGGACCCAGATCTCGCCGACCCGCCCGTCCGGCTGCTCGACGCGCGCCTCGGGGTCGACGATCGCGACGATCTGCCCGCACGGGCGGCCGCAGGAGACCAGCTCGCTCGTCCCCTCCGCACCGTCCTCGCGGAGCCGCAGGTCGCCCTGGGTGAGCGCCTCCCGGTCCACGGAGATGATCTTCGGCGGGACGTCCTCGGCGGCGGCGGTGACGAACACGGTCGCCTCGGCCAGCCCGTAGCCCGGCGCCTGCGCGCCCGGCCGCAGCCCGGCCGGCGCCAGCGCGTCGGCGAACATCGACAGCGTGGAGGTGCGGATCGGCTCCGCGCCGTTCAGGCAGGTCGTCAGCCCGGACAGGTCCAGGTCGGCGATCTTCTCCGGCGCGGCCATGGACGCGACGTACTCGTAGGCGAAGTTCGGCCCCGCGGTGTAGACGTTCTTCCCGGGGCGCTCCGCGATGAGCTGGAGCCACCGCATCGGGTTCATGATGAACGAGACGGGGTCGGTGTAGATGGCGTGGTCGCCGCGCACCAGCGGCAGCGCCATCGTCGCGATGAGCCCCATGTCGTGGAACAGCGGCAGCCAGCTCACCAGTTCGGGGTTCGGCTTCTCGGGCGCCCACCCGGCCCACAGCTGCGCGGCGTTCGCCGTCACGTTGCCGTGGGTGATCTCGACTCCGGCGGGGCGGCGCGTCGAACCCGACGTGTACTGCAGGTAGGCGATGTCGTCGAACGCGATCGCCTCGTCCTGCCAGCGGTCCGCCAGGGAGAGGTCGACCTCCTCGGCGAACAGGATCTCCTTCGGCTGCGGGACGTCGTGGTCGGCGAGGAACTTCTCCACGTGCGGCAGCGCGTTCCGCGTCGTGACGATCACCGCGGGTTCGGCGTCGGCGTAGGCGCCGATCAGCCGGTCGGCGTGCCCCGGCAGGTCGGGCGAGAACAGCGGCACCGCGATGACGTGCGAGTACAGGGCGCCGAGCATGGTCATCATGTACTCGAGCGTCTGCGGCAGCAGCAGCGCGGCGCGCTCCCCCGGCCCGCTGACCTGCCGGAGCGTCACGGCCATGGCGCGCGCCCGCCGGTCGGTCTCGGCCCAGCTCAGCGTGCGGTGCGCGCCGGACGGGTCGGCCGAGTAGTCGACGAAGGTGTAGGCCGGGGCGTCCGGCTTCTCCCTCGCCCACCGCGCGACCCGCTCGATCAGCGGGGTGCGGCCGGAGCCGCCGGGCAGGAGTTCGGGAAGCAGCGAGCCCAATGCCATTGATCATCTCCCGAGGGGACGGGCCGGACGGGGCCGTGGACGATGCCGTGAAGGGGGTTGCACGCCGCCGGCGGAGGTGCGCCGCGCCTGCCGGACGATTCCGTCTGGAGGCCTCCGGTGACCGGCGATGATCGTCAAGCTACCGGATGGTAGTCAGTGCGCGATATTAGCTCGCGGTCACATTCGCCAAAGTCCGGTTTGTCACCCCCGTGACAAGAGGAAATCCCCTTTCACACATGGGCGTTCACCCGGTCACCGACCGTGCCCGCGGCTACCGGTCGGCGGCGAAGATCTGCTGCATGATCCCCCGGCGGTGCCGTCCCTGGTAGGTCGTGTCCGGGTTCACCTCGTCCGGAAGCGCGGCGAGGTAGCGGCTCTCCGCGTCGATGAGCTGCTCCAGCTCGCCGCGGTCGAGAAAGACGCCCTTGCATCCCGGGCATTCCTCGATCACGACTCCGTGGCGTTCGTGGGTGTCGAGCTTCGACTCGCACTTCGGGCACTGCAGCGTCGCGTCTGACATACCGGATCCCCTGTCCGTCACGACCGCGTTTACCGTCGCCGGTCAGCTTACTGACACCTGCCCCTTTTCGGGGCGATACCGGGACACTCGCCCACCGATTCGGATGCGCCTGCCTGGTGCGCAGCCGTTCGCTTCGTCCCGACTGGTCCGGCGGCGTCAGCCCGTTCTGTCCTGGTCTGCCCCGACCTCGGCGCGGCTCAGGGCGGCCCTGCGCCGGTTCAGCACGATGCATGCGGCGCCCCACAGAAGGCCGATCTCGGCCACGAAGGCGATGCCGAGGACGACCGCCCAGTCCGTCCCGTCCCCCTCTTTCAAACCGGCCGGGGACATCAGCGCCGTATCGTCGCCGTCGGCCGCCTGCGGCTGCGCGGGCGGCTTCACCGGCGGCAGGACGACCGGCGCCGACGGCACCGGCGGAACCGGCCCGGGCAGACTCGAAGGGAACGGAGCCCCGGGGCTCGGCTGCCCGGGTCCGTACGGCGCCCCGGGAGCGCTCACGTCAGGCCCGCCGGGCAGTTCACCCTTCCCGTCAGGCTGAGTGCCCGCCTTCGGCATGCCCCCATGGCTCGGTTTGCTGCTCTCGCCCGGCTTCGCACCGACGCTCGGCTTCACGTTGTAGGGCGGCTTCGTGCCGTAGGACGGCTTCCCGTGATGAGGAGGCATGAGGTTGTCGGGCGGCCGCACAGCCTGAGACGGCTCCGTGCCCTGACTCGGCGTGGTGCTCTCGCCCGGCTCCGTGCTCTGGCTCGGCTCGGTGCCCTGCGAGGGCACGAGGCTCTGAGGCGGCTGTGCGCCAGAAGACGGCATGCCATGGTGAGGCACCGCACTGTGAGGCGCCTTACCGCCGTGGTCCGGCTTGGCGCCATGACTCGGCTTGCCATGGCTCGGCTTCGCGCCGTGACTCGGCATGACGCTGTGAGGCGGCTTCATGCTGTGAGGCGGCATGACGTTGTGAGGCGGCATGACGCTGTGAGGCGGCTTAACGCCGTGGTCCGGCTTCACACCGTGGCTCGGCTTCGCGCCATGGCTCGGCTTCGTGCTGTGAGGCGGCATGACGTCGTGGGACGGCTTCATGCCGTGAGGCGGCTTCATGCTGTGAGGCGGCTTGGCGCTGTGAGGCGGCTTCACGCTCTGGGGCGGGCCGGCGGGTTGGGGCTGCTCGGCTCCGAACGTCGTGGGGCACGGCCATCCGCCCACGGTCGTGTTGCCTCCCACGCACGGCGGCAGGGACGCGCCGCCCGGCCCCACGGAACGCGGCCTCACACCGGGGGTCGGCGCGGTGCCCGCCCCCGGACGTGAACCCAGGCTCGGCTTGGCGCCGTGAGCCGACTCGCCACCGGACGGCGTGCGGGTCGAACACCACTGCGCGCCGGTGCCCGCCTTGTCGGCTGTGCATGGCGAAGGCCCATCCCCGTTGGACCGGGGCGGCATCGGCCTGGTGCTGGGTGGTTGGGCCGCCGAGCAGGGCAGCATGCCGCTCTCCACGCAAGGCGACGGGATGTCCTCGCTCGGGCTCGTCTCGGATTTGGTGTTCGGCTGACCGCCAGACGTGCACGTCTCGTCTTCAGCGCAGTCGTCCTTGCCGGGGTAGTCGAAGACCACGCGGGTCGAGCGGCGCGGGGCGTTGGAGGCGTCCACCACGGCGAGGATGCTCGGCGCCTTCGCGGACGGCCCCGACACCATCGAGGCGGGGAACCGGACCGTTCCGCTGCGGTCACGCCCCACCGCCCCCACATCACCCAGAGCGCAGCGCAGGCCCACACCGGTCTCCGAGCAGGCCGGCGAGAGGCTCGTCCAAGACAGGGAGCGGTCGGCGGTGAGACTCAGACCGACCCCGCGCGCGACGCCCCCCTCGGCGCGGACTCGGATGGTGAAGGTCAGCGCGTAGGCGGTTCCCTGGGCCGTGGCGCCGCCGGATGTCGTGTCCATGAGCAACCGGACTCCCGAGGGGCCTGCCTCCGGCACGGCCTGGGCGGCGGGGCTCATGAGGGTGAGCGGCGCGGCCAGCGCAGTGCTCACCGTGATCGCGCCCCAGCGGGCCCTTCGACGCTCCTCTCGCACTCGCTCCCCCTCGCGGTCTCCTCACGGCTGCCCGGGGGGCGACGCCGAGGCGTCGGGCACAGAGGGTTATTGCCCGGTCGCTCAACGGAGTAACATGCCTCATCCTGGCAACACACCCTCTTTCGCACAGCGAAATCGATCCTCCGTAGAATCGGGTGGTCGCGAGGGAGAGGAGCCGGGCGTGGCGGAGGCCGTACGGTCGCTGGAGCGCGCGTTCGATCTGCTGGAGCATCTGGCGGACGCGGGCGGCGAGATGGCGCTGTCGGAGCTGACGGAGGCCTCCGGGCTGCCGATGCCGACGATCTACCGGCTGATGCGGACGCTGGTGAACCAGGGCTACGTCCGGCAGGAGCCGTCCAAGCGCTACGCCCTCGGGCCGCGGCTCATCCGGCTGGGCGAGGGCGCGAGCCGCCTGCTCGGCACGTGGGCGCGGCCGGTGCTGTCCCGGCTGGTGGACGAGGTCGGCGAGACGGCCAACATGGCGGTCCTGGAGGGGGACGAGGCGGTGTACGTCGCGCAGGTGCCGTCCAAGCACTCGATGCGGATGTTCACCGAGGTGGGACGGCGCGTCCAGCCGCATTGCACGGGAGTGGGGAAGGCCCTCCTGGCGCAGCTGTCCGACCAGCGGGTCCGCGAGATCCTCGGTAGGACGGGCATGGAGGCGCACACGCCCAACACCTTCACCGACGCCGACGCCCTGCTCAGGGAACTGGAGCAGATCCGCCGCCAGGGCTACGCGCTGGACGACGAGGAGCAGGAGATCGGTGTCCGCTGCGTCGCGGTGGCGCTGCAAGGCGCGCCCACGTTGACGGCCATCTCGGTCTCGGGCCCGTCAGGACGCATGACGCGCGAGGCCGTCCCGGACGTCGTCCCCATCATGCGCGACGCCGCCGTCCGTTTCGCCAAGGAGCTCGGCCCGGCCTCGTCCTGACGCCGCTCTCACATGCGACAGCCCCCGGACCCGTGGTCCGGGGGCCAGACGTGAGGCGGTCGTCAGTCGACGGGCTCGCCGACGATGACGGTGGGACGCCCGCTGCGCTCCCAGGTGACGAAGTCGCCCGCCGACTTCACCAGGACGGAGGCCAGCCAGAGCGCCAGCCCGGTGTCGTCGGCGATGCCGGCGATGGGGATGACGTCGGGGACCGCGTCGATCGGGGAGATGATGTAGACGAGTCCCAGGGCGAGAAGTCCGAGCGTCCCGAAGGACATCCCCTTGTACTGGCCCCGCAGGACCGACTTCAGCATCCTGGGGACGGCGCGGAACCGCTCCCAGAATCCGGGCGCGTCGGGTTCGAGCGTCTCGCGGTAGATATGCCAGGCCTGTCCGGCGGCGGCTGCACTGCGCTTCCTATCCACCAGCACTCCTAATTTGGGGGTATGTGAGGGCGCGCCCCCGCGACGCCCACGTACGACTAGGACGCGACCGGTGCCGGATTTGTTCCCTCGGATCGGCCATGAGGCGCGGGTCACAGGGACCTGACCTGCGCCGCCGCCGAGATGGGCGCCGGACGCCCGACGGCCACGCTTGATCCGGGTTACCTCAGGTGAGGCGTTCATCACTCTCATGGTCGACGTACGGCGGTTCGCGGCGTGTCGGCTGGCATCCGCTGCGAGCATGAGTCACCCGGGCGGGGCGCCGCCTCCGTCCGGCACGACCGGCATGGCCCGTCGAGCATCGCAGGAGCTGACGTACCGATATGAGCGGCGACCATACGAACCGCCCCGTCCACGGCACCGCGGCAGGCGACGCGTACGTCGCGCTGCCCCCCACCGCGGTCGACGCCGTCCCGTCCGGCGCGACCCGGCTGATCGTGGCCTGGCCCGGCTTCGACCCGCCCCGGACGGCGGGCGCGCTGGCCACGGCGATCCCGATGACGGGCGTGCCGGTGTGGCGCGTCTACCTCGACCTGCCGGGCCGCTCGCCCGGCGGCCTCGGCTCCGGCGCGATCCTGGAGACCGAGAGCATCGAGGCGTACTGCGCGGCCGTGGAGAACGCCGTCGAGCGGCTGCCGGACGCGCTCGCGCAGATCCGCCGCGACCTCGACGTCCCGGACGGTCCCGTCGGCCTCGCAGGCTTCAGCGCGGGCGGGGCCGCCGCCCTGCTCGCGGCGGCGCGCGGCGCCGTGCCGGTGAGCACCGCCGCGGTCGTGGCGCCCGTCGTCGCCCCGGCGCGGGCCGCGCGGGCGGTGGAGAAGCGGTCCGGCCGGGAGCGCGCGTGGTCGGAGCACGCCGTCGCGCTCGCCGACCGGCTCGACCTCGGTTCGCTCGCCGCCGACATCGCCGGACGGGACGCCCCGGTCCTGCTCGTCGGCGGCGCCAAGGACCGCGTCGTCCCCGCACGGGAGATCACCGCGCTCCGCGACGAGCTGCGCAGGCACGGCGGCCGGGCGGAGTCGACCACGTTCCGGATGGCCCACGCGCTCGCCGCCGAGCCGGGCACCGAGCCCCGCCCGCCGATCACCGAGGCCGTCCGGGTCGACGGCGTCCTCACCGACTGGTTCCGCGACCGGCTCGCCACCGCGGCGCCCGGAGCCGCCGCCTCGGAGACGGCACGGCCCGGGGCCGGTGCGGGGGCCGCCGAAGCGGAAGGCGACACGCAGCCGATGGCGCGCCGCCACGGTTCGTGGACGTCCGGCGCGCAGGACGCCGAGGACGCCCGGGACGAGCGGACGGGCGCCGGGCTGGGCCACGGGTTCTGACCGCCCGGCGGGCACGCCGAGGCGCCCGCCGGGCGGGTGGAGAACCAACGGGATCAGCCCTTGGACAGGACCTCGTAGCGGACGGGGATGACACCCGACCCGGTGCCGCCGACCTTCTGCATCGCGGCCTTGGACAGGTCCAGGCAGCGTCCGCCCGCGTACGGGCCGCGGTCGTTGATGCGGACGACGACCGAACGGTCGTTGTTCTTGTTGGTCACGCGGACCTTCGAACCCATCGGCAGCGTCTTGTGCGCGGCCGTCAGCTCGCTCGGGTCGAAGGCCTCGCCGCTCGCGGTCATCTGGCCCTCCCAGTAGTAGGAGGCCTCGCACGAACCCGAGTCGACGACCTTGTACTGCTTCTTCTTCTTGGGCTTCGCCACGCTCGCGGCCTCGCTGTCGGACTTCGACGACTTCTTCTTCTTGGGAGTCTTCGAAGGCGACGGCTCCGGAGAGCGGGGCCGGCCCCGGCCGGCCCGGGTCGGCTCGCCGTGCGGACGGTCCGCCAGCGGGTCGGCGGACTGGGGCGCGGTCTGCGCCGCCGATGCCGGTTCGGCGGTGCCGCCGCCCCCGGCCAGGGCGAACGCGCCCGCGGCCAGGACGGCGACGGCGGCGCCGGAGACGATCAGGATGGTCGTGAGGCGCGCTCGAAGAAGACGCCTGACAGGGCTACCCACAGAGGAGTCCTTTGTTAGGGGACAGGACCCCGGACGCCCGGCGGATCTCACCGCCGTCTCTCTCGCGCGGCGTGGTCGGGCGAACGTCGGCCGTCCCCCGGATCCCCCGCCGCCTGCGGGCTCCTCAGCCCGCTCCGCGCCGCTTTCTCAGGCGCGTCCGCTTCCTCGCGGATCGGCGTCCGGCAGGTGCGGCTGGAAAGGCATCTTCACTTTTCATTGCTGAAGAGCCGCACAAGTCCCCGACCGTACGTTGTGTCCCCGGCAGATCAAGACGTAGAGCCGGGGTTTGTGGGCTTTGTCACCTCACCTTTTGCTCTGCGAAGCTGATCAACTTCGCAGAGTGACCGCATTTCAAGATCGTCTTTACTCCGTGTATACCGCTTATCTCGGACGGATAACAAAAGGTCCGGCACAACGGAACGGGGCGGTCCGGAGGGAGATGGTCCCTCTCCGGACCGCCCCGTGACCTGGGACGACAGGCTGCGCGATCAGCCCTGCCCGGACACCAGGGGAATGCCCGGCGCCTTCGTCAGCGACCCCACCTTCGGCAGGCCGAGCGCGGACGCGTCCGGCATGGACAGCGGGCCGTCCGCCGTCCCGCCGGACCGCTCCCGCGCTTTCAGGACGTCCACCACGCTGCCTTCGGTCCGGCCGAGACCGCCGGCCTTGGCCACGGCGCCCTCGACCTGGCCGAGCAGGTCGCCGGAGGGCGTCCCCGCGGCGTGCCGGGCGTTCGGCGCGAGCACCTGGCGGGCCGGCAGGCCGCCGGGGCTCACGGAGCCGAGAAGGGACGGCAGGCTCGGCAGCCCCGGCAGCGTCCCCGGATCGGCCATGCTGATGGGCGCCTCGGCGGCCCGGGCGTTCGGCAGGACCGGCCCCGCGGCGTCGGCCGGCTTGCCGGTGCGCAGGAGCTTGCCGCCGGTCAGGCCCTTGCCGAGACCGCCGATGGGCAGGCCCTTGCCGAGGTCGCCGAGCAGCGTCCCCGTGAGGTCGCCCGTCCCCCCGGACGGGACGGGCAGCTCCGTCCCCGCGTGGCGGTCGCGAGCGGTGCGCAGCTCCTGGCCCGCCGGGGCGGCCCGGAGCACTCCGTCGGCGGCGCCGGTGCCGACCTCGGCGACTCGGCCGGCCGCCCCGGTGACCGGGGCGGGGAGCGTCCGCATGACGCCGTTGCCCGCCGCGGCGGCCTCGTAGAGGAGCCGCGTGGACGGGCCGATCGCCGCGCTCGGCGCCGCCTTCGCGGGTACGGCGTCCGTGGGCGCGGCCGCCACCGCGAGCGCGGCGACGAACGAGCCGAGGACGGTTGCTCCGAGCAGGCTTCTGGCTGAGCGGTTCATTCTTTTCCCCCGGGGTTTTCGGATTGACCCTGCACATGCGGTGTGCGGCCGAGAAGGCGATGAATCCCGGCGCACCGTCGAGCGGGGAGGCTAGTACACCCCGGTGGCGCGCACGGCCGATTCGAAAATGACTTGGGGAAAACCGAAGGATCTCCATGAAGTGATCACCGACATCGCACGAATCAGCAAATGCCGACAATTCTCGACAAAACAGAACGGGGGCGCCCCGAAGGGCACCCCCGCCTGGCGGGCTCGCGGGCTACTCGGCCGCGCCGAGGGAGATGGCCTCGTCGACCTCGTCCTTGCGGGCGGCGAGTTCCGCCGCGTAGCGCTCCTCGTCGACCTTCTCGGCGATCTCCTCGTCCTGCCTCATGAGGGCCTCCAGGTCGGCCTTGGCGTTGTCGAGGACGCCCATGTCCGCGTAGGCGGCCTGCACCTTGTCGCCCCACAGCCCGACGTCCCGGACGCACGGGACGATGCGGCTGAAGAGCAGCGACTGGTAAAGCGTGAACATGTCGGAGTTGTCGACGTACTCCATGCACCGTTCCACCGGCATGTCGAGCTGCTCGAAGACCTCGCGGCCCTTGAAGCGGTCGCGCATCAGGTAGCAGCCCTCGACGACGAACTCCTGCCGCTCCGCCCGCTCCTTGTCGGTGAGCTCGGCGTAGTAGTCCTTGAGCGCGAGCCGCCCGAAGGCGACGTGGCGCGCCTCGTCCTGCATGACGTACGCGAGGAGCTGCTTGACCAGCGGGTTGGTCGACATGTCGCGGTACAGCCCGAACGCGGCGAGGGCGAGGCCCTCGATGAGGACCTGCATGCCGAGGTAGGGCAGGTCCCAGCGGCTGTCCTCCAGCGACTCGGCGAGCAGCTTCGCCAGGTCCTGGTTGATCGGGTAGTACATGCCGATCTTCTCGTGCACGAACTTCCCGTACAGCTCGACGTGCCGCGCCTCGTCCATGGTCTGGGTGGCGGCGTAGAACTTCGAGTCCAGGTCCGGAACGGACTGGACGATGCGCGCCGACACGTTCAGCGCGCCCTGCTCGCCGTGCAGGAACTGGCTGAACAGCCAGGAGCCCTGGTGGCGGCCGAACTCGTCCCGCTCCTTCTGGGACATCTTCTCCCAGATGTCGGACCCGAACAGCGGGTTGAAGTTCTCCGGCAGGCCGGCGACGTTGATCGGATCGACCTCAAGGTCCCAGTCGATGCGCTTCTGCGCGTCCCACTGCTTGTCCTTGCCCTTCTGGTACAGGTTCAGCAGCCGGTCGCGGCCTTCGTCGTACTCCCAGGTGAAGCGGGTGTCGCCCGCCATCGGGACGTTCCACGTGTCCGTGGGGACAGGCGTGGCGTAGAGGTCGTAGGAACTCACGGGGGGATCCTCCTCCAGGGGTGACGCCGCACGATCGCGACGCGGGTGTGCACCGCCCATGGCTTTACATGACTTCGTAACATGTAAAGCGCGCGGAGGCCAGGGAGTCGGCGGAATCCGTCACGGAAGCGCCACCGAACACAGCCGCCCGCGACCCCCGTGAGAGGGTGCGGGCGGAAGGGTCCCGGGTCAGCGCGACTGGAGGGCGTCCAGGCCGACGGCCTGGGCGATGACGAGCCGGCGGTCGATGCGCGGATCGTTGATCTCGATGACGTAGCGGTCGCGGAAGCCGAACTTCTTGTCGACGCTGAAGACCACCTGGTCGCCGGCGTAGAAGTCGAAGTGGTACGGCCAGGCGAACGGCAGGTTCTCCACGTACGGGATGAAGTTCCAGACCCGCCGCAGCACGGCCACGAACTTGTTGCGCTCGCTGCCGGTCGTCACGCCGAGGCCCGGCTGCTCGAGGTGCCAGGTGGAGGCGATCAGCGACTTCTTGAAGTCCTTGCGGAAGACCCCGATCGGCTGCCCGTGCGCGTCCGTGATGTCGTACGCCGACGCCAGGTCGATGCGCTTGCGCGCCTTGAACCCGAGGATCGGGCGCGTCTTGGAGTCGTCCGAGTACAGGGTGACCTGCTCCTTGAACGCCAGCCGCTTCTGCTGCGCGAAGGCGAGCAGCTCGCCCTCCTCGCCGCCGGGCCCCTCCGCGTGCACCTCGTACTGGTTCACCATCAGGCGCACCCGCTGCCGGATCAGCAGCCTGCGCTGCGCCTGGAGTCTTTCCTCGTCCAGCGAACTCACCCGTTCCGTGTCGGTTTGCGGAGGGGAGTCTGCCATAGCGAGTCCCTTTCAACCGACGTTTCCCGGATGCGCGCGGTGCCCGGTTCAGGACTCCTGGATGTGGGCGGCGAGGTAGCCGTGGATCAGCCGCTCGGCCTCGGCGACGATCTCCGGGTCGCCGTCCGGGCTGCGGCGGAACGCCATCTTCAGCACGGCGTCGCCCGCCTCGACCGAGATGGCGAGCGCGGTGGCGAGGCCGGGGGTGTCCTGGACGCCGAAGGTGTCCACGATCATCCTGCGGAGCCGGTCGGCGACCACCGCGTTGTTGTCGGCGTCGGAGTCGAGCAGGTTGACGTCGGCGACGTCGCCGAAGCGCAGCACCCGGAAGCCGGGCACGGTCCGGTGCATCTCCACGAAGATCTCGATGATCGCGCCGACCGTGTCGGACCAGTCGGCGAACCGCCCCCCGGCGAGCCGCGCGGAGATGCGGTCGCCGAACTCCTCCAGGTTGCGCAGCGCGAGCGCCTGCGCGACGGCGCGCTTGTCGGGGAAGAACTGGTACACCGAGCCGATGGCCACCTCGGCGCGCTGGGCGATGCGCGTGGTGGTCAGGCCGTCGTAGCCGTCCTCGTCCAGGATCTCGGCGCAGGCGTCCAGCATCCGCTGGACGCGTTCGGCGCTGCGGCGCTGGGCCGGGCGGCGGCGGAGCGGCGTTCGGATCTCGGTCACCCCGCCATTGTCCCCCGAACGGACCGGTGCAGAGCATGCGCAGCCTGCCGTACCTCCGGGGCCACAGGAGTCTTCCGTCCGCACCACCCCGCCACTAATATCCGAATACTATTCGCATTTCGGACAGACCGTCGGGGAGGGGAACGCGGATGGGTCTTCCAGAGGGCTTCCGCTGGGGCGTCGCCACCGCCGCCTACCAGATCGAAGGGGCGGTCGACGAGGACGGGCGGGGCCCGTCCACCTGGGACACGTTCTCCCACACGCCGGGGCGGACCCGCGACGGCCACACCGGCGACGTCGCCTGCGACCACTACCACCGGTGGCCCCAGGACGTCGCGCTGATGGCGGGCCTCGGCGTCGACGCCTACCGGTTCTCCATCGCGTGGCCGCGCGTGCAGCCCTCCGGGAGCGGCGCCGTCAACGCGAAGGGCCTCGACTTCTACGACCGGCTCGTGGACGGCCTGCTCGCCGCCGGCATCGCCCCCGCCGCGACCCTCTACCACTGGGACCTCCCGCAGCCGCTCGAGGACGCCGGCGGCTGGATGGTGCGCGACACCGCCTACCGGTTCGCCGAATTCTCCTACCTGGCGGCCGAGCGCCTCGCCGACCGCGTCGACATGTGGATAACCCTGAACGAGCCCGTGGTCGTCACCGCCTACGGCTACGCGTTCGGCGTCTACGCCCCCGGCCGGGCGCTCCTGCTCGACGCGCTGCCCACGGCGCACCACCAGCTCCTCGGCCACGGCCTCGCCGTCAACGCCCTGCGCAGCCGGGGCGCCCGCTCGGTCGGGCTGACCAACCACTACTCACCGGCCTGGGCCGCGTCCCCCGCCGACCAGCCCGCGGCCGACGCCTTCGACGCCTTCATGAACCGGCTGTTCACCGACCCCGTCCTGCTCGGCGCCTACCCGGACCTGATGGGGGACGCGCCGTTCATCCGCTCCGAGGACATGTCGGTCATCGCCTCGCCCCTCGACTTCCTGGGGGTGAACTACTACCAGCCGACGCGGCTCGCGACCCCGGCCGAGGGCCCGCTGCCGTTCGACATCGTGGACATCACCGAGTACCCGACGACGGGGATGGGCTGGCCGATCGTGCCGGACGCCTTCCTGTCGCTGCTGCGCACCCTCGACTCCCGCTACGACCTGCCGCCGCTCTACATCACCGAGAACGGATGCTCGTTCGCCGACGAGCCCGGCCCGGACGGCACCGTGGACGACACGTCCCGCATCGAGTTCCTGGACGCCCACATCGCGGCCGTGCGGGCCGCCGTCGAGGAGGGCGTGGACATCCGCGGCTACTTCACCTGGTCGCTCCTGGACAACTTCGAATGGGCGGAGGGCTACCACCCGCGCTTCGGGCTCGTCCACGTCGACTACGAGACGCAGAAGCGCACGCCGAAGGCGTCCTACGGCTGGTACCGCGACCTCATCGCGTCGTCCAAGGGTCGCTGACGGGCCCGCCGGGCGACCGCTTCTACCCTTGGTGTATGCCCGTCGAAGTGCAGGAACTCGGAAGAGCGGTCAGGCAGGCCCACCACCGGCAGCACCGTGCGCTCGACGGCCGCCTCGCCGCCGCCGGCACGACGCCCGCCCAGTGGGACGCGCTGCGTGCGATCAGCCGCGCCCCCGGGGCGTCCGCGCGCGCCCTCGCGGCGGAGACGTTCCAGAGCGAGCAGGCGTTCGGGACGCTCGCCGGGCGCCTGGCCGCCCAGGGGCTCATCGACCGGCGCCCGGGCCGCCACCGCAGCGTGGAGCACCACCTCACCCCCGCCGGTGAGAAGCTCCTCGGCACCGGCCGGCAGATCGTCGACGAGGCCCTGGCCGAGCTCTTCGCGCCCCTGCCGGAGGACGACCGCGCCACCCTCCTGGCCCTGCTGCTGCGCCTCTCCCCGTGACCGCTTTGCGGCATGCTGATGCGCATGGAGCCTCCTGAGAACCTCGCGGACGTGCGTGCGCGGATCGACGCCATCGACGGGCGCCTCGTCCGCCTGCTCGCCGAACGCGAGGAACTGGTGCGCGCGGCCGCCGCCTTCAAGCGCGACGAGCAGGCCGTCCGCGCGCCCGACCGGGTGGAGCAGGTCGTCCGGCTGGCGCGGGAACGGGCCGCGGACGCCGGGCTCTCGCCCGAGGTCGCGGAGGCGGTGTGGCGGGCGATGATCGGCGCCTTCGTCGACCTGGAGCTGACCGAGCACGCGAGCGGCCGCGGATAGGCTGCTCTCTCCGCTTCGTCGTGGAGGTTCTGAATGCCGGAGACCCGTCCGCTGCGCGCCACCGACCCCCGCGAGATCGGCGGGTTCCGGCTGACGGCCCGGGTCGGCGAGGGCGCCCAGGGCGTCGTCTTCCTGGGCGAGTCGGAGACCGGGCGGCGGGTCGCCGTGAAGCTCCTGCACGCCGACATCGGACGGGACGAGCGGGCCCGCACGCTCTTCGACCGGGAGCTGGCGGCGGCCCGCAGCGTCGCCCCCTTCTGCACCGCCCGCGTCCTCGCGGCGGAGGCCGACGGCGACACCCCCTACATCGCCAGCGAGTACATCGACGGGCCGTCGCTGCGCGACCGGGTCCTCGCGGAGGGCGTGGCGTCCCCGGAGGAGCTGGTCAGGCTCGCGGTCGGCACCGCCACCGCGCTCGCGGCCATCCACGAGGCCGGCGTCGTCCACCGCGACTTCAAGCCGGCCAACGTGCTGCTCGGCCCGGACGGCCCGAAGGTCATCGACTTCGGCGTCGCGCGCCCGCTGGAGGCCACCTCCGCCACCCTGACCGGCGCCGTCGGCACCCCCGCCTACATGGCGCCCGAGCAGGTCGCGGGGTCCGCGGGCGGCGCACCGCTGGACATGTTCGCGTGGGGCTGCACGATGGCGTTCGCCGCGAACGGCGTCCCGCCGTTCGGCAGCGACTCGGTGCCGGCCATCATGCAGCGGATCCTGTACGGGCAGCCCGACCTGGGCGCGCTGACCGGCGACCTGCGGACGCTCGTCGCGTCCTGCCTGGAGAAGGAACCCGCGGCCCGCCCGACCGCGCTCCAGGTGCTGCAGCGGCTGCTCGGCCTCGGCCCGAACGCCGACCTCCTCGCGGAGGGCACCTCGGCCGCCGCCCGACCGGCCGCATCACCGCAGGCCGTGAACTGGACGCCGCCGGCCGCCGCGCACCAGGCCCCGACGCACCCGCCCGCCCCGCAGCCGTCCTCGGCGCCGCCGGGCGCCGGAGGCTGGCCGCCGGCGGCCCCCATGCCCCCGTCGCCGGGGAGCTACCCGCACCCGGGGAGCCCGCGGCCGGCCGGACGGGGCGGCCGGGTGCTGCTCATCACGGGAGCGGCCGCCGCGGCCGTGATCCTGGCCGGCGGGCTCGTCGCCGCGATCCTCCTCAACGGCGACGACAAGGCCAAGGACAGCGGGAGCGGCGGCAGGACGCCGGTCGCCCAGTCGGCGCCGTCCAGGTCGTGCGAATACCGGACCGTGACCGGCACGAACAACAGGGACGTCGGGAAGCCGCCGACCCGGCTCCCGGCGGCGGTCCCGTCGCGCGCCGCCATCCAGACCAACCTCGGCACGCTCCAGCTCTCACTGGACGCCGGGACGGCGCCTTGCACGGTGAACTCCCTGGCCCACCTCGCGGCCCAGAAGTTCTACGACGGCACCTCGTGCCACCGGCTGACGACGGACCCGAGCCTCCAGGTCCTCCAGTGCGGCGACCCGACCGGGACGGGGCAGGGCGGTCCCGCTTACCAGTTCGACGACGAGAGCCTGAGCTCCGCGCGTTACACGCGCGGCACCGTGGCCATGGCCAACGCCGGCCCGAACACCAACGGCAGCCAGTTCTTCATCCTGTACGGCGACACCGCGAACCTCCCCGCGTCATACACGGTCTTCGGCCGGGTCACCTCCGGCATCGGCATCGTGGACGAGGTCGCCAAGAAGGGCGTCGGCGACGGCAGCAAGGACGGCTCCCCGCGTCAGAAGGTCACGATCAAGGCGCTCCGCACGTCCTGACCGGGCGGTCATGGAACCCGGATTAGAACCGGCCCCGCAGCGCGTTGGAGATGGTGGAACAGGCCCCCGACCTAGGAGGACGCTCACCATGGCCCTCAAGCGACCGTCCTTCCTGCCGTCCCTGGACGAGCTCGAACAGCAGGCCGAGAGCAGGTCCTCCCAGCGCGGGCGCCCCGGCTCCCAGTTCGACCACCCCACGGCCAAGGCCCTGTTCGTGGCCGCCCTGGCGGTCACCGTCGTCGCCCACGTCGTCGCCGGCATCGTCTTCCTCGTCCTGGGCTTCTGACCCGCCGCTCAGGCCAGGAAGTCCGCGACGGTCCGCGTGAAGCGAGCGGGATCGTCCAGCCACGGGTAGTGCCCGGCTCCCGGCTGGACCACCGATTCAGCGTTCGGGAACAGCTCCGCGGCCCGGGCGGCGACGCGAGGCAGCGGGGCGCCGTCGAGCTCGGCCGCGAGCACGAGGGCCGGGGCCGCCAGCCCGGCGATCGCGGCGCGCGCCGCGGCGGGATCGAAGGCCCCGGGCGACGCGTAAAGATCCGCCGCCTCGTCGTTGGTCTCTTCGACCTCGGAAGCCGCGTGGTGCCGGGCGACCGCATCCCAGCGCCCGTAGAAGAAGGGCGCGGCGGCGTCCCAGTCGGCGTCCGACGCCGTCCCCGCCAGAACGGCCTCGAAGGCGTCGCGGCCGGCGGCGAACCAGGGCTCCGCCCGGCGCTTCACCGCCGCCTCGCGCCGGTGCTCGGCGGTGAAACCGATGCCCAGCGCACGAAAACGGGCCGTGACGAGGACCAGCCTCCGGACGCGCTGGGCGAATTGGGCGGCATAGAGCACGGCGATGTCCCCGCCCGCCGAGTGCGCGAGAACGTCGACGCGCTCCAAGCCGAGATGCTCGCGCAGCGCCTCGACGTCGCCGACCTGCCGGTCGCACCGGTACGTCGCCCTGTCCCGGGGAACGGCCGAGGCGCCCGTCCCCCGCAGGTCCAGCAGGACGAGCCGGCGATGCCGCGCCAGGCCACCGAGGTCGCCCAGGTAGGAGGAGGCGCGCATCGGTCCGCCGGGCACGCACACCAGCGGCTCACCCGCTCCCACGAGGCGGTACGCGAGTTCGGTTCCGTCAGGGGCCGCGAACGTCGGCATGCCCGCCATCCTCGTGACCGAACGCCTTCCCCGCAATGACAAAAACAGGTGCCGGGAGGCGGCCGGAGGGGCCATGGTGAGGGGATGCTGGTCGATCATTTCCCGCCGCTCGGGCTGCGGCTGACGACGCCGCGGCTGGAGCTGCGCCTGCCTTCGCCCGAGGAACTCGCCGCGCTGGCCGACGTCGCCGCCGAGGGCATCCACGACCCGGAGACGATGCCGTTCCTGGTGCCGTGGACCGACCGTCCGCCCGCCGAGGTCGCGCGCGGCGTCGTCCAGCACCACTGGAGGAACCTCGCGGAGTGGACGCCCGAGAAATGGCAGCTCGACCTCACCGTGTTCCATGAGGGCGAAGTCGTCGGGCAGCAGTCCCTGTGGGCGCAGGACCTCGTCGTCCTCCGGCAGGTCGCGACCGGTTCGTGGCTCGGCCGCCGCCACCAGGGCAAGGGGATCGGCACCGAGATGAGGGCGGCCGTCCTGCACCTGGCCTTCGCGGGCCTGGACGCCGAGGAGGCCGTCTCCAGCGCCTTCGAGGGCAGCCACGCCTCGAACGCGGTGTCGCGCAAGCTCGGCTACCGCCCCAACGGCGTGGACCGCCATGTCGTCCGCGGGTCCATGACGATCGACCAGCGGTACCGGCTCACCCGGGAGGACTGGGAGCGGCACCGCACCGTCCCGGTCACGATCGAGGGCCTCGCCCCCTGCCGGACGATGCTGGGGCTTCCGAAATGACGGAGCGGACGTTCGAGGACCTGGTCGCCGAGGCCGGGACGGTCTCCGTGGCGGGCTGGGACTTCTCCTGGCTGGACGGCCGCGCGACGGAGCAGCGCCCGTCCTGGGGGTACCAGCGGCTGATGAGCGAGCGGCTTGGCCGCGCGCGGGCGGCGCTCGACATCGAGACCGGCGGCGGCGAGGTGCTCGCGGGAGCCGGGCGGTTCCCGCCCACGATGGCGGCGACCGAGTCGTGGCCGCCGAACATCGCCAAGGCCACCCGCCTCCTGCACCCCAGGGGCGCCGTCGTCGTCGCCGACTCAGGCGAGCCGCCGCTCCCGTTCGCCGACGAGGCGTTCGACCTGGTCGTCAGCCGCCATCCGGCCACGGTCCGGTGGGCCGAGATCGCGCGGGTCCTCGCCCCGGGCGGGACCTACTTCGCCCAGCACGTCGGCCCGGCGAGCGTCTTCGAGCTGACCGAGTTCTTCCTCGGACCCCAGCCCGAGGCGCGCCGTGCGCGGGACCCGGAGGTCGAGAGCGCCGACGCCCGGACCGCGGGGCTCGACATCGCTGACCTGCGTTCGGAGCGGCTCCGCATGGAGTTCTTCGACATCGGCGCGGTCGTCTACTTCCTGCGCAAGGTGATCTGGATCGTGCCCGGCTTCACCGTCGACGGCCACCACGACCGCCTGCGCGAACTGGACGCGCGGATCCGGCGCGACGGCGTTTTCACGGCCCACTCGTCCCGCACCCTCATCGAGGCCCGCAAGCCGTCGTGAGGCGGGCGCGCTACGCGGCGGCGCTCAGGCGGTAGGCGGTCCCGCTGCTGCCCTGCACCCAGGCGTCGGGCAGGGCGGCGGCCAGTGCGTGCTGGGCGCGCCAGCCGGTGCAGTGGCCCGGGACGACGAGTCCGGGCGCGAGGCCGGTGAGGGCGGCGACGGTGGGCGGGATGACCGGTTCGAAGGCCGGGCCGCCGAGGTGCAGCCCGCCGACGAGCGCGTACAGCCCGTCGACCCCCGTCAGGCGCTGCGCGTGCCGGACGATGTTGATCGCGCCCGCGTGGCCGCAGCCGGTCAGCACGACCAGCCCGCGGCCCCGGACGTGGACGACGAGCGCCTGGTCGTCGAGGACGAGCGGGTCGTGCACCCAGTCGGCGCCCGTCCAGGCCTGGTGCGGGGGCGGCATGCCGTGCTCGAACTCGGTGGTCCGGTCCACCTCGCCGGTGATCAGGACGCTGCCGTCCAGCAGCAGCGAGGGCTCGCGACGCTCGATGACCTCGAAGCCCTCCCCGTTCAGCGCCCGCTTGCTCAGCGTCGGCAGTTCCTCGACCTCCCGGCCGGGGACGGCGAGGCGGCGCCTCGTCCACACCAGCGGATGCAGGACCATCGGCAGCGAGCGCACGCCGAGCAGGCCCGCCATCCCCGCCAGCCCGCCCGTGTGGTCGAAGTGGCCGTGGCTGAGCACGACGCCCTGGACGTCGCCGAGGTCGACGCCGAGCCTGTCGGCGTTGGTGACCATCGCGTCGGGCGTCCGGCCGGTGTCGAACAGCAGCGTGGTCGAGCGGCCGGCCCGGCGCACCGTGACCAGCGCGGCGAACCCGTGCTCGGCGATCATCCCCGCGGTGGTGCGGCCGCCCTCGAACTGCGGCGCGGCCACGACGCCCGCGCCGGCCCGCGCCCGGCGGGTGCGCTCGTCATCGCCCAGCAGGGCGTCGTAGACGTTGTCGACCAGGGTGAGGATCTCGACCTCGTCGACCGGCTCCAGCGCGACGGGATCGACCGCCGCCCCGCGCACCTCGCGCGGCATCGACGCCGCGGCCTCCCCCGTCCCGCCGGCGGTCTCGCACATACCGGCAGCCTAACCGCCGGTCCGCGGGCCGCCCCCGCGCGACACGGGCGGCGTAGACTGAATGATCATGATTTGGACCGTTTAGGGAAGGTCGTGGCGGCGGGATGGCGGATTCCGGGGAAGCCTCGTCCGTGCCCGGTGTCGACACCGGCACACCGAGCGTGGCCCGCATGTACGACTACTTCCTGGGCGGCAAGGACAACTACGCCTCGGACCGCGCCGCGGCGGAGGCGGTCGCGCAGGCGCTCCCCACGGTCGAGGGGGTCGCCCGCGCGAACCGCGCGTTCCTCCAGCGCGCCGTCCGCCACGTGGCCGGGCTCGGCATCGACCAGTTCCTGGACATCGGCACCGGCCTGCCAACGCAGGGCAACGTGCACGAGATCGCCCGGGAGGAGCGGCCCGGCGCGCGGGTCGTGTACGTCGACAACGATCCGATGGTGACCGTCCACGCGCGGGCGCTGGTCGCGACGGACGAACTGACCGCGATCGTCCAGGCCGACATGCGCGAGCCGGACACGGTGCTGGACGATCCGCAGGTGCACGCGCTGATCGATTTCCGGCGTCCGCTCTGCGTGCTGTTCGTCGCCGTCCTGCACTTCCTCCATGACGAGGAGAACCCGGCCGCGCTCGTCCGGCGCTTCACCGACGCCCTGCCCGCGGGCAGCCACGTCATCCTGTCCCACGCGGCGCTGGAGGAGCAGCGCAACGTGCAGGTCGGGGAGACCTACCGGGCGCAGTCGGCGAGCGCGAGCCTGGTGGCCAGGACCCGCGACCAGGTGACGGCGCTCCTCGACGGCCTCACCATCCTGGACCCGGGCGTCGTCCGCCTGCACGAATGGCGCCCCTACGGCGGCGAGTACATCACCGACGCCGGCTGGACGGCCGTGGCCCGCAAGGACGGCTAGCCGACCGTGGCCGCGGCGGTGAGAGAGGCCTCGATCCCGTAGTGGTCGGACAGGACGGTCGAGCGGCCGCTGGGGAGCCTGACCTTCTCCTTGAAGACCAGGCGCGTCTTCGCCTCCATCCCCGGCCTGACCAGGAGCTGGTCAATGGCGCCGATCTCCGCGTAGTCGGGGCGGAAGGTCGGTTCCGTGTCGCCGCCGAATGCGTCCCGCAGCCCGGTGGCCGAGACGAAGTCCGCGAAGTAGGGGGAGTCGCGGGGGACGTTGAAGTCGCCCATCGCCACCAGCGGCTCCGCCTTCGGGATCCGGTCGACGGCGGCCGCCAGCCGGCGCAGCTCCGCCTGCTCGACCCGCGTGTAGACGTTGGACGGGGACCAGTCCATGTCGAGGTTCGCCGACAGGTGGGTGTTCACGACGGTCAGGTGGCCGCCGGGGAGCCGGATCCGGGTGAACAGGGCGCCCTTGCCCAGCAGCCATTCGGGACGGGCCGGACGGGCCGGAACGTATGGCACGAAGTGGCGACGGGTCACCGGATGGCGGGAGAGCGTCACCAGCCCGCCGCGCACGAGCGGGAAGAGCGGCGCGTAAGCGACGTGGGCATACGAGGGCGCGGCGCGGCGCAGCAGGCTCAGGACCCGCCACGAGATGACCTCCTGCAGGCAGACGACGTCGTAGTCCGACCGCTCGATCATTTCGGCCAGCACACCCATCCGGGCCCGGGCCTCGCCCTTGAACAGGGTGTTGAACGTGAGGACGCGCGCCTGCATGGCGGCCACTCTATGTCACCGCGTTGCCCAGCGCGGTGACGCCTTCGGATACTGGGCGCGACGACCGGACCGGTGACACCGGACACGCTTGACGGGAAAGGTTCTGCATGGGTTTCCAACTCGGTTTGTTCTCCCCCAACACCGAATCAGGGCTCGCCATCACGACCGCACCAGAGCGATGGCATGCGACCTGGGACGAGAACCTGCGGCTCGCGCGGATCGCGGACGAGGTCGGCATCGACTTCCTCCTCCCGGTCGCGCGCTGGACCGACTGGGGGCCGGACACCGACTTCCACCGCAGCGCCCTCGACCCGCTGGTGTGGGCGTCCGGGCTCCTCGCCCAGACGAGCCGGCTCCGCGTGTTCACCACCGTCCACACCGCGTTCCACCATCCCGTCGTCGCGGCCAAGCAGCTCGCGACCGCCGACCACCTCGGCAAGGGACGGGTCGGGCTGAACATCGTGGCCGGTTGGCACGCTCCCGAATACGAGATGTTCGGCCTCACGCTGCCAGGCGACCACGACACGCGCTACGCCCTCGCGCAGGAGTGGTGGGACGTCGTCAGGCGCATCTGGACGAGCGACGAGCCGTTCGACCACGAGGGGCGGTTCTTCCAGCTCAAGCATGTGGTGGGCAGGCCCAAGCCGTACAACGGGCACAGCCTCCCCGTCATCAACGCCGGGTCGTCCGCGCAGGGGCGGTCGTTCGCCGCGCGCAACGCCGACCGGGCGTTCACGGTCGTCGGCGGCCCGGAGGACGGGGCCGAGATCGTGAAGGCCATCCGCACCGAGGCCGCCTCCCACGGCCGGGAGGTCGGCGTCTTCACGCTCGGCCATGTCGTGTGCCGCCCCACGAGGGCGGAGGCCGAGGACTTCCTGCACTACTACGCCGACGAGCACGCCGACTGGCCCGCCGTCGACGAGGTGATGCGGCTGCAGGGGCTGCACGCGCAGTCGTTCACACCGGAGATGCTCCAGGTGTACCGGGACAGGTTCGCGGCCGGGCACGGCAGCTGCCCGCTGGTCGGCGACCCCGACGACGTCGCGGACGGCCTCGCGGACTTCGCTCGTGCGGGATTCGACGGTATCGCTCTGTCGTTCCTCAATTACGCTGACGAACTGGGCTACTTCGCCGCCGAGGTCATGCCGCGGCTGCGCGCCCGAGGTGTTCTGCCCGTCGCCCATCAGGAAACGGCTCCCCCACCAGGACGATGACTTCAACCGCGACAAAGCCGCCCCTGTCCGCCCATCGGCGCGTCGTCAGCAAGGACATCGGAGTCCTGCACGACACGGTCGAACCGTTCGCCGTCGGCCACGACCTCCAGGCACTCGAACCCGACGTGCCGATGGACGGCCTGGTCAACGCCCTCGGCGTGGGATCGGTGAACCTCGTCTGGGTGCGGTACGGGGGCGGCGGCGTCATCGTCGACACACCGCCCACGGAAGGCCATTTCGCCATGTGCGCGCCGATCGCGCCCATGGGCGTCGAGTACCGGGCCTCCAAGCGCCGCGAGACCGCCGGGGGCAGCCTCGTCCTCTCGCACGACGAGGCGATGCGGATGACGCCGCATCCGACGGACGGCTGCCTGGTCATCGCGACGAGCACCGGGCGGCTCGCCGACCATCTGGGCGCCCATCTCGGACGCGACCACACCGCGCCGCTGCGCTTCCACGACCCCGGCGAGCAGGGCCTCGTGCCGTCCTCGATCGTCGAACGCACCTGGCGGTACGTGTGCGACGTCCTGGACGACGCGGCGGCGCAGGGCGGGCTCCATCCGCTGGCCGAGCGCAGCCTGGAGGAGTCGCTGCTCACGGCGGTCCTCCTCGGCCTGCCGCACACGGGCACGCCGAGCCTCGCGGAGCCCGCCGGCCGGGTCCCCCACCATCTGGCCGGGATCATCCGGGAGTGGGTCGAGGCGCACCACCACCGCCCGATCGGGGTCACGGACATCGCGGCGGCCGTGGGGCTCGGCGTCCGGCAGCTCCAGGCCGTCTGCCAGACCGAGTGGGGCCTGACGCCGACGCAGCTCCTGCGCGGCGTGCGGCTCGACCGCGCCCGCGCCGCGCTCACCGTCGCCCGGCCCGGGCCCCGCACCATCACCGACGTCGCCGGGGCCGCCGGATACCTCCACATGAGCCGTTTCGCCGCCCACTACCGGCAGCGCTTCGGGGAGACGCCCTCGCAGACCCTGATGCGGACCTGAGTCAGTCCCGCTCGAGGCCCGCCAGGATGCGGTCCCCGGCGCGGCGCCCGATGCGGGCCAGGGCCCTGTTCGCGGTGGGCGACACGCGGGAGAGCGCGCGGCCGAAGCGCGCCTCGGCGGTCACGTGCACCACCGGCCTGTCCTGCCGGACGGCCCGCAGGATGGCCCGCGCGACCTTCTCCGGCGCGAATCCCCGGCGCTCGGACGCCCGCCCGAGCCGCTCGCGCAGCTCGGTCTCCGCGCCGCGCGGCAACCCGACGAAACGGGTCCTGCCGACGATGGGCGTATCGATCACCCCGGGGCAGATGGCCGAGACGCCGATCCCGTAGCGGTCGAGGTCGAGCCGGAGGCCCTCGGTCATCTGCAGGACGGCGGCCTTGGTGGCGCCGTAGGCGGGCATCTCCGGGCTGGGCAGGTAGGCGGCCATCGACGAGAGGTTGACGATGTGGCCCCACTCGCCGCGTTCCACCATCTGGCGGCCGAACAGGCGGGAGCCCCGGTACATGCCGTCCAGGTTGATGGAGCGGATGCGGTTCCACTCCTCCTCGGACGTGTCGAGCAAGGAGCCCGCGATGGCGATGCCCGCGTTGTTCACCACGATGTCGGGCACGCCGAACACGTCCCGGACGTAGTCGGCGAACCGCTCCATCGCCTCGGCGTCGGCCACGTCGACCCCGTAGACGTGCGCTTCGCCGCCGGCCGCCTGGATCTCATCGACCGTTCGCTTGGCGGCGCCTTCGTCGATGTCCGCCGCGACCACGCGGGCGCCTTCGGCGGCGAAGGCGTGGGCGGTGGCGCGTCCGATCCCGCTGCCCGCCCCCGTGACGACGACGAGGTCGCCGCCGAAGTCCTTGCCGGGACGTCCTGCCGCGCGCGCGTGGGCGAGGCCAGGGGTCTCCGGCCCGCCCTCGATGTGCTCCACGAACTCGCCGATCCAGCGGGCGACGAGATCGGGATGGCTGCGCGCAACCCAGTGCCCGGCCGGTGCGCGCCGTACGTACAGGCGCTCCACGGGCCCGCGCGCGGACAGCAGGAGCGACTGCGAGCCGTAGCGGTCCTTGACGGGGACGATGAGCTGGACGGGGACGTCCGTCCGCCCGTCCCCGGACGTGCCCTCGCCCCGGCCCGCGCCCCGGCCCGCGCCGGCGCGGCCCATGTTGGCGCGGTACAGGCCGAGCCCGTTGCGGGCGTCCGCGGCCAGCGTGCCGGCCGGATGCCCGGAGCGCGGTTCGGTGCCCTCGCGCAGCCGCATCGTCCGGCCGAACCCGGCCGCGAGCACCCGGGCCGCGGCCTCGCCCGCCCGGGGCGCCATCAGGACCGGCATGTAGACGCTGCGCCGCGCCTGCCCGAGCACCTCCGCGACGCCCCGCGGCCCGGACCGGACGGCCTCCCTGGCCCAGCGGGCCATGTGCCGCCGGTCCGGCCCGGAGATCGAGGTGAACGAGGCGATGCGGCCGCGCAGCCGGTCCCCGATGACGGCCTCCCAGCCCTGCACCGAGCCCCAGTCGTGCCCCACCAGGTGGACGGGCTCGTCGGCGCCCACGCCGTCCAGGACGGCCTCCAGGTCGCCCATGAGCGCGTCCAGCCGGTAGTCCAGCGGGTCGGCGGGAGCGCCGGACGCGCCGGCCCCTCGCACGTCGTAGGCGACGACGCGGAACCGCCCGGCGAGCCGCTCGGCGACCTCGTCCCACATCGCGCCGGTGTCGGGGTAGCCGTGGACGAGCACGACCGTCGGCCGGTTCTCCACGCCCCGCACCCGCACGGCCAGCTCGATCTCGCCCGACCTCACCCGCTGGTCACGCATCAGCCCGCCCGCCTGTCCCTAGGAGCCCGTTTCCCGTGAAACTACGCCCCTCAAGCGGCCTGTCCAGAGAGTTACCTCAGGAAGGGCGCGCGCTAAGGCCGGTGCACGAACGCAGGCCGTTCCAGCGCTGGACCTCCGCCTTGGCGGCGGCGCCCTTCATCGGGATGGGGATGCCGCCGGAGATGAGGGCGGGGCTCCACTTGTCCTTGGTGACCTTGCCGTTCACGACCTTGAGGAACAGCACGCCCGACTTCGCCGTCTGGCCCCGCGCCGAGGAGAACACGAAGTTGCCCATGCCGTAGTGGACGTAGGCGCCGTTCATGTAGCCGCCGCCCAGCGGGATGTGCGCGTGTCCACCGACCACCACGTCGGCACCCGCCTCGACGAGCGCCTTGGCGAGCTCCTGCTGCCGGGGCAGCGGGCACCCCTTCAGCTCGGCGCCCCAGTGCAGGTGCACGATGACGACGTCCGATCCTTGGCGCGCCTCCTTCACCGCCTTCACCATGCGCGGGATGTCCTTGGCGGAGGCGAGGCCGCCCTTGGCGTCGGTGGCCGTCCACGCCTGGATCAGGTTGTCGTCCAGCACCTGCGTGGCGCCGACGATGGCGATCCTGTTGCCCTTCACGGTGACGCGGTACGGGCGGTAGGCGGCATCCGCGTTCTTGCCGATGCCGACCACCGGGAACCGGCTGCGCTTGATGGCGGCCAGGGAGTCGCGCAGGCCGCCCTCCATGTAGTCCATGCCGTGGTTGTTGGCCATGGAGGCCACGTCCACGCCCGCCGCCTTCAGGGCCGTGAACGCGGTGGCCGGCGCCCGGAAGGTGAACTGCTTGCCGGGCGCGGGCGTACCACCCGTCGTGATCGCCGTTTCCAGGTTCACCATGGCGAGGTCCGCGGCGCGCAGCTGCTTGGCGACCGGCCCGAGCGCGGTGGACGGGTTGGCCAGCCGCCCCCGCAGCGACCCCTCGAAGTGCGTGTCGCCGCCGAAGGCGATCAGGATCGGCTGCTTGGCGGCCTTGGGCTGCCGCGTCCCGTCCCCGCCCTGCCCCTGGCCTTTCGGCGACGCCGGGGGCGTGGCGCCCTCCGCCTTGGACTTGTCGGATCCGCCGCACGCCGCCGCGGCCAGCGCCACCCCGGCCGCGACCAGGACCGCCGTTCCCCGCAAGCCCGTCTTCCCCCGCATGGCCATCGCCTCGCCTCCGTCCGGCCCCCCATGGACCTCCGCGTCGGGTCGGCCCAGCATGCCACGAGCGCGCCGAGCCCTGACAAAGACGCACGAGTCTTTGTCTTGAGCCGTTCTTGTTTACGGGGATAGGTTGACCCGCATGACCGCATCCGAGACGCCGAGGCCCCGCACCCGATGACCGTGGCGAGCCCGGCCCGTCCGGAGGGCCGCGTGGGCGACACCCGCCGCCTGGTGTGCCGGAGCTGCGGAGCGGCCGAGGACGCCGACCGCGCCGCGGCGCACGCCCCCTGCCTGGAGCCGCCGGCCGGCACCGGCTTCCGGATCGAGGCGGCCGAGGTCACTTTCCGGGGCCTGTGCCCCGCGTGCCGTCCCGCCGTCGAGGGCGACTGACCACCACCGGAGGGGACGCCCGGCCTCGGGGCACCCCCTCACCGGGGGGAGCGGCCGGACCACCTCCCACCGGCCGCTCCCCCTCCGCCCGCGCATGCGTCCTCCCTCGTCGCAGGCCCGGCCGCGTATAGGCTCTGGCCAGGTACCGGACCACATACCGAGGAGCATGATCATGCCCCTTCCCGCGTGGGCGACAGACCCTTACAGCCTCCTGGTCACCGAGGAGGAGTACGAGGCGCTGCCCGCGGAGGTGTGCAGGTCGATCGAGGTGGTGGACGGAGCCGTCGTCGTCTGTGCGTCACCGTCGCCCAGGCACCAGCGCATCCTGCGAAATCTCACCCGCGCCCTCGTGGACGCCCGGCCGAGCGGCGGGCCGTGCATCGATGTGCTGCCGGACACCGACATGTTCTACGTCGAGCAGAACGCTCATGGATCCGACAAAGGGCAGTGGTTCACCATGCGCCGCCCCGACATCAGCGTTCTGTACTGCCTGGAAGGAACGGCAAGGCTGACGAGCGCGAATGTCTTCACGACCGTGGAGATCGCGGGAGCGGACAGCAGGCAGCGCGATTTCCAGGACAAGAAGGCGGAATACGCGGGACAGCGCATCCCCGTATACCTCATCGTCGTCCTGGACGCCAGCGAAGCGATCAGCGTTGTGGAGGAGTACCGGCTCGACTGGTCGGGCCGCAGCTACCAGCTCGCCGCCGTCCATCATCGTGTCCTCAGCACCGAACTGCCTGAGGGGATGAAGGTGAACGTGGCGTTCTCGGAGTTGGAAGGCGTGTGACACCGCGGGCGGCCTGCGGCTCCAGAAGATCACCGGACGCGGTGTGAGCGGCCCGGCGGTCCCGGGGCGGGCGAACCGGGGGCCCGCGGTTGGCAAATGGGGCTTTGTGGCAAAGTAACTCCGTTGTGCCTTTATGGGCCATGCCCGGCCATGGCGTCCGCGCGGACGGGCGGGTCATGATGGGGAGACGGTCCCGTTCACAAGGAGTGTCCCGATGGGCGACCGCACGGCCTTCCGCACCTGCCCCCTCTGCGAAGCCCTGTGCGGGCTCGAACTGACCCTCGACGAGGCGGGGACGGTCAAGCGTGTCCGCGGGGACGAGAAGGACCCGTTCAGCAAGGGCTTCATCTGCCCCAAGGGGGCGACGCTCGGGAGCCTCGACGGGGACCCCGACCGGCTGGCCGAGCCGCTCGTGGCGGGGGAGACCGCAGGGTGGGACGAAGCGTTCGAGGCCGTCAGGCGCGGGCTGTCGGAGGTCGTCGCGCGGCACGGGCGCGACGCCGTCGCCGTCTACATCGGCAACCCGACCGCCCACTCGATCGCCGGGCCGCTGTACGGGAGCGCGGTCGTGAAGGCGCTCGGCACCCGCAACCTCTACACGGCGAGCACCGCCGACCAGATGCCGAAGCACGTGGCGTGCGGGCACATGTTCGGCGACCCTTTGGCGATCCCCGTGCCCGACCTCGACCGCACCGAGCACCTGCTCATGCTGGGCGCGAACCCGCTGGAGTCGAACGGCAGCCTCGCGTCCGCGCCCGACTTCCCGGGCCGGCTCAAGGCGATCCGGGCCCGCGGCGGCAAGATCACCGTGGTCGACCCGCGCCGGACGCGGACGGCCGCCCTCGCCGACGAGCACGTCTTCATCCGCCCGGGGACGGACGCGTTCTTCCTGATGGCGCTCGTCCACACCCTGTTCGCCGAGGACCTGGTCAGGTCCGCCGAGCACCTGGCCGGGCGCGTCAACGGCCTGGACGACCTGCGCGCCCTCGCCGTCGACTTCGCCCCCGAGGACGTCGCGGACGCCACCGGCGTCCCGGCCGCGGTGATCCGCAGGACGGCGCGCGAGCTGGCCGCCGCCGACCGCGCCGCCGTCTACGGCCGCATCGGGACGTGCACGCAGGCCTACGGGACGCTGAACAGCTGGCTCGTGGACGTCCTGAACGTCCTCACCGGGAACCTCGACCGGCCGGGCGGCGCGATGTTCCCGCGGCCCGCCCACGCGCCGGTGTACCGGCGCAAGAAGCCGTTCACGACCGCGCGGTGGCGCAGCCGCGTGCGCGGACTGCCCGAGGTCAACGGCGAGCTGCCCGTCGCGACGCTCGCGGACGAGATCGAGACGCCCGGCGAGGGGCAGGTCAGGGCGCTGATCACGATCGGCGGCAACCCGGCCCTGTCGGCGCCGAACGCGGCCCGGCTCGACCGCGCGCTCGCCGGCCTGGAGTTCATGGTCAGCATCGACCCCTACCTGAACGAGACGACGCGGCACGCCCACGTGGTGCTGCCGCCGCCGCGCCCCGCGCAGACCCCGCACTACGACATCGCGCTGACCGGGCTCGCCGTCCGCGACTACGCGCGCTACTCGCCGCCGGTCGTCCCGCTGCCGGACGGGCGGCCCAGCGAGGCCGAGCTCCTCGCTCGGCTCGCCATGGCCGCCTCCGGCACGGACGGCGACCCCGCCCTGCTCGACGAGATGATCATCAAGTCGACGCTGGCGAAGGCCGTCGCGATCCCCGGTTCCCCGGTGCACGGCCGCGAGCCCGACGAGCTGCGCAAGATGCTCGACACCGGCACCCTCACCGAGCAGCGGCTCGACATGATGCTCCGCCTCGGCCCCTACGGCGACGGGTTCGGCGCCGAGCCCACCGGCCTCACGCTCACGCGGCTGCGCACCGAGCACCCGCACGGCCTCGACCTCGGCGCGCTCAAGCCGCGCCTGGACGAGGTCCTGTGCACCACGTCCGGCCGGATCGAGCTGTGCCCGTCCACGTGCGCCGCCGACGTCGACCGCCTGCGCTCCGCCCTGCGCGACCCGGGGACGTCCGGCGGGACGGTCCTGATCGGGCGCCGCCACCTGCGGTCCAACAACAGCTGGCTGCACAACGTCCCCGAGCTGGTGCGCGGCTCCAACACCTGCACCCTCCAGCTCAACCCCGCCGACGCCGAGCGGCTCGGCGTCGCCGCGGGCGACACCGTCCGCGTGACGTCCCGGGCGGGCGCGGTGGAGGCCGTCGCCGAGCCCACCGACACGATCATGGCCGGGGTGGTCAGCCTGCCGCACGGATGGGGCCACGACCGCCCCGGGACGAGGACGCGGGTGGCGAGCCGGCACGCGGGAGTGAACGTCAACGCGGTCACCGACGAGCAGGAGATCGACCCGCTCTCGGGCAACGCGGTCCTCAACGGAGTCCCCGTCACCCTGGAGGCGGCGCGCTGAGCCGTTGTTTAGCCCCTCCCGGCACCAGGTAGGTATGACTGGCCGCGGAGGAACGCGGGAGACTAGGGTCGCAACAGGCGTCCCATCAGGACCGCGGAGGAGGGGCATGAACCGACGGGTCAACATCTTCCGGCGTGGGACGAGCCCCCAGGCGACCGCGCGGCTGGCCGACGCGACCGAGGGGCTGGAGCACGCCCGCGCCCTGGACCGCCCCATCCGGACGATCTCCGGGGCCGTGCGGCGGGTCCTGCGTCCAGGGCCGCTCAAGGACGCCCTGCACGGCGTCCCGGTCGGCCACCCCGCCCATCCGCCGCTCACCGACCTGCCCATCGGGCTGTGGATGTCGGCCGCCGTGCTGGACCTCATGCCCGGCACGCGGCGCGCCTCGCAGGTGCTGGTCGCCGCCGGGCTCGCCGGCGCGGTCCCGACCGTCCTCACCGGCATCGCCGACTGGTCCGCCCTGCACCGCGAGCAGCAGCGCGTCGGGCTCGTCCACGCCGCCGGTACGGCCACCGCGAGCATGCTGTACTCGGCGTCGTTCGTGGCCCGCTACCAGGGCCGGGACGCCGCCGGGCGCGCGTTCGGCTTCGCGGGCCTCGGCGCCCTCGTCGCGGGCGCCTACCTCGGCGGGCACCTGGCGTTCCGGCAGGCCGCCGGCGCCAGCCACGCCGACCAGCTCGCCCACCTGGTCCCCCTCGGATGGCACGACCTGTGCGCCGTCGAGGACCTCCCGGACGGGTGGCCCGTCTCCCGGCGCCTCGGCTACATCGACCTGTTCGTGCTGCGTCGGGGCGAGGAGGTGCACGTCCTCGCCGACCGCTGCAGCCACCTCGCCGGACCGCTCCACCAGGGCCGCATCCTCACCGACGACGAGGCCGACGCCTGCGTCGTGTGCCCGTGGCACGGCAGCACGTTCCGCGTGGCGGACGGCTCCGTCGTCCACGGCCCGGCCACGGCCCGCCAGCCGTCCTTCGAGACCCGCGTGACCGAGGAGGGCACCCTCCAGGTCCGCCCGACCTGACCTCTCCCGCGTAAGGCGCTCGCGCAGGCGCGCGGGCGCCTTCGCGCATGCCCGCACGCGCGCCTCACACGGCCCCGCCGCCTTCCGGGCTTGCGGCCGCATGTCCGAACGCTGGGGAGATCATCTGGTTTTCCCATATTGACCCCTTAAGAGGGGGAATAGTTGTCCACTATGTGGCTTTCGCCAGCGGTATGAAGATTGCAATTGGCCGTTCTGCGACAAAGCCTTCACGGTGGGCACTGATCACTAAACCCAATGTTTGCGACCTGGACGACATGCGTGGAATTCCCCTCGGGAAGCGTGATCAAGGAAACCATGCCGGACACCTCCGGCATCGAAGATCATTTCGTGGGGGGAAGTATGAGGACGAGCACGCGAACCGGCATGGCACTCGCCGTGGCCGGTGCGGCGAGCGGACTGACGCTGCTGTCCGGCGGCGCGGTCGCCGGCGCGGCCACCGCGCACACCACCGAGGCGGCGACCACCGTGAACCAGGCGGCCGCCCCGCTCCCGGCCTGCCGGTACGCGGTCACCGCCAAGCACGGCCTGGCGGTCCGCATGGGCCCGGGCGTGAAGTTCCACCAGGTCGGCACCCTGAAGTACGGCGCCCACATCACCGCGGACTGCAAGAACAGCGGCTGGACCCAGCTGCGCGGCGGCGTCCCGTCGGCCTGGATCGGCAAGTGGGTCTCCCGGACCTACCTCAAGCCGCTCGGCTGCGGGTACACCGCCGTCGCCAAGCACGGCCTGGCGGTCCGCACCGGCCCGGGCGTGAAGTACCCGCAGGTCGGCACCCTGAAGTACGGCACCCGCGTCAACGCGGACTGCAAGAGCAAGAACGGCTGGGTCCGGCTGTACGGCGGCGTCCCGCAGGCCTGGATCGGCAAGTGGGTCTCCAGCAAGTACCTCCGGTCGGGCCACCCGGTGGGCGGGGTCCGCGCCGGTGGCGGCGGCACCTCGATGGCGGGCTTCCCGATGCTGGCCGGCGCCGGCGCCGGAGTCCTCGCCCTGGGCGGCGGCATCGCCGTCGTCACCCGTCGCCGCCAGGTGAAGGGCGTTTCCTGAGCCCATGGACAGGAGAAGGCGCGACGGCCGGCCGAGCCGGACCCCGTATCGGCTGGCCGCCGCGCTCATCGCGACGGGGACCGCGATGTTCGTCGTCGGACTGGTGCGCGACCACGCCGGTCCGCCGCCGCAACCGCCGTCCTCGGATCTCGTACTGCCCGGCCCCAGAAGCGCGGAGCCGACACCCGCCATCGCCTTTCCGCGGTCGATTCCGAAACGGATCAAAATACCGTCCATCAAGGTCGACGCGCCGATCCGTCCCGTCGCCACCGAGCGGGACGGGACGCTCGGCGTGCCGCCGCTCAGCCGCGTCCGGGAGGTGGGCTGGTGGAAGGAGGGCCCGACGCCGGGCGAGGACGGCAACAGCGTGCTCGTCGGCCACGTCGACTCCAAGACCGGCCCCGGCGCCTTCTACAGCCTCGGAGCACTCCGTCCGGGCCGCAGGATCGAGGTCGTCCGCGGGGACGGCACGTCACCTGCCTTCCGCATCGACCGGATCCAGCGCGTCGACAAGGACAGGTTCCCCGCCGACAGCGTCTACGGACAGCAGGCCGGGCCGGAACTGCGCCTGATCACCTGCGGCGGGAAGTTCGACCGCAAGCGGGGGCACTACCTGGACAACGTCATCGTCTACGCGACCCTGATCCCCGGCCCGCGGAACGCCGCTCCGGAGACCCGGCGCAACTCCTGACCGGGGGGCCGGCGGCGCCGGGACCGGGCAGTGCCCGGCGGCCGCCGGTCCGCGGTCAGCCGGGGGGCTCGGCGCCGTCGGTGGCCACGGGGTGCTCCACCAGGGCCAGCACCCGGCTCGCCATGAAGCGGGCCGTGCGGACGGGCGTGCCCGTCCGGGTGACCTCGCTGACCTCCACGACGCCGCGCCGCGTCGCGACCTCCACGCGGCGCCCCGCCCGGCTCGCCGCGACCTCGTACGTCCGCGTCCCCTCGCCCCCGGCGTCGATCACGATCTCGACCCTGTCGCCCTTCATCCGCGCGAACCTCCGGTAGTCGAACGTATATTCGACTTATACCCGGAACATCAGGTCGGCAACCGTTACAAACAGGGCGAAACCCCTGGTCAGGCGAGAAGATTGACGATCGCGACGACGCCCACGACGACGATGACGGCGCGCAGCGCCAACGGCGGGATGCGGCGGCCGACCGAGGCCCCGATCATGCCTCCGCAGGTGGACCCGGCGGCGATGAGCAGGACGACCCACCAGTTGATCTCGGCGCGGCCGAGCAGCCACATGAGCGTGAACAGGATCGCGGCGGTGCCGTTCACGACGGCCGACAGGACGTTCTTGCCCGCGTTCAGGCGCTGGAGGTCGTCGTCCAGCATGATGCCGAGGAGGGCGATGAGGATGATGCCCTGCGCGGCGCCGAAGTAGCCGCCGTACATGCCCGCGAGGAGCACGCCGACCCACAGCGCCGGGCCCCCGTGGGGGCGGTGCTCACCCTCGCGGCGCCGCAGCATCCACTTCTGCAGGCGCGGCTGCACGACCACGAGCACCAGCGCGATGATGATCAGCGCGACGACGATGACGTTGAACGCCTCGGGAGGCAGGCCCAGCAGGAGCAGGCCGCCGATCACCGCCCCGATGAAGGAGCCGGTGGCGAGCCGCGTCAGCCGGCCGCGCTGCCCCTTCAGCTCGTGGCGGTAGCCGTAGGCGCCCGTCACGCCGCCCGGGACGAGCCCGATGTTGTTGGAGATGTTCGCGACCACGGGCGGGTAGCCGAGCGCGACCAGGGTCGGGAAGGTGATCAGGGAGCCGGACCCGACGACGGTGTTGATGCCTCCGGCGGCCACACCGGCCGCGAAGACGGCGACCGCGTCCAGCAGATTCACGTCCGCCCCATCCCCTTGCTCCGAGTTCCCGACGGTGCGCACATCGTAGGGAACCCGCCGCGGAGCCCCACCGGTCGGGGGGTGTTATGTGGCGTGCTGACCCGATTCAGCGGGCCGAGCGGGCGTACCAGCGGCCGTTCTGGCGGTCGATGGCGAGCGGAAGCCCGAAGGTCTCCGACAGATGCTCGGGGGTGAAGACCTCGTCCACCTTGCCCTGCGCGACGATCCCGCCGCCGCGCAGGAGCAGCGCGTGGGTGAAGCCCTCCGGGACCTCCTCCACATGGTGGGTGACCATCGCCATGGCGGGCGCGGCAGGGTCGTCGGCGAGGGCGGCGAGGCGGGCGACGAGGTCCTCGCGGCCGCCGAGGTCGAGACCGGCGGCGGGCTCGTCCAGCAGCAGCAGCTCGGGATCGGGCATCAGCGCGCGGGCGATCTGGACCCGCTTGCGCTCGCCCTCCGACAGCGTGCTGAACGTGCGGCGGATCAGGTCGGCGCAGCCGAGGGCGTCGAGCAGTGCCACCGCCCGGTCGAGGTCGGTGGAGTCGTACTCCTCCCGCCAGCGGCCGAGGATCGCGTACGAGGCGGTCAGCACGAGGTCGAGGACCGTCTCACCGGCCGGGACCTTCTCCGCGAGGGAGGAGCTGGCGAGGCCGATGCGGGGACGGAGCTCGAACACGTCGGTGCGGCCGAGCTCCTCCTCCAGGATCTCGACGCTGCCCTCGGTGGGATGCAGCATCGCGGCGGCGACCTGCAGCAACGTGGTCTTGCCCGCGCCGTTCGGACCGACGATGACCCACCGGTCGCCCTCGTTCACCGTCCACGTGACGTCCTGCAGAAGGGCGGCCGCGCCGCGCCTGACCCCGACTCCGCGGAGTTGAAGTACCTCGCCTGCCATCGCGCGCCTTCGTCCCCAATCCGGTGGTCCGTGCTCCCGCTTGCAGGAAAGAACCTATGCGATTCGGGGCGTCCGTGGCCCCCGGGAGCGCACCCGGAGTCCGCCTCCGGTACCCGCCCGCAACGCGAGAGGTCCCTTACGTGCGGTGGCACCGGCGATCTGAGCGCTTATCGTGGATCGCATGCCCATTACGGAACGCACGAGACCGAGAATGAGCACGGACGTATGAGCAGGGCCGTCGCGATCGCCCTCGTCGCCTGGGGCAATGCCTGGCTGACGGGGCACGTCGGCCTGGACGAGGCGGTCGACGAGATCGAGAAGAGCGCGGGCCCGCAGATCGTCGGTGGCGAGCCCGCCGAGGTG
The DNA here is from genome assembly GCF_040649235.1 of Spirillospora sp. NPDC049024. NCBI lineage: Bacteria > Bacillati > Actinomycetota > Actinomycetes > Streptosporangiales > Thermomonosporaceae > Spirillospora > Spirillospora sp. NPDC049024. Next base: position 450,480 of record NZ_JBEZFD010000003.1, read on the forward strand.
ACGCTGCGGCGCGGCCTCGGCGACCTGCGCGTCGGCGGGCTCGCTGCGCTGCGGCTGGCGCTGCCGGAACCGGGCGACCCGCTGGGGCTGACCGGGCCGCCGTCCTTCAACCGCGCGGCGATCGATGCGGGCGCCGCCGTCGTCGCCGTCCTCGACGGGCGGGCGATGGGGCTCGTCCCCTCGGTGGACCGGCGCGGCTCGTCCTACGTCGGCGTCCGCTGGACGACGCACGACGCGTCGGCGGCCCCGCCCGACGTCCCGTCCCTGGCGGAGGCCGACCACCGGCTCACCCTCGCCATGCGGGACGCCACCGAGGCGCTGCTGGCCGTCGACGACTTCGCCGGCGTGCCGCCCGAGATCGCGGACGCGCTGGTCGACCTGCGCGACCCCGACCGCGGCGACCATCCGCTGGCCCCCGGCTACCCGCCCCGCGCCCACCGCGTCGCCGCTCTCGCCGGCCGCCTCTCCCTCGTCGTCGACCTCGCCAGGCAGATGGACGACCGCGGCCTCAGCGCCGACCAGATGAGGCGCCGCGACGAGGCCCTCCGCCTGCTGGACGGCGCGGTCCGCCGCGCCCTGGTGGCGGCTTGTAATAGTGCGTTCGATCCGGTTTCTGGAGCGGAGCGCTAGCGGAGCGGAGGGAACCGGATCGGACCCGCTCTTGCCGGGGGGTGTGGGGGGTCGCCCCCCACAGTGAAACGACCGGTTTCCGGAGCGGAGCGCTAGCGGAGCGCAGGGAACCGGATCGGACCCGCTCTTGCCGGGGGGTGTGGGGGGTCGCCCCCCACAGTGAAACAACCGGTTTCTGGAGCGGAGCGCTAGCGGAGCGGTCCCTGCAACGCGAAGCGGGGCGCCCCGGTGGGGCGCCCCGCTCTCGTGGGTCGTGGGTCAGGCGCGGACCACGATGGTGTTGCAGATCTTGTCGGCGAAGGTCTGCTTGCGCTCGTCCCACAGCGGCCAGAGGTAGCCGAGGTAGCACACGGCGCCGTCGGCGATGTGCGCGAGCTTGCGCACGAACGCCATGCCGAAGCCGATGGGCTGGCCGGTCTGCGCGCTGACGAGGCGGATGCCCATCTGGCGCTTGCCGATGGACTGGCCGGTGGTGCCCTCCTGGTAGCAGATCCACAGGCCGCCCGCGATGGAGATGGCCGCGCCGATCAGCATGAGCAGGAGCCCGAACAGCGCCGCGCCGCTGCTGCCGGAGCTGCTGAGGACGATCATCAGGATGTACAGCACGAACACCGGACCGGCGAAGATCAGGTAGTCGATGATGTAGCCGCCGGCGCGCGAGCCCCACTCGGCGAGCTGGCCGGTCGAGCCGTAGTGGTGGTGGTGCACCTCGTAACCCGGCTGGGACGGCGCCGAGGGCGCACCGTAACCGGGCTGGGCCGGGGGCTGCTGGCCGTAGCCGGGCTGCGCCGGGGGCTGGCCGTAGCCCGGCTGGGCCGGGGGCTGCTGGCCGTACCCGGGCTGCGCCGGAGGCTGCTGGCCGTAGCCGGGCTGCCCGCCGGGCTGGCCGTAACCGGGCTGGGCCGGGGGCTGCTGGCCGTACCCGGGCTGTTGCTGCCCGTAGCCCGGCTGCTGACCGTACGGGTCGTAGGGGTTGCCCACACTTGCTCCTTATAGATTGACCCTGTGGTTATGTGACGCCCGCCGGACCCGGTGGGCTCCGCAAGTCTGACCGAGGACCGACCGCGGCTCAAACCCGCAGAACACCGAACCGGACGAGCTGCCACAGCTCCGACCCCACGAGGGCGGTGCCGAGCATCCAGGCACGGGTCTTCGGCTGGAGTGCCCACCACCGTTCACCCAGTCCCAGCGGTGCGGTGGCGACGGCGACGGCGCCGGTGAGCGCGACCGGGTTCGCGAGCACGGCGTGGCCGGGGCGGCCCGAGCCGAACTCGATGAACACGGTCGTGCCCCCGCACAGGGGACACGGGATTCCGGTGAGCGCCCGCAGGGGACAGAGCACGCCGGGGTCGTTCACGCGATGGATCCATGACGCGCCGACGGCCGCTACGGCCATCGCCGCGACGCGCAGCACCACACCCAGGGGTCTGTGCCGCGCTGCGGTGAGGGTCCGGCTGACGATCCTCCCGAGCGCACCTTGCGGTACCCCGGCGGACGCCGCCCCGGGCGCTCCCCCCAACGAATCCTCCGCCTCGATGACATACAGGTGAGTGACCCGTATATCGGGTGCACCCTATGGTGGGTCAAGTCCTGGCAACGATCCGCTACGGGACCGTTACTCATCGCTAGGCGACACCACCTCTCGGGCAAGAGTAGGACAAATCGCCAGCTATATGGGCACTCTTTCGCGTTAGAGCATGAATGAATCGTCCGATTCCGGCGCTCGGTGAACGTGGCGAGCCCGCGATCCGTAGGCGGCCGGGGATGTGCGGGGGCGGAGGGGAAGCCGAGCATCCCGTGCGGCATCGCGGAGGGGGGAACGCTCGTCGACGCCGCCCTGTCCGGCCCGGGACATGACGAAGGCACGCGGCGTCCGGGCCGGTCCGACCGTCCGGCCCGGGAGCAGGGCCGGGGCGGGGGTCAGGCCTGGGCGGCGGCGCCGACGACGACGGGGCCCTCGGCGCCGGAGAGGTGCTCGGCCTCGACGACGTCGGCGATGACGGCGGTGATGTTGTCGGGACCGCCGTTCTCGCGGGCCTGCTCGATCAGCCGGTCGACGGCGCGCTGCGGGTCGGCCTCGGCGGACAGCACCTCGTAGATCTTCTGCGCGTCGACCGGGCCGCTCAGGCCGTCCGAGCACAGGAGGTAGCGGTCGCCCAGGCGGGCCTCGCGCAGGCGCAGGTCGGGCTCGCGGTCGTCGCGGCCGTCCAGCACCCGGTACAGCACGTGCGAGAGCCGGGACGTCTCGGCGGGGTCGGCCACCTGGCCGGCCTGCTCGGCCTCCGCCTTGAGCAGCTCGTCCATTGTGTGGTCCTGCGTCATCTGGAAGAGCTCGCCGTCGCGCAGCAGATAGCCGCGCGAGTCTCCGACGTGCGCCAGCGCGACGGACTCGCCGGACCAGAGCATGGCGGTGAGCGTGGTGCCCATCCGGCTCAGGTCGGGGCGTTCCTCCCGGACGATGCGCAACTTCTCGTTGGCCTCGGCCACGGCGCGGCCCAGCATGTCGACAAGATCGTCTTTATGGGCATCGGTGTCCAGCGAGCGCAGGGAGCCGATGACGGTCGAGCTCGCGACCTCGCCGCCCGCATAGCCGCCCATGCCGTCCGCGACCGCGATCAACCGCGCACCGGCGTACCCGGAGTCCTCGTTGTTCTCCCGGTTGCACCCGATGTCGCTGCCTGCTGCGTACCTGATTGCTACGTTCATACCAATTTCGATGACGATCCTGTCAGAGGAGTTGTATCAGCCGCGGGCAGTGGTCTTCCCGGTTTCACCGGCCGCACTCGTGTTTCCGACACCGTGCCGGACCGCGTAGAGCGCCGCCTGCGTCCGATCCTGGACTCCCAGTTTCATGAGCAGATTACTGACGTGCGTCTTGACCGTCTTCTCGGACACCACGAGGGCGCGGGCGATCTCGCGGTTGGACCTGCCCCGCGCTATGTGCACGAGCACCTCCCGTTCCCGTTCGGTCAGCGCGGCGAGGCCGCGGTCGTCCCCTCCCGCGCCACCCGCCGTCCCGTCCCGCAGCATCGCCTCGGCCGCGTCGGGCGCGAACAGGACGTGCCCGTCGTTGACCGCCCGGATCGCCTGGACGAGCGCCTGCGGGTCGACGTCCTTGTACAGGTACCCGGCCGCCCCGGCCTGGACCGCCGGCAGCACGTGCCCGCGTTCCGTCACGCTGGTCAGGACGAGGACCCGTGCCGTCACCCCGCGAGCCCGCAGCTCCGCCAGCGCGGTCAGGCCGTCGGCGCCCGGCATCTTGAGGTCCATGAGCACGATATCGGGCTCCAGGGATTCGGCCAGTGTCACGGCCGACGTGCCGTCCTCGGCCTCCCCGACGACCTCGATGTCGTCCTGGATGCCGAGGAAGGTGCGCAGGCCCTGCCGGACGACCGGATGGTCGTCGGCGATCAGGACCCTGATCTTTCCCCGCGCGGCGCTCACAGCGGCACCTCCAGCCGGACGGTCGTGCCTCCGCCGGGCGTGGCGTCGATCGTGAGCTCGCCGCCGATCGAGTACGCCCTCTCGCGCATGGAGGTGAGACCCAGTCCGCCCTGGGGCTCCACCTCGGACGCGTCGAAACCCGTGCCGTCGTCGGAGACCTCAAGCACTGCCCGCTCCTCCTCCGTGCGGAGACGGACCTGCACGGTGCCCGCCCCGGCGTGGCGCAGCGCGTTGTAGAGCGCCTCCTGGGTGATGCGGTAGGCGACGGCCTCGTGCCCCTCCGGCAGGACGACGGCTTCGTCCGCGCAGAGGCGGACCGTGGCCTCGTGCGCCCGGTCGAGCACCTCGACGTGCTTGCGCAGCGACGCCACGAGGCCGTCCGCCAGATCGGCGGGACGCAGCTCGAAGATGACGGCGCGCAGCTCGGCGAGGGCCTCGGCGGCGAGCCGCTCCACCTGCTGGAGCTCCTGGACGGTCCGGACCGGGTCGCGCTCGGCCAGCGCGGACGCGGTGCGGGCCGTCAGCCGCAGCGAGAACAGCTTCTGGGCGACGGCGTCGTGCAGCTCGCGGGCGAGCCGGTTGCGTTCGGCGACGACCGTCAGCTCGCGGTTGTGCTCGTACAGGCGGGCGTTCGCCATCGCGATGGCGGCGTGCGCGGCGAACAGGGTGAGCAGGTCTTCGTCGTCCTGGGTGAAACCGCCCGGACGGCGCTTGTTGGCCAGGAAGATGATGCCGAGGACGTCCTCGCCGTCGCGGATCGGCACGCCGAGGAAGTCCTTGAGGACGGGGTGCGCGACCGGCCAGCCCTCGAACTCGGCCTCCTTGCGGATGTCGCTGAGGCGCTTCGGCGCGTCGGCCTTCAGCATCGCGGCGAGCATGCCGTGCTGGCGGGGCAGCGGGCCGATCCGCTCCCATTCCTCTTCCGAGACGCCCTCGACGACGAACTCGGCGAACGACCCCTCGTCGTCGGGCACCCCGAGGGCCGCGTAGCGGGCGTCCAGCAGCTGCGCCGCCGCCCGGACGATCACCTGGAGGACCTCGTGCACGGACAGGTGCCGGGTCACCGCGAGCACGGCGGAGCTGACGGCGTGCAGGGTCGCGCCCTGGTCGCCGCGGCAGCCCTCGTCGGTCACCATCCCGGCCTCTCGTTCTCCCCCCGGCGGACGCCCTGCGGCGCCCGCATGTGAAGACCGTACTCTCTAGGCGGGTCTTCTCGAATCAGCCGCCGGGAGTACGTGCCGCCCCGGCCCTCCCATGCGCGGGGGACGCCGGTCCTAGGACCATCTGACGACCGTCCGAAGGGCCCGTCGGCCGATGCCTCCGGACGCGCCGGTTCCTAGCGTCGAGAGCATGAAGACGGCACTGATCACCGGGGCCTCGCGGGGCCTCGGCCGGGCTCTCGCCCGCACCCTCGCGGAGGACGGCTGGACCCTCGTCATCGACGCCCGCGATCCCGGCGATCTGCGGGCGGTCGCCGACGAGACCGGGGCGACGGCGATCCCCGGGGACGTCGCCGACCCCGAGCACCGGGCCGCCCTCGCCCGCGCGGTCGAAAGCGGGCTCGACCTCCTCGTCAACAACGCGAGCACGCTCGGCCCGACGCCGATGCCCCGGCTCGCCTCGCTTCCGGCGGACGCCCTGGCGGACACCTTCGCGACGAACGTCCTGGCGCCGCTCGCGCTGATCCAGGCCGTCCTGCCCGGCCTGCGGGAGCGGCACGGCGCGATCCTCAACATCACCTCGGACGCGGCCGTGGAGGGCTACGAGACGTGGGGCGGCTACGGGGCGTCCAAGGCCGCGCTGGAGCAGCTGTCGAACGTCCTCGCGGCCGAGGAGCCCGACGTGGCCGTGTGGTGGGCGGACCCGGGCGAGATGAACACCGCCATGCTCCGCGCGGCCGGGGAGGACGCGGACGCGGCCCCGCCGCCCGAGGAGGCCGCCGCCGCGCTCCACCGGCTCGTCTCCGGCCGCCTCCCCAGCGGGCGCTACCGCGCGGCGGACCTGGCGGCGGCGCGATGACGGCCGTCCTTGATCATGATCGGGTGACAACAGAACAGGGCATACTGGGCGCGGGACTCCGGGCCGCGACCTTCGGGATCGTCCTGGTCGTGACGCTGCTGGCGTTCGAGAGCATGGCCGTCGGCACCGTCATGCCGGTCGTCGCGAACGACCTGGACGGCCTGTCCCTGTACGCGTGGGGCTTCAGCGCGACCCTGATCACGAGCCTGCTGGCCACCGTGCTCGCCGGCGGCTGGGTCGACCGGTCTGGTCCGACCCGGCCGTTCCTGGTCGGGCTCGGCGTGTTCGTCACCGGACTCCTGATCGCGGGCGCGGCGCCGTCCATGGGGGTGTTCGTCGCCGGGCGCGCCGTGCAGGGCCTCGGCACGGGCGTCCCGCTCGTCGCCCTGTACGTGGTGATCGCCCGCGTCTACCCGGAGGACCTGCGGTCCCGGGTGTTCGCCGCGCTGTCGGCCGCCTGGGTGCTGCCGTCGCTGATCGGCCCGGCGGCCGGGGGCGCCCTGGCCGAGCACGCCGGCTGGCGCTGGGTGTTCCTCGGCCTCGTCCCGCTGGTGATCCCGCCGGCGCTGCTGCTGCTCCCCGTGCTGCGCGGCATCGCGCCGTCCGCCGCCGCCCGCGCTCCGGGCCGGTCGCGGTACCCCGCCGCCCTCTGCGTCGCCGCCGGCACCGGCGTCCTCCTCTACGGCCTCGACGGCTCGGGCTGGACGATGCTGCCCGCGGCCCTCGCCGGCCTCGCCGCCCTGGCGTTCGGGCTGCCCCGGCTGGTGCCCGCCGGGACGCTCCGGCTCCGCCGCGGGCTGCCGAGCGTGATCCTCGTCCGGGGCCTGCTGTCGGGGGCCTTCTTCGGCACCGACGTCTTCATCCCGCTGGCGCTGACGCGGCTGCACGACTTCAGCGCCACGCAGGCGGGGATCGTCCTGACGGTCGGTGCCCTCGGCTGGTCGGCGGCGTCCCAGATCCAGGGCCGGTCCGAGCGCCCCCGCGAGTTCTACGCCCTCCTCGGCGCCGTGCTCGTGACCGTCGGGATCGTCCTCGCCACCGTCGCCCTCCGGTTCTCCGGCTGGCTCGCCGCCCCCGCGTGGGTCGTCGGCGGCGCCGGGATGGGCTTCTCGATCGGCAGCCTCTCGGTCCTGCTGCTCGACCTGTCGGCCGAGGACGAGCAGGGCGTCAACTCGTCCGCGCTGCAGATCAGCGACACCCTCGGCTCGTCCCTCGTGGTCGGGGTCGCGGGCGCGCTGGTCACCGGCTTCGGCGCCGCCCGGCTGGACGCCGGGCTCGCCGTCGCCGGGGCGCTGTTCGCCGCGATCGCCGCGTTCGGCGTGATCGCCGCTCTCCGTCTGGAGGTCCGGACATGACCGTCGACTTCACCCTCCCAGCCGCGCTGGAGGCCCACGAACCGCCCGAGGCGCGCGGCCGGACCCGCGACGGAGTCCGGCTCCTGGTCTCCCGGCGCGCCACCGGCGAGGTCTCCCACCACGGGTTCCGCGACCTGCCCGCGCTGCTCGACCCGGGCGACCTGCTCGTGGTCAACACGTCGGCCACGCTGCCCGCCGCCGTCCGGCTCGACCGGATCAGCGTGCACTTCTCCACCCCGGTGCCCGGTGCCGACGACCGGCTGTGGCTCGTCGAGCTGCGCCGCCTCACCGGCAAGGCCAGCCGCCCGTACACGGGGGGCTCCCCCGGCGAGTGGATCCCGATGCCCGGCGGCGCCACCCTCACCCTCGTCGGACGCCACCGGCACCCCTCCCGGGGCGAGTCCGACCGGCTCTGGCAGGCCCGGCTGAGCACCGACGTCGTCCCCTACCTGCGGCGCCACGGAGTGCCGATCCGGTACGGGTACGTCCGCCGCGACTGGCCGGCCGCCGCCTACCAGACCGCCTTCGCCCACGACCGATCCGCCGGCGGCGCGGAGATGCCGAGCGCCGCCCGCCCGTTCACGCCCGAACTCGTGACGCGGCTGGTGTCGCGCGGCGTCCTGATCGCCCCGATCACCCTGCACACGGGCGTCGCGTCCCCCGAGGCCCACGAACCGCCCTACGCCGAGCGCTACACCGTCCCCGAACCGACGGCGGCGCTGGTCGGGCACGTCCGGGAGCGCGGCCACCGGGTGATCGCCGTCGGCACCACCGCCGTGCGCGCCCTGGAGACGGCCGTGGACGCCGCCGGACGCGTCCAGGCGTCCTCCGGGTGGACGGAGCACGTCGTGACCCCCGAGGGCGGTGTCCAAGCCGTGGACGGCCTCCTCACGGGCCTGCACGAGCCCAAGTCGTCCCACCTGATGATGCTGACCGCCATCGCGGGCCACGCCCTGCTCACCGCCACCTACGAGGCCGCCCTCGCCGAGAGCTACCTCTGGCACGAGTTCGGCGACCTGAACCTCATCCTGCCCGGATAGCGTCTCGCATGCCGGACCTCACGGGCGGGGCTCCCGGCGCGGCCGGTACCGTTGGTATCAGTTATGGACGGGTCAGCAGAGCGCACGCTGCTCATCACACTCACCGGACGCGACCGCCCCGGCGTCACGTCCCGCCTCTTCCGCACACTCTCGGAGTTCCCGCTGACGGTGGCGGACGTCGAGCAGGTCGTGATCCGCGGCCGGCTCGTCCTCGGCGTCCTGCTCGCCTACTCCGAGGGCGCCGACATCGGACGGGTCTGGAACGCCGCCGAACGCGTCGCGAACGACCTCGACATGGAGATCGAGCTGTCCACCGGGCGCAACAAGCGGATGCCGAAGCGCAGCGGGCGCCTGCACGTCACCGTCCTCGGCAACCCGCTGATGCCCGCCGCGATGGCCGGCATCTCCGGGCGGATCTCCGCGCACGGCGCCAACATCGACCGCATCGAGCGCCTCGCCCAGAACCCCGTCACCTGCATCGAGATGGACGTCTCCGGCGCCGACCCCGACGCGCTGCGCGCCGCCCTCACCGCCGAGGCCGTCGAGCAGCGGGTCGACGTCGCCGTCCAGCACAGCGGCCTGCACCGGCGCGCCAAGCGGCTCATCGTCATGGACGTCGACTCCACCCTCATCCAGGGCGAGGTCATCGAGCTGCTCGCCGAGCACGCCGGCTGCCTCGACGAGGTCGCCAAGGTCACCGAGGCCGCCATGCGCGGCGAACTCGACTTCGAGGGCTCCCTGCGCGAGCGGGTCGCGCTCCTCGCCGGCCTGGACGCCTCCGCCATCGACGCCGTCCGCGACAAGCTCCGCCTCGCCGCGGGAGCCCGCACCATGGTCCGCACCCTCAAGCGCCTCGACTACAAGTTCGCGATCGTCAGCGGCGGCTTCACCCAGGTCACCGACGCCCTCGTCGAGGACCTCGGCATCGACTACTCCGCCGCCAACACCCTGGAGATCCAGAACGGCAAGCTCACCGGCCGCGTCACCGGCCAGGTCATCGACCGCGCCGGCAAGGCCGCCGCCCTGGAGCGCTTCGCCCGCGAGGCCCGCATCCCGATCAGCCAGACCGTGGCGATCGGCGACGGCGCCAACGACCTCGACATGCTCCAGGCCGCCGGCCTGGGCATCGCCTACAACGCCAAACCGGTCGTCCGCGAGGCCGCCGACACAGCCGTCAACGTCCCCTACCTGGACACGATCGTCTTCCTACTGGGCATCTCCCGCGAAGAGGTAGAGGCCGCCGACGCTCTTGACTCCCAGGGGTAGCTGTGTCTTCCCAGGGGGGCGACCCCCTGGAACCCCCGTTGCGACGCAGGCGATCCTCACGCCGCCGTTGCGGTTTCTTGTGCCCGTGACGGCTTGTGCGGCGTCGCTGCGGTCGCCTGCGTCGGCGGGCAGGCGCGCTGCGCTCGCTGCGCTCGCTCCACGCGCCTGCCCGCGCCCCGGCTGAGCACCCAGTCCAAGAGGGTGTGAACCGTGCACGTCCAACGCTCTTGGATGTGCCACGCTGTAGCGCTCTCGGAGTGGACCTGAGCGACGGCGCGGGTCGGGCGGCCGGAAGGCGCTCTGGCGCCTGGAGGCCGCACGACCCGCCGAGCCGGGCGACCGCAGCGCCACGCCACAACCCCGCACGGGCACGGCGACCTCAGCCGTGGCGTGAGGATCGCCCGGCTCGCAACGGGGGTTCCAGGGGGTCGCCCCCCTGGGGAAAAGGGGTAAACACCTCCCATGCTTCGGCGGGCGCGGGGGGCTTATGCCCAAGTTCATGGGCGGGCCGCGCCGTTCTACGGGTTGGCCTCCGCGATCGCGGTGGCCGTGCCGCTGCTCGCGGGGGCGCTGACCGGGCATGCCGCGCAGGGGTCGGTGATCGCGCTCGGGGCCTACCTGGTCGCGCAGCGGGCGCCGGAGGGGCCCTACGGGGCGCGGGCGCGCAATCTCACGGTGGGCGTGCTGATCGTCGCGGTCGGGGCCGGGGTGGGCGGGCTGCTCAGCGGGCATCCATGGCCGGCCGTGATCGTGGTGCCGCCGCTGGTCGCGCTCGGCGTGGCGGTGCCGCGGATCGGGTCTACGGCCGGGCTCGCGGTGCTGCTGAGCGCCATCCGGCCGCCGTCCGCGGACGTGCTGGGCATCGGGGTGCTGGAGCTGGTGGGCGGGCTCCTCACCGCCGGGCTGCTGCTGGCGCCGTGGCCCGCGCGGCGGCTGCGTCCGCTGCGGGAGGCGCTGAGCGAGTCGGCGGACGCGGTCGCCGAGGCGTTGGACGCCGTGGCGCAGGACGTGGGCGCCCATGACGCGGGGCCCCTCGACTCCGTCGAGATGACGAATCCCGACCTGCTGGCGGTGACCCGGATCCCGGACTGGGAGGCCAAGCGGCGGGCGGCCTCGGAGTCGCTGACGGCCGTGCGCGCCACCTACGCGCTGTACCGGACGGGGCGGCCGGGGAACGAACCCACGAGGCCCGAGCGGCTCATCGACGCGCTGGGGCGCGTGCTGCACGAGACGGTGACGCTCCAGGCCGTCCTGGAGGCGGCGAAGAACTATCCGCCGGACCGCGAGTGGCAGTTGGAGACGCAGACGGCGATCTCGGCGCTGGCGGCGCGGCTGCGGCTGCTGGCCGGGGCGGTCGCGACGGCGGGGGAGGCGCCGCTCGGCCGCGAGGAGTCCGCCGCCGTCCGGCGGATGGGCCGCGCCGCCGAGCAGATCAGGCGCGCCGGGCTCGCCGGCGACGAGGACCTCGTCGCGGTCGCGCTGATCGGCCAGGTGCGCCGCTCCGTCGACCGCATCGCCGGCGAGGTCGCCTCCACGCGCCGGCTCGTCGCGGGCGGGCTGCGCATCGGGTTCACGGTGCCGCGGATCCCGGGCACGCTCGACCCGATGCCGCTCTGGGACCGGGTGCGCCGCGCCGTCCGCACGCGGTCCCCGAGGTTCCGGCAGGTGTCGCGGGTGTACGTGACGGCGGCCGTGTCGATGGCCCTCACCACCGTGCTGGGGATCCGGTACGGGCACTGGCTCACGATCACCGCGATGCTGAGCCTGCGCGCCACCTACGGCGAGACCGTGGACCGGCTCGTCCAGCGCGTCGGGGGCACCGCGGCCGGGGCCGCCGTCGCCGCGGTCATCCTGACGCTCGCCCCCGGGCAGCCGACGGTCGTGGGGTTCGCGTTCTGCTTCGCGGTGGCCGGGTTCGCGATGGAGTCGGTGAACTTCGCCTACTGGGCGCTGTTCGGGACGCCCCTGGCGATGATGCTGCTGGACTTCTCCACCCCCGCCGACTGGCGCACCGCCGGCGCGCGGATCGCGCTGACGTTCGCCGGGTCGCTCCTGGCGTACTTCGCCGCCTTGACGCTGTGGCCCGCCGGGCACCTCGAACTGCTGCCCGGCCAGCTCGAACGGCTCATGCGCACGCACGCGGGGCTCGTCCGGGCGACGGCGGACGTCCTCTCCGGGGAGAAGGTCCGGCTGCCGCACGACACGATCGTCACCGCGGAGCGGGCGGCCGAGGCGGTCGCCGAGACCCGGACGCGGCTCGGCCACGAGCGGGTGCCCGACACCGGGTTGATGGACCGGCTGCGCAGGGCCGCGGCCGCCGCGCACCGCGCCCGCGACCACCTCATCGCGGTCGCGAAGATGTCCCGCGAGCAGGCCGTGGACACCGGGCCGATCCCCGAGATCCTCGACCGCCTGGCCGACCAGCTGGAGGAGGCGGCCGGCCTGCTGGAGGAGCCGGGGGAGCGCGACCCGGAGGCGGGCGCGCCCGTCGAGGAGCTCGCCGATGAACTCGCCGAACTCGACTCCTACCTGTCCACGCTCACCCGGCGACGCCGTGCGGAACTGAAGGAGGGCGTCGGCCCGGACGAGCTCACGCCGCTCCGGCACGCCCTGCTGCAGGTGTCCGGGACGCGCTACACGATCAGGGAGCTGCGCCGGGACGTGAACCAGGTCATCGAGTCGTCGCTGGAGGCCGCCGCGCCGCGCCGGTGAACCGTCAGTCCTTCGGAGTGCGGACGGTGCGGAGTTCGCCGAGGCCCGGCCGGACGTCCACCCAGTCGCCGGACGGAAGGTCGATCACGGCGAGGGCGCAGGTGGGGAAGGCGTCGGGAGCCTGGCCGGTCAGGTCGTGGACGAGCTGGTGCACCGACGGGTTGTGCCCGACCAGCAGGAGCCGGTCGGTCTCGTCCGGCGCCTCGCGGATGAGGGCGAGGAGCCCCTCGGGGTCGTTGTCATAGATGCCGGGCTCGAAGCCGACCTCCGCGTCCAGCGCCAGCCGGGCGAGCGTCTCCCGGGTGCGGACGGCGGGCGAGCACAGTACGCGGTCGGGGACGAGCCCGGCCGCGCGGAGCCACTCCCCGGTCGCGGTCGCGTCGCGGTGTCCGCGGTCGGTCAGGGCACGGTCTATGTCGGGTTTGCCGAAGCCGGCCTCGGCCTTGGCGTGGCGGAGCACGATGAGCGTGGGCATGGCCGCCACATTAGGGGGCTACGAGGGCCGCCAGAGTCCAGAGCACGAGCATGATGCCGAGCATTCCGCCGAGCACGAGGGCGAAGCCCTTGGGCCCCGACATCGTCGGCTTGCCGCCGCTCGCCACGGCCGCCTCCCGAGTTCGATACGTCTGCGTCGGGGACGGACGTCCCCGCTATCTCCCGTACAGCGTACGACCGGTCCCGCGCGCCCGGGACGGGACCCCCGGAGACGCGGAAGGGGGCCGGCGGCGAGTCGCCGCCGGCCCCCTCGCGTTCAGGTGGTCAGGACTTCCCGGCGGACGACTCCTCGGTGCCCGACTCGGCCTTGGTCCCGGCCGGCTCGGCGCCGACCGCGGCCTCCGGGCCCTTCTCGAGGGACGCCGCGCCGTCGTCGCTCCGCACGGCGTCCGGCTCCGGCTTGCCGCCCTCGACGGCCGGGTCGCCGGACTGGCCGCCGATCGGGTCGGCGCGCCGCTTGGAGATCACGATCGCCGCGACGACGACCGCGACGGACAGCACGGTGACCCCGACGCGCAGCGGCGTGTTGCCCGCGTAGGTCACCACCGCGTCCGCGATCAGCAGCGCGACCAGGTTCATCACCTTGATCAGCGGGTTGATCGCGGGACCGGCGGTATCCTTGAACGGGTCGCCGACCGTGTCGCCGATGATCGTGGCCTCGTGCGCCTCGCTGCCCTTGCCGCCGAGGTGGCCCTCCTCGACGAGCTTCTTGGCGTTGTCCCAGGCGCCGCCGGAGTTGGCGAGGAACACCGCCATCAGCACGCCCGCCGCGATGGCGCCGCCGAGGTAGGCGCCGAGGGGCGCGTACCCGAGCGCGAAGCCGACCGCGATCGGCGTCATGATGGCCAGCAGGCCCGGGGTGGCGAGCTCGCGCTGCGCGTCCCGGGTGCAGATGTCCACGACCCGGTCGTAGTCGGGCTTCTCGGTGTAGTCCATGATCCCGGGCTTGGTGCGGAACTGCTCGCGCACCTCGACCACGACCCGGCCCGCCGCGCGGCCCACCGCCATGATCGCCAGGCCGGAGAACATGAACACCACGGCCGCGCCGATGATCAGCCCGATCAGCACGTTCGGGCTCGCGATCGACAGGTTGAAGTTCAGGAAGTCCGCGCCGATCGCGTCCCTGGCGCTCTTCGAGGCGCCGTCGAGCGCCGCGATCACCGTCGTCCGGAACGAGCCGAACAGCGCGGTCGCGGCGAGCACCGCCGTCGCGATCGCGATGCCCTTGGTGATGGCCTTGGTGGTGTTGCCCACCGCGTCCAGCCGCTCCAGCACCGCGGCGGCCTCGCCCTGGACGTCCCCGGACATCTCGGCGATGCCCTGGGCGTTGTCGGAGACGGGCCCGAAGGTGTCCATAGAGACGATCACACCGACGGTGGTGAGCAGCCCGGTGCCGGCCATCGCCACCGCGAACAGCGCGACGGTGGTGTTGCCGAAGCCGAGCAGGAACGCCCCGTAGACGGCGGCGCCGATCACCAGCGCGGTGTAGACGGCCGACTCCAGGCCGAGCGAGATGCCCGACAGGATGACGGTCGCGGGACCGGTCCTGGCGCTGTCGGTGACCTCCTTGACCGGCTTGCGGTTGGTCTCGGTGAAGTAGCCGGTGAGCAGCTGGATCGCGCTGGCGAGCACGATGCCGATCAGGACGGAGCCGAGCGCGACCCAGCGCGGGTCGGCGTCCAGTCCGGCGATGGCCTTGTCGCGGACGCCGTCCAGCTCCGCGAAGGACGAGGGCAGGTACACGAACGCGGCGACCGCGACGAGGATCGCCGAGATCGCCGCGGAGATGAAGAAGCCCCGGTTGATCGCGGTCATCCCGGAGCGGTCGCCGGCGCGGGGCGCCACCGCGAAGATGCCGATCACCGCGGTGATCACGCCGATCATCGGCACGATCAGCGGGAACACCAGGCCCTGGTTGCCGAACGCCGCGGTGCCGAGGATCAGCGCCGCGACGAGCATGACCGCGTACGACTCGAACAGGTCGGCGGCCATGCCGGCGCAGTCGCCGACGTTGTCGCCCACGTTGTCGGCGATCGTCGCCGCATTGCGCGGGTCGTCCTCGGGGATGCCCTGCTCGACCTTGCCGACCAGGTCGGCGCCGACGTCGGCGGCCTTGGTGAAGATGCCGCCGCCGACTCGCATGAACATGGCGAGCAGCGCGGCGCCGAAGCCGAAGCCCTCCAGCACCTTCGGCGCGTCGCCCTGGTAGGCGAGGACGACGACGGCGGCGCCGAACAGGCCGAGGCCGACGGTGAACATGCCCGCGACACCGCCGGTGCGGAAGGCGATCCGCATCGCGGTCTTCTCGCCGCCCTCCTCGCGGGCGGCCGCGGCGACCCGGACGTTGCCCCGGACCGCCAGCCACATGCCGGTGAACCCGGTGACGGCGGAGAAGATCGCGCCGATGACGAAGAAGACGGACCGGCCGATCCGCTCGCCGGTGGAGTCGGCGGGCAGGAGCAGCAGGACGAGCGGGATCAGGACCACGAAGATCGCGACCGTGCGGAACTGGCGTTTCAGGTAGGCGCCTGCGCCCACCTGAACGGCGCGCGCGATCTCTTGCATCTTGGCGGTGCCCTGGCCGGCGGCCAGGACATCGCGTACGAGACCCGCGGCGACGGCCAGTGCGAGCAGTGCGATCACGGCGACGACGACGACCAGGGAAAGGTCGCCGCCGCCAAGATCCACTTCAGCGCTGGCCGGGCTTGACAGGGAAAACCCGGGCATCCGTCCTCCTCGACAGGGGCGTTGCGATCGCGACCGACATAAAAGCGATCTTTACCGCGTACCCCACGAGTCATGATTTCGAACGCCTCGCACGGCAACGCGGGTGCCGGGAGTCTACGCACGCGTAAGTCGAATGTTAAGGCCGCGACGCCCTTCATGAAGATGTCGCCGAAATGAAACACGCGATACGCCGGAAATTGACCCATTGGCCTGATCGGACAGCGTCCTCCCAGGTCAGACCGGGCCAGGCGCTTATTACCCCGCCGATACCTTGACGGGCACGGGGCATGACCGGCACATCGGCACGACCACCGGCGTCCGCATTCAAGCTAGGCATTAACACGGAATATGTCCAGACCCAAATCGGGTCGGATCCCCGACGATCACAAGAGAATCTCACACCACCCGCACCACCAGCCCCACAAGCCCCACCGGTGCCCCCCGCGGTCACCACCCTGACCCCGCCACACCCCGCCTCCAGCCCCGTACCCGATACCAGGGGTAGGGGCGAGGCCCAGCGACACCGAGCTGCGATCAGGCCAGGCGGACGACTCATGTGCGCCCGTTGGGTAGCCCCGCACCTCTGGACGCAGCGGATGCGGTGTGCCTGTGACTCGGTCTAGCTCACGCTCTGTGGTGTATTCGTGCCGAGGGCTCGCCGAGGAGCCGGCGGCTAGGGGGCGCGGGCGTTGGTGCAGGCGGTGGCACTCGTCGCCGAGGACGCTCTACACGAGGGCGGAAGTGGTACCTCCGCCGCGGAGGTCCATGCCGAAGGGCCGTACTTCAGTGCGGCGCGCAGGGCTCGCCTTGCTCACCACCCGCACCCGCTACTGCAACAACCTCAGCCGCCACCGCAACCCCGCGACAACCTCGATGGCTGCGATCGCGTCCGAAGGCAGGTTCAAGCGAAGCGAGAACCTGATCGCGCAGCGAGCCGCCAGGCGAGTCGGAGCGATGCCAGCGATCGCCCGCAGTGCTCTTGTCCTTCGGGCCCCCAAGGCCCGAAGGACAAGAGCACTGCCAGTGAACACAGCTAGATGGTCGCCTCGGCTTCGGCCGGCCAGCTCATCCGTATCTGGACCCCCTTCGGCGTGGTCGCGATCTCCACGTCGTCGGCGAGCCCGGCGATGACGGCCAGACCCAGTTCAGCAGTGCCCTCACCCAGGCCGTACTCGAACTCGTCCACTCCCTCGTCCAGGGCGGCGGCGGGGAGCCCCTCCGGGGGGAGGTCGCCGGGGACGGTGTCGCTGACGGTCACCTCGAAGCGGCCTTTCTCGCCGCGCAGTTCGAGGGTGACGGGTTCGTCCGGGCAGTGCCGGCGATGCGCTTCCACGGCACGGGAGCACGCCTCGCCGACCGCGAGCCGCACCTCGTCCAGCAGAGGTTCGGCGACCCCGCTGCGGCGGGCGACGGCGGTCACGATCAGCCGGGCGGTCCGGACGTGGACGGGCAGCGCGCTGAAGGACAGTTCAACAGTCGACATTTCAGCCGCGGGCCGCCTACTTGGCGCCCTTGCGCTTCTCCTCGGCCTCGGCGATCGAGTTGTGAATGCCGAAGACCTTGGTCAGCCCCGTGATCCGGAAGATCTTGAGGATGCGCTCCTGGGTGCACACGAGCTCCAGGGAGCCGTCGTGGGCGCGCACCCGCTTCAGCCCGCCCACGAGCACGCCGAGCCCGGTCGAGTCGAGGAACTCCACCTTCTCCATGTCCACGAGCAGGTGGAACTTGCCCTTGTTCACCAGGTCGATGAGCTTCTCGCGAAGCTTCGGCGCCGTGTAGACGTCGATCTCGCCCTCCACGTTGATGACGGTGAGGCCATCGTCGGTGGTGTAGTCGTTAACCTTCAGATCCACAGATCCTCCACGCGCCGTGCAGCACTATCCGATCCCGCCGCCCGGCCCCTCGGAGGGCGGCCGGACGCCGAGACTTCGCCGTGATTCAACCACGCTCCGGCGTCGTGTACGCACGTAATCGCCCACACGGGCGAAAGTTCGCGCCATCCCGCCTGACCTGCTGATCTCAGGTTCAGAGCAGGGGGAACAGGCCCTCCGGCGCCGGGGCGTTCCCGTTGTTTTGCCCCGGCTGGCACACTGAAAACCTGATGGGCGCCCAAAGATCCTCAACTCCCCTGGACCGGCTGCTCGCCGATCCCGCGCGGCGCGAACGCATCACCCATGTGGAGAGCGTTCCCGCACGTCGCGGCCGCCGGGCGGCGTGGCCCGACTGGTCACCCCCGCTGCTGGTGGAGCGGCTCGCCGCCGCCGGCATCGACGCACCGTGGGAGCACCAGGCCGCGGCGGCCGAGCACGCCCGCGCCGGCCGGTCTGTGATCATCGCCACAGGGACGGCCTCCGGCAAGTCGCTCGCCTACCTGCTGCCCTGCGTCGAGGCGATCTACGCGGGCGACGAGAACCCCCGCAACGAAGGGACCGTCCTCTACCTCTCGCCGACCAAGGCGCTGGCCGCCGACCAGCTCCGCGCTCTGCGCGCGCTGCGGCTCACGCGCGTGCGCGCCGCGACCTACGACGGTGACACGCCGCAGGACGAGCGGACGTGGGTCCGCCAACACGCCAACTACGTGATGACCAACCCCGACATGCTGCACCGGTCGATCCTGCCCGGGCACGCCCGATGGTCGTCCTTCCTGCGCCGGCTGAAGTACGTCGTCATCGATGAGGCCCATGGGTACCGCGGCGTCTTCGGCTCGCACGTCGCACAGGTTCTGCGTCGCCTCCGCCGGGTGTGCGCGCGGTACCACTCGTCCCCCACGTTCATCCTCGCTTCGGCGACCGCGTCGGAGCCCGCCACGGCCGCGTCCCGTCTCACCGGTCTCGACGTGGTCGCCGTGGACGACGACGCCTCCCCGCGTGGGCCCGCCACCTTCGCCCTGTGGGAGCCGCCCCTGACGGACCTGCGCGGTGAGCAGGGCGCCCCCGTCCGCCGCACGGCCACCGCTGAGGCCGGCGACCTCCTGGCCGACCTTGTCGTCGAGGGCGTGCAGACGCTCGCCTTCGTCCGGTCCCGGCGCGGTGCGGAGTCGGTGGCGCTCAGCGCCAAGCGCGCTCTGCACGAGGTGGCCCCCGGCTTGGCCGAGCAGGTCGCCGCCTACCGCGCCGGCTATCTGCCCGAGGAACGGCGCGCGCTGGAGGCCGCCCTCCGCTCCCGCTCGATCATCGGCCTGGCGAGCACGAACGCCCTGGAGCTCGGCGTGGACGTCTCCGGGCTCGACGCGGTCCTGGTGTGCGGCTGGCCGGGCACCCGCGCGTCCCTGTGGCAGCAGGCGGGACGTGCCGGACGTTCCGGGCAGGCGGCCCTGTCCGTCCTGGTGGCCCGCGACGACCCGCTCGACACGTTCCTCGTCCACCACCCCGAGGCGATCTTCGGGACGCCGGTCGAGGCCACCGTGCTCGACCCCGACAACCCCTACGTCCTCGAACCGCACCTGTGCGCGGCGGCGTCCGAGCTGCCGCTCACCGAGGACGATCTCCCCCTCTTCGGCCCCGCGACCGCCGACCTGCTGCCGGACCTGGTGCGCCGCGGCCTCCTGCGCCGCCGTCCAGCCGGCTGGTACTGGACGCGCCGTGACAGGGCCTGCGACCTGGCCGACATCCGCGGCGCGGGCGGCGCACCCATCCAGGTCGTCGAGGCGTCCACCGGGCGGCTCCTCGGCACCGTGGACGAGCCGTCCGCGCACACCACCGTCCACGAGGGGGCCGTCTACATCCACCAGGGCGAGTCGTTCATCGTGCAGACCCTCGACCTGGACGACTCCGTCGCACTCGTCGAGGCGGCCGACCCCGACTACTCGACCACCGCCCGGGACGTCACCGACATCAGCATCGTGGAACGGCTCCGCTCCGTCTCCTGGGGCGAGGCCACACTGAGCTTTGGAACCGTCGAAGTCACCCGGCAGGTGGTCGCGTACCAGATGCGCCGCATGCAGACGGGGGAGATGCTCGGCGAGAAGCCCTTGGACCTGCCGCCCCGGACCCTCCGCACGCGCGCCGTCTGGTGGACCCTCTCCGAAGCCCAGATCTCGCGTCTGGACGACCTCGACCTGGCAGGCGCGGCCCACGCCGCCGAACACGCCTCAATCGGCCTGCTCCCCTTGTTCGCCACGTGCGACCGCTGGGACATCGGCGGCGTCTCTACGGCCGTCCACCCCGATACCGGGCTCCTCACCGTCTTCGTCTACGACGGCCATGAGGGCGGCGCCGGATTCGCCGAACGAGGCTACGGCGACGCCGCCGCCTGGCTACGCGCGACCCGCGACGCCATCGCCTCCTGCGAATGCGACTCGGGCTGCCCGTCCTGCATCCAGTCCCCCAAGTGCGGCAACGGCAACGACCCCTTGGACAAACAGGGTGCCCTGGACCTCCTAGCCGTCCTCCTGGCCGAAGCCCCCGAATAACCCGGCCGGGTCAGTTGGGGGCGACCCGCTGGGCCGGGACGGAGGCCTGGTCGTCCATCCCGCGCCGGGCCTGGGCCAGCGCCTGCTGGAGCTTGCGGCGCTCCATCTCGAGCGTGTGCAGGGACTCCTCGTGCTCGTCCCGCAGGTCCCGCAGTTCCCGCCGCATGTTCATCGCGCGCCGGAAGCCCAGCGACGCGAGCATCATCCCCGCCATGAACACGATGGCGAGCACGGCGCCGGCCATGAAGACCTGCCACTGCGACGTGATCCCCGGAACCTCGTCGCCGAACAGGGTCAGCCGGGCCGGGCCCGGGTTGTCCAGCACCACGGCGACGCCGGCCGCACCGGCGGCGAGCGCGATGAGCACTCCCAGGAAGATCATGCGGAGGGTCTCCTCTCCATCGGGCCTTGCCGCCCCCGTGCGGGACGAGGCCGAGGTCTCGGACGACAGAACGCATCGCCGGACAAGCCAGGCGATCCGATTGGCAAGGCAGCCTAGACCGTGCTCAGACCCCTCGCCAGCCCCACAACCACCCCCCGCCCCCAGCGGACCAAGCACCCGCCCCCCGCAAGCATCCATCCCGAGGACCGATTCACCGTCCCCGGTTTGGCCCCGACAGGTCCGTTGCGGCTGACCTGCGCCTCCACCCGTCGCCGACGCCGGCGCGGCTCTCAGAAGATCTCGTAAGGACCGCACAGTGTCCCTGAACCTGGCGGAGAGGGTCGTTCGACGATCCACCGTGCCACGCACGACCGAGGCCAAGATCATCGCGAGAGGCGGCAGCCGTGACGAGCAACCAAGCGGACGGCAGGCGACCCGCCAACGATCCAGCCATACCGACTGCGCGCCCGCCCCATGTGCCCCTATCCCCATCGACCAGTACTGCGCCCGCGGGGCTCGCAACTAGCCTAGAAACACCGCCCACGCACGCCCGCCCAGCTCAACCACGACGCCGGGAACCGCGCCCGGTGGTCACTTGCGGCGGCGGCCGCGCTTGGGCTTCGTGTTCGTGCCGGGCTCGGCGAGGCGGACGTTCACTCCGCTGGAGGGCTTGCCGAGAGTCGCGGGACGGCGGCCGGCCTTCGGCTTCGAGTCGCTGACGGCCGTGCCCGCGGCGCGCTTGGGCGAGCGGGCGCCCTTGGCTCCGGCCGCGACGACCGGGGCGGTCTTGGCGCGCGCCTCGGCGCGCGCGATCTGCTCGCGGGCCTTGCTCACGCGCCTGCGGCCGGTGCCGCTGCGCGCGATGCGGGCCGCCATGCCGTTGCTGCTCGTGCCGGCCTGGGCGACGCGGAGGCGCCGCGTCCAGGTCCCGAGGTGCGCGGCGACGATCAGCAGGACCAGCGCGATGCCGACGCTCTTGCCCCACTGGAGCCGGTCGGTCGCCGCGACGTTCTGGGCCTTCGGCGAGTCGGTGGCGATCTGCGGCGCGGGGTAGGTGAGCCCGGGCGTCGCGCCGTCCGGCTGGACGGACGGGAGGGTGACCGGCGACTCGTTGTTGAACGGGGTCAGGGGCGTCCCAGTACCGGGAACCGTGGAGCCTCCGGACGGGAGGGACGGTGCCGAGCTGCCGGGGACGGAACCCGCTCCACCGCCGAGCGAGGCGGTCGCCGAGGCGGTGCTCGAGTCGAGCGATCCGCCCGTGCCGGTGGAGCGCCTGGCTCGGACGCCCACGGACACCGCGCCGCTGGACCTGGTGAGCGACAGGGTGGTGGAGCAGCTCGTCCCGTGGCAGAGGGAGCCCACCGAGCCCGCCTTGGACTTCACACCCGAGCCGGCGAGCGTGTAGCCGATGAGGTCGTCTTCGAGGCCGCGGTTCCACTTCACGACGAGCTTGCCGCCGGACGCGCTGGCGGACACGCCGGTGGGGGCCGCCGGCGCGATGCGCACCGTGAAGGTGTTGGAGTCGTAGACGTTGTTGGTCTGCTTGCCCTTCAGGTAGACCTTGTAGCGGCCATTCCTGCTGATCGAGAAGGTTCCGGACATATCCCCGGAGAAGCCCTTCTCCTGGAGGAACGTGTCACCGATCCCGGGACCGTCCACCCGCAACTGCATCGTGATCGCGAAGTCGAAGTGCGCCTTGGCGGTGACCTGGGACCCGCTGGTGATGACGGCGCCGTCCGCCGGGGTGATGACGCTTGTCGTGGCCGCCTGCGCAGGCAGGGCGGCGAGTACCGGGAAGCTCATCGCAAGGGGTGCCGCGAGTGCGATCGCACCGAGCCTGCGAATGATGGTCACGGCCTCAATCCCTTCGACAGCTCGCGCCGATCTCGTTCCGCCGGGCGCACCGCACCTGGCGATAACTATGGGCTTACGGCAGCGTAACGTACCACCGGGTAGCAAAAGTCACAGGAGGATGACAAAGAGGAACGTGTTTTCACTCCCTGCAACCTCCCACCCCTATTGACACTCAGTGCAACGAGGCATGTGGCGCTAGGGTACGCCGTCCTGCCCCACAGGACCAGCCCTCGCCCGGGAAACGATCCTGCGCCCCTTCAGCCCCATGGGCATCGTGACGTCGACGGCCACCAGGACATCGACGATCTCGCCTCTCACCTGGCACCGCACCACACGAGCCCCTGACTGGATCGCGATCGCCTTCGCTCTCGCACAGGCGGCTCCGCCCCCGTCGGAGACCCGCGCCGCGCCCGCCAGCGCCGCCGTGTCGGCCGCCGCCTCCCCTCGATGCCGCGCGCTTCGGACCCCGCCGACCAGGACCGCCGCCACTCCCACCACCCAGATGAGGACGGCGAACGCCAGCACCCAGACCGTCCCCGACCCCCGATCTCCCGACCGTGAACCCCGCCCACTCCTCGTCCTCCCTCTACACCTGCGGAGCCGGCAGGCCGTATCGGACGTGGGGGTGCCGCCTTGCATGACCTCTCCAATCCGTTGACGTGGTGGACTGCCGCCACGAGTCGTCCTGGCAGGCCTCGATCAGCCGGAACGCGCTGCCCTCCGTGGCGGCGTCTCCCACCCCGCCCCCCGGTTCGACCTCCCGGTTCGCCGGTCGAGGCGTCACGGGCTTGTGGCGGGCGGGAGGCCGGGTTCTGCCTCGGCGGCCGCGTGGGCGCGGACGACGAGGGCCGGTAGGCCGATCGCGGCGGCGGTGTCGACGGAGGCCGAGATGTCCACGCGGACGGTGGCCTCATCGCGGTGAACCTGGACGGTCGCACCCTTCGGAACGGCCCTCACCACCAGGTCGCGCACGGCGGTGAGGGACTCACCTCTGGCTGCCGCCCGGGCGCCGCTCCGAGCCGCGTCCGTACAGGCGAGCTGCACGGACGCCGCCCTCACGCCCCACAGCACGATCGCAGTGATCAGCACCAGGGCGGGAAGGGCCACGGCGATCTCCGCCGTGGCCGTCCCGCGATCCTTCAGCCGGCCAGTTTGAGGGCCTTCTCGATGATCTGTAAGAGCATCGTCTTCACCTGCGAGCTGGTCACGATCTTGAACAGCAGGCCGGCGAAGGCCGCCGCGGCGATGGTGCCGACCGCGTACTCGGCGGTGGACATCCCGCGGTCCCCGCATGCTCCGGACCATCGCCGCACCACCGTTTTCCACGCCCTCATCGGGGCTCCTTTCGCTCGTTGTCGGTTCAAGGCTGCCGAGGCGGGACGCAGGGTGACGGGCGAACCGCATTCTGTGGATAACCCGGCTCACCAGGGCAGGAGGAGCGTCGAGGCGATTCCGGCGATGGCCGGGACGACGCCGAGCAGGACGAAGGCGGGCAGGAAGCACAGGCCGAGCGGGGCGAGCGCCCGGATGCCCGCCGCCCGCGCCCTGGCGGCGGCGGCCGAACGGGCCACCCTCCGCTGGTCGCGAGCGAGACGGCTCAGGGACGGGGCCAACGCCGCTCCCGTGGACGCCGCCCGGACGGCCGCCCGCGCCAAAGGCGCGAGCATCGGCTCCTCCGCCAAAGCGAGCCAGGCCTCTGCCGGGTCGGCCCCGAGCCGGATCTGGACGGACACGGCCCGCAACTCGTCGCCGAGCGGGCCTCCCACCGCGTCCGCGACCGCATCGACCGCCTCGTGCCAGGGCGCCCCGCCGCGCAGGCAGGCGGCGAGGAGATCGACCGCGACGGGAAGGTCCGCGACGAGCCGTGCCTGTCTGCGGCGGCGTTCCCCACTGCCGAGACGGCTGAAGGACAGCCAGACGGCCACGGCGACGAGGACACCAAGCACACAACCGGCCGGGCCGCCCAACGTCAGCGCGCACAGCACCCCCGCAACGCCCGCGGCCACCCGCCGAAGGATGACGTCACGGCGCCCGGTCTCCTCGGCGGGCCCGTCCCGCTCCTTCACCTCCGCGGATTGGGCGGCCGTCTCGGCGGGACGCACACGCGGCACCGGAACGAACCGCCGTTTGGGAACCGCGTGCCTCGGCGAAGGCCCTCCAAACTGACCGACCAGCCTCCGCGTGGCGACGCTCGTCCCCCGGGGCACAAGAAAGCCCGAGGCCGCCGCACACAGCACGACCATCAGCGCCGTCATCACTTCACCTACTTCCTGCTCGCCTCGACCATGCACACCGCCTGCCGGCAAGGCCCCCTTCATTCACGACGAGGCGCTCCTGCGGCGCGTGGACGATCGGCTCTCCGGGCCACCCGCCGACCGGATCTCCCGGCTGCCCACCGACCGGATCTCCCGGCTACCCACCGACTCACCCACCGACCGCCCGCAATTCCGACAGCCCCCCGCGCACGTCCTTCCAGTGACACCTCCGCCGTGGCCCGGGCCCTCCTCCGCCCTGATCGCCCCGGATCAACACCCCGACCAGCGCCTCCGCCGCGACGCGTGCCCTCCTCCGTCCCGATCACCCGGATCACGCCCCAACCAGCACCTCCGCCGCGCACGTCCTTGCAGTGACACCTCCGCCGTGGCCCGGGCCCTCCTCCGCCCCGATCACCCCGGATCAACACCCCAACCAGCACCTTCGCCGCGCACGTCCTTGCAGTGACACCTCCGCCGTGACGCGCGCCCTCCGCCGCCCCGATCACCCGGGTCGACGTCTCGACCGGTGCCTCTGCCGGGACTCGGGTGGTCCGCCAACCGGTGGCCGGGCACTCGCGTCTGCTGGACTGCGCGAGCGCTTCGGTTGGCGGGGCAGGTTCGATCCCTGCCGGGGAGACGCGCGGCACAGCCGCAGGCGGCGGCCTTCAGGCCCAGGGCCGTGGGTCAGCGAGGGGATTCGGCGGATTTGGCCAAGTGGCGGGTCCAGTAGAGGCCGGTGGCGTTGAGGGCGGTGCCCGTGATCAGGCAGGCGAGGCCGGGGAGGGTGGTGCAGAGGAACGGGATGGGGTGCGCACCCAGCGCGGCGGCCATGGCCAGGCCCAAGAGGGGCAGCGCGGCCAGGAGGCGCGCCGTCGCTCGGGGGCCGGCGAGTTGGACGGATACGTCCTGGCGTTGGGCCTCCTCGTCGCGGAGGGCGCTTGCCAGCCCGTCCAGGACGGTGGCCAGTGTGCCGCCGCGTTCGGAGCCGACCCGCCAGCAGGCCGCCAGGAGCCGCAGGCCCTCGGCACCCGGCTGCGTGGCCAGTTCGTCCAGGTGGTCAGGGGGTGGACGAGGCAGGCTGAGCAGTTCCCTGGACACGTGCGGGTCGAGGACGGCGGCGGCCGCAGTGAACGCCTCGTCAGGTGTCCGGCCCGCGGACAACTCGGCCGCCATGGCATCGCAGAGTTCGATGATCGAGGTCCGGCGGCGTTGCGGAAGCGTCCGGCGCTCCTTCAGGGCCTCCAATCTGGTGCGTAGTGGGCGTATCGGGTCGGAGGGCGGAGGGGCGAGCAGGTGGTCTAGACGGTGGGTCGCCGGGGCGGGCAGCAGGTAGGTCCACGCGGCGGCTGCTGCACAGAGGACCGCCAGGGCGATCAACACAAGGAGCCTCCCAAGCGGTCTGGACGGTGGCTCACTGACGTGGGTCTCCAGCAGGTCCACGTGGCGGGGGCTGGGCGGAGGGCGGTTGCGATCGTCATGGGGTGCCTCGCAGGCGGGTTGTGAGTGCGTCTGTGCCTGCGGCGGGGATTACTTCGCCGGAGGCGGTGAACGAGACTGCGGGGACGACGCCGACCAGGCCGTCCGGGCCTCGTTGCAGGAGGCAGATCTCGGCTACCCGGCGGCGACCTCCGCCTGGGTCGCGGACCAGGTGGACCACGATGTCCAAGGCGGCGGCCAGTTGGCTGTGGACAGCCTCCCGGGTGAGGCCGGCCGCGCAGGCGAGGGCTTCGAGCCGCGCGGGGACGTCTGCTGCCGTGTTCGCGTGCAGAGTGCCGCAGCCCCCTTCATGGCCGGTATTCAGCGCTTGCAGCAAGACCACCACCTCGCGGCCTCTCACCTCGCCCACTACCAACCGGTCGGGGCGCATGCGGAGGGCTTGGCGGACCAGGTCGTTCAGGGTCACGCCTCCGGCACCTTCGGTGTTGGGGGGACGCGCCTCCAGCCGAACAACGTGGGGATGGTCGGGCTTGAGCTCGGCCGAGTCCTCAACCAGGAGGAGGCGCTCCAGCGGGTTGACCTGGGAGAGGAGGCTGCTCAGGAGCGTGGTCTTGCCTGTGCCGGTTCCGCCGCTGATCAGGAAGGCCGCTCGGGACTCGATCAGGGCGGCCAGCAGGTCGGCACCCTCGGGTGGGACGGTGCGGGCCGCGACCAGCTCGTCCAACGTGAAGGCGCGGCGGCGCGGGAGGCGCAAGGACAGGCAGGTTCCGGTCGCGGCGACCGGTGGAAGGACAGCGTGCAGACGCACGCCGCCCGGGAGGCGCGCGTCGGCGTAGGGGGAGGCGTCGTCGAGGCGGCGGCCCGCTGCGGCGGTGAGGCGCTGGGCGAGGCGGCGGAGGGTCGCCTCGTCGGGGAAGCGCACCGCGGTGCGGACGAGGCCGGAGCCGGTGTCGATCCAGACCTCGTCGGGGCCGTTGACCAGGACGTCGGTGACGTCCGGGGAGCGCAGCAGCGGTTCCAGAGGGCCCGCGCCGACGAACTCGGCGCGTAACTCGTCGGCCAGGGCCAGTACCTCGCGGTCGCCGAGGAGCCGCTCCTCCGCGCGCAGCGCCGCGGCGACGCGGCCGGTCGTGGCTTCGCCGCCGGTGTGGGCGAGACGGTCGCGGACGGCGCTGGAGAGCCCGGTCATGCGGCCTCCCGGTAGGCGTAGGGCTGGAGGGCGAGGTCGGCCAGGACGGTGGTGCAGAAGTCGGCCAGGGGGCCGCGGCGGCAGGCCCGTTCGAGGTCGCCGCCGTCGACGGCGGCGGGGAGTCGGCGGTCGCGGTCGAAGGACCCGGCGGACGGGATGCCGAGGACGCTCGCGATCGCGTCGGGGGTGAGGCCGCCCGGCGCCGGGCCCTGGATGACGAGGCGCAGGTCGGGGGTGTCGCGGCGGAGGGCGGCGGCGAGGCCGTCGGCCGCCACGGTGGCGCGGACCTCGGCCGGGACGAGCAGGAGCGTGACGGCGGCGGCGCGCAGGGCCGCGCGGCCGATGTCGCCCGGATGGCGGGGAACGTCCACGACGACCAGGTCGAACCCGCGGGCGGCGGCGTCGAACAGGGAGCGGACCGCCTCCTCGGAGACCGGGACGGGCTCGCCGCGCCGCCAGGACAGCACGGACAGGTCGCCCGAACTGGGCAGGGTCTCGCGGAGAGTCGCGGCGCTCAGGCGGCCGCGGCGTTCGGCGAGGTCGTGCCAGCGGACGCCCTCATGCGACTCCAGCCCGAGGACGAGGTCGATGCCCCCGCCGAACGGGTCGGCGTCGACGAGGAGGGTGCGCAGGCCCTGGCCCGCCGACGAGAGGCCGAGCGCGGTCGCGAGAACGCTGGCCCCTGCTCCGCCTCGGGCGCCGACGACGCAGAGTGTGGTGGCCCAGCCGCCCTCGGGTTCGCAGGCGGCGGCGAAGGCGTCGATCAGCCAGTTCTCGTGGTCGGGGAGGGCGACGACGTCCTGCGCCCCTGCCTCCACGGCCATGCGGTACGCGTCGGGGGCGGTGCCGCCGGTGACGAGGACGACGCCCGGACGGCGTTGGAGGCCGGCGGAGGCGAGGTCATCGGCGAGGTCGGCGCCCACGAGGATGAGGGCGGGCCAAGCCCAGGCGGGTCTCGCCTCATCGGCGCTGTAGGCGACCTCGGCGTGGGCGTCCGCGGCTGCGGCGAGGCGGAGGAGGTCGTCGGCGAGCGCGGGGTCGCCGGTGACGATCAGTGCCGCGAGGTTCATCGGATGCTCCTTCGACGTTCGGAGACATCCACCTTGCGGGCCACGTCGACGGCGGCGAGCAGGATCCACCAACTGTGGATAACTCTGCCCCGCGCGGTGCTCGAACGATGCCGCCCTGAGGAGGGGGTGTGAGGGGCGGGCGGGCGGTGGCGTGGGGATGGTGCCTGTGGCCACCGCCCGGCCGCCTCACGACAAGGCGACCCCCGCCGGGGGGGAGAGCGGGGGTCGCCGGCGGTCCGGCTCCGGGGGGGTAGAGCCGGCCCGCTTTCCCAGAAAAGTCTCAGGGGAGTTCGGGCTAAGCCGCGGGTAAGTCCGCCCTATGGAAGAGGCAAACTCACCGACTCCAGTCTAGGCGGATACAACATATGCTGCCCGATCGTCGAGAGTTCCGTCGAGCGGCAAACTCGCCCGGCACATGGCGATTTTTCGCACCTGACGACGACGATCCGCCGGAGCGGTCGGCGCAGGGCGCCGCCCGGGCCCGGCAAGGGCCCCCGTTCCGGCGCACACGAAGTGCATCGGGACGGGAGTGGGAGCGTACAGGAGAACTAAAGATCTTTCCTGCGCCCGGCACGATCGGCGGCCAAATGGCGACGATTACCCTGAGTGATCAATTTCGCGATCCGAACGACGATTACGGAAGTCCGGAATATCCCTTCTTGCCCGCAGCGGTCGCGGGAGTCCCGTCCGGCGCCGCCTCGCCCGCCCTGGCGGACATTCCGAAAGGGGGGTTGTCATCTGGGCAAATAAGGCGTAGACAGGTCATACGGACCCAGTGTCCGGGCACGGCAGCCGGGTACCCACGCGCGACCAGCCGCGGGAGGCGCGTCGAGACGGGCTTGACCCGATCCGACGGATATGAGGTGCACGCTTGGTAACCCGGTGTGACGTGCTTCAGCGGCGGCGTCCCGGCACGGGGCGCCGTTCGCTTTGCGCCGCGCCACCGTCCTACTCGCGGACGTCCAGCCCCAGCGCCGTCGCGAGGACGATCGCCTGGTAGGGATCGATCACCGCGCGCCTCAGCTCGACGGTGAGCGGGTCCAGTGACGACAGGTCGCTGCCGCGCAGGTCGCAGCGGGAGAAGTCGGCCTTGTGCAGCGCCGCCCCCGACAAATCGACCCCGCGCAGTTCGGCTCCGGCGCACCGGGCGCCGGTGAGGTCGGCCTCGCGCATCCGCACGTCCGTGAACGACGCCCGCCGCAGGTCGGCCCCGGGCAGGCCGGTGAACGACCAGTCGCCGCCCTTGACCTTCATCAGGTCGTAGGTGCAGCCGTCGAACATGCTCCCGACGAACTTGCACCCCGTGAAGGCCGCGTCGAAGAAGCCGCACCGGA
This sequence comes from Spirillospora sp. NPDC049024, assembly GCF_040649235.1. Classification (NCBI taxonomy): domain Bacteria; kingdom Bacillati; phylum Actinomycetota; class Actinomycetes; order Streptosporangiales; family Thermomonosporaceae; genus Spirillospora; species Spirillospora sp. NPDC049024. The sequence continues at coordinate 480,100 of NZ_JBEZFD010000003.1, forward strand.
CGAACGTGCAGTTGAGGAACGCCCCGTCCTTGTGGCTGGACGCGTTGAAGCGCACGCCCCGGAACGTGCAGTCGGTGAAGACGGCTCCGGTGCCCTCGGCTTCGGTCATGTCCACGTCCACGAACAGGACGCTGTCGTGCCGCTCACCGGTCAGGTCACGCGAATCCCAGTTCGCCGACGAGATCGTGGTGTCCGTCGGCGCCGCAGGGCGCCCGTACATGCGATCGGCCATGTGACCAGCATGGACCCACCGAGTGACAGTCTCAGCCGCGCATGAACGCTTCGCAGATGGCCTGCGAGTCGCGCGCGGCGGCGGCGATGGCCGAGGAGCAGTGGGCGATCCACCGCGCCACGCCCTCCGACGTACCGGACGTGTAGGCGCGAAGGGCCTCGGCGTACTCGTCGGAGAGTTCGAGGTGCCCGACCTCCGGTGCGACCAGGGACTTGGGGTCGAGCCCACGGGCGACGAGGGTGATCCGCTGAGCGGCGCGGGCGACGATGCCGTCCCCCCACCCGAACGGGCGCAGCGCCAGGAGCTCGCCGTGCACGATCGACGAGACCACCAGTGCCGGCGCCTTGGTGGGTTCGGTCAGCAGCCCGCTGAGCGCGTCCAGGCGCGCCGCCACCTCGGACGGCGACGGCGGCTCCCCGAGCCCGAGGACGTCCTTCACGACGCCGTCGCCGGAGCGGGGACGTCCGAGATCGGCGCTGTCGACCGCGTCCGCCGCAGCGAGGACGTGCAGGCGCGCCAATGCCTGCCGCGGTGCCTTGCGCCAGACCTCGGTCAGCGTCCCGAGCTCGGCCGACACGCGCAGCGCCCCTTGCACGACGGGGTCGGACGGGCTGTCCGTGGTGCGCAGCTCGTCCAGCGTGACCGAGGCGCCGTCGAGGACGGCGGAGGCCCGGGCGCCGCGCAGCGCCGACTCCGTGGACACCTCGGAGCTGCGCCGCCGCAGGATGCGGTGGCCGAGCAGCCGGTCCACGGCCCTGCGCGCCTCGTCGACGGCGTCGGCGACGCCGGGAAGGTTCGCAACATCAGCTAGAGCATCGGTCACGGCCCGACCCTATGCCGTCGTCCGGAGCGCTCGCGCAACGGCCCGCCAGGGCGTGGAACGGAAACGATTTCCTCCCCCCGGACGTGGGAAGGCCCGTTGTGTCGGGTATCACACAGCAGGATCCGGAGCCGTGAGCGCCGGTCGCGCTCGTCCTCGACACCCGGGATCGCGGCCTTGTGGGGACCGGGACCTACCTGGTGGAGTGGGGATACCGGGCGACCCCCGCTTCAGCTAGCAAGGAGTTCGCGTTGAGCCAGAGCCAAGAAACACTGTCGAACCTTCTGCAGGAGACGCGCCGCTTCCCCCCGCCCGCGGAGCTCGCCGCCTCTGCGAACGTCAAGGCCGACGCCTATGAGCGGGCCGCCGAGGACCGCCTCGGCTACTGGGCGGAGCAGGCGGACCGGCTCACCTGGTCGAAGCGCTGGGACGACGTCCTGGACTGGAGCAACCCGCCGTTCGCGAAGTGGTTCGTGGGCGGGGAGCTGAACGTCGCCTACAACTGCGTCGACCGGCATGTGGAGGCCGGACGCGGCGACAAGGTCGCCTACCACTGGGAGGGGGAACCGGGCGACTCCCGCACCCTCACCTACGCCGACCTCCAGCGCGAGGTGAACAGGGCCGCGAACGCCCTCCTCGAGCTGGGCGTCCGCAAGGGCGACCGGGTCGCGATCTACCTCCCGATGATCCCCGAGCTGCCGATCTCGATGCTGGCTTGCGCCCGCATCGGCGCGACCCACTCGGTGGTGTTCGGCGGCTTCTCCGCGGAGGCGCTCCGGACGCGCATCGACGACGCGCAGGCCAAGCTCGTCATCACCGCGGACGGAGGCTTCCGGCGCGGCAAGCCGTCCGACCTCAAGGGGATCGTGGACGAGGCCGTCGCGCAGACGCCGTCGATCGAGCACGTCCTCGTGGTGCGCCGCACCGGCGAGGAGGTGGCCGAGCACGACCGCGACGTGTGGTGGCACGACGTCGTGGAGCGGCAGAGCGACCAGCACACCGCCGAGCCCATGGACTCGGAGCACCCGCTGTACATCCTGTACACGTCCGGGACGACGGGTAAGCCGAAGGGCATCCTGCACACCAGCGGCGGCTACCTGACCCAGTGCGCGTACACGCACTGGGCGGTGTTCGACCTGAAGCCGGAGACGGACGTCTACTGGTGCTCGGCCGACATCGGCTGGGTGACGGGCCACTCCTACATCGTGTACGGACCGCTCGCCAACGGCTCGACCAGCGTCATCTACGAGGGGACGCCCGACACCCCCAACAAGGGCCGCTGGTGGGACATCATCCAGAAGTACAAGGTGTCCATCTTCTACACGGCGCCCACGGCGATCCGCACGTTCATGAAGTGGGGCGACGACATCCCGGCCCAGTACGACCTGTCGTCCCTGCGCGTGCTGGGGTCGGTCGGCGAGCCGATCAACCCCGAGGCCTACGTCTGGTACCGCAGGAACATCGGCGCCGACCGGACCCCGGTGGTCGACACGTGGTGGCAGACCGAGACCGGCGCCATCATGATCAGCCCGCTGCCCGGGGTCACGGAGGGCAAGCCGGGTGCGGCGATGCGCCCGCTGCCCGGTATCGCCGCGGACGTCGTGGACGACCAGGGACAGTCGGTCCCGGACGGCGGCGGCGGGTTCATGGTGATCCGGGAGCCCTGGCCCGGCATGCTCCGCACGATCTGGGGCGACGACGAGCGGTACGTCAAGACGTACTGGTCGCGTTTCGAGGGCCTGTACTTCGCCGGTGACGGCGCCAAGAAGGACGCGGACGGCGACATGTGGCTGCTCGGCCGCGTGGACGACGTCATGCTCGTGTCCGGCCACAACATCTCCACGACGGAGGTGGAGTCGGCGCTGGTCTCGCACCCGAAGGTCGCCGAGTCGGCGGTGGTCGGCGCGACGGACCCGGTCACCGGGCAGGCCATCGTGGCGTTCGTGATCCCGCGCGGCGACGCCGGCGGCGACGTCGAGGGCGAGGACTTCCTGCGGGAGCTGCGCAACCACGTCGCCAAGACCCTCGGCCCGATCGCCAAGCCCCGGCAGATCATGATCGTTCCGGAGCTGCCGAAGACCCGCTCCGGCAAGATCATGCGGCGGCTGCTGCGGGACGTGGCCGAGAACCGCAGCATCGGCGACGTCACGACCCTCGCGGACAGCACGGTGATGGACCTCATCTCCGAGAAGCTGCCCAGCACCAAGTCGGACGAGTGACCCCGCGGCACCCCTAGGGACCGCTAAGGCCCGCGCCTGGCACACCGCCGGGCGCGGGCCGCTTTCATGCCCGAGGCAGAGCTGCTGTGTGCCCGCGGCAAGGCTGCTCTGTGTCTGCGGCAAGGCCGCTCTCGCGCCCGCGGCAGGACCGCGTCCGTGCCCCAGGCAGAGGCCGCTCGGCCGCCTCACCAGGCGGACCAGGTAAAATATCCCCAGGTGCGCCGGGAAGTCTGGTCGGCAGGGGACGTCCCGTGATGACGCGGGCCGTGGCCTTGTCCAGACCGCCCGCAACTTCCCCAGGGGTTTCCTTATGGCGCGCCCGCCCGTGAAGCGCCGCGTTGCAGCAACGTGGCCGTTCCGTCCGACCGTCTACTACGGCACCCAGGTCGCCAGTGCGCTCCGCACCGAGACGATCGGCGGCGTGGTGATGCTGCTCGCGGCGGTCGCCGCCCTGGTGTGGGCCAACACTCCCTGGGCCGACGCCTACAAGAGCCTCCAGACGTTCGAGATCAGCCCGCACTGGCTGCACATCGGCCACATGGACGTGCAGCACTGGGCGTCCAGCGGGCTGCTGGCGGTCTTCTTCTTCATCGCCGGCCTGGAGCTGCGCGAGGAGCTGACCCACGGTGAGCTGCGCAATCCGCGGGACGCGGCGCTGCCGATGATCGCCGCGGCTGCCGGGGTGGCGGTCCCGGCGCTGATCTTCCTCGCGGTGAGCGCGGGCGAGCCGGGCGCGTTCGACGGATGGGCCGTGCCGACGGCGACGGACATCGCGTTCGCCCTCGCCGTGCTCGCCGTGACGTTCACCTCGTGTCCGGCGCCGCTGCGCGCCTTCCTGCTGACGCTGGCAGTGGTGGACGACCTGATCGCCATCACCATCATCGCGCTCTTCTACACCCACGCCCTGCACTGGGTGCCGCTGCTTCTCGCCGTGGCGCTGATCGCGGGGTACGGCCTGCTCCAGTACCGGGGCGTCCGTTCGCCCTGGGTGTACGTGCCTCTCGCCGTCCTGGCCTGGTACTGCCTCCAGCGGAGCGGGATCCACGCGACCGTCGCGGGCGTCGCGCTGGGAATGCTCACCAGCTCGAAGCGGTCGGCGGACGGAAGGCCGACGAACGCCGAGCGCGCCGACCACGCGCTGCGCCCCTTCTCGGCGGGCGTGGCGGTGCCGGTGTTCGCCTTCGTGTCGGCCGGCGTCGGGCTCGGCGCGGCGCAACTGGGCGCCGTGTTCACCGACCGGGTGGCCCTCGGCGTGATCGCCGGGCTCGTGGTCGGTAAGTTCGTGGGCGTCTTCGGCGGGGCGTGGGCGGCCGTGCGGCTCGGCCTGGCGACGCTGGGGGAGGATCTGCACTGGCATGAGATCGCGGGGGTCGCGCTCCTGGCCGGGGTGGGTTTCACCGTTTCGCTGCTGATCGGCGGTTTGGCCTATACCGACCCGTCACAATTCGAGAGAGTGACGACTGCGGTCCTGATCGCGAGCGTTCTCGCCTCGGCGGCCGCGGCCGTCGTCTTCCGCAGAAGGGTGCGCGTGCGCGCGCGCCCGGACTAAGGAGAAAAATGTCCGAGGCAGTACCGGGCGAGCGCGTCGAGGACAAGTCCCTCGGCGAGCTGGTCGCGCTGGCGTCGAGCAGCGTCTCCGACCTGATCAGGGCCGAGATGGACCTGGCCAAGCTGGAGCTGAAGGCCGACGCCAAGAAGGCCGCGCTGGGCAGCGTGATGTTCACGATCGCCGCGCTGATGGGCGGGCTGGTCGTCATCCTGCTGTCGATCATGTTCGCCTACGTTCTGGTGGCCGTCGGCCTCTCGCACTGGCTCTCGTTCCTCATCGTGGCCGTCGGATACGCCGTCCTCGCCGCGCTCCTGATCTTCATCGGATGGACCCGCATCCGCAAGATCGAGAAGGCGCAGCGGACCCGCAGAACGCTCAGGGACGACTTCAAGGCGCTGCGCCACCGCGGCGACTCCGATGATCCCGAGCTGACGGCCTGACCGGCGCCGTGTCCGGGCACGAGTCGTCCCTGATCGAGGTCGAGGGGCCGTGGACGCACCGGCAGGTCAGCGCCGGCGGGACGCGCTTCCACGTCGCCGAGGCCGGTGAGGGGCCGCTCGTCCTGCTGCTGCACGGGTTCCCCGAGTTCTGGTGGTCGTGGCACCACCAGCTGGTCTCGCTGCCCGCCGCGGGCTACCGGGCCGCGGCCGTCGATCTGCGCGGCTACGGCGGCAGCGACAAGCCGCCGCGCGGGTACGACCTGGTCACGCTGGCCGGGGACGCCGCCGGGCTCGTCCGCGCGCTGGGCGAGGCGAACGCGACCGTCGTCGGGCACGACTGGGGCGGGCTGCTCGCCTGGACGATGGCCGTCTACCACCCGAAGATCGTCCAGCGGCTGGCGGTGGTGAGCGCCCCGCACCCGCTGCGGCTGCGGCAGGCCGTCGCCGGCGACCCGCGCGGGCAGGGCTGGGCGGCGCGCCACAGCTTCGGCTTCCAGGTGCCGCTGTGGCCCGAACGGCGCCTGGTCCGCGACGACGCGGCGCTGGTCGGAAAGCTCCTGCACGACTGGTCAGGGCCGGGCTGGCCGGACGAGCGCACTGAGCGGCTCGTACGGAAGGCCGTACAAATCCCTGGGGTGGCCCACAGCGCGCTGGAGTACTACCGCTGGCTCATCCGCTCGCAGGCCCGCCCTGACGGGATCCGCTACGCGCACCGTATGCGCACCTCCATCCACGCCCCGACGCTCCAGCTGCACGGCGCGCTCGACACCTGCACCCTCCCGGCCAGCGCGCAGGGCTCCGGACGCTACGTGCAGGGCCCCTACCGTTGGTCGCTCCTAGAGAACGCGGGGCACTTCCCTCACCAGGAACGTCCGCAGGCGTTCGACGCGCAACTCCTCGACTGGCTGGCCGACCCGGGGGCCGATCACTGACCCCGCGTACCGTAGAGGGATGCGGGATCGGGACGAGTCGGGACGCCCACGCAACGCACGCCCACGCGACGCCTACGGCCGTCCACTGCCACACGGCGCCACAGGCATACCCACGATGCCGGACGACATCGACATGCCCCCGCAAGAGGCCCTGGCGGAGGCCCAGCGCCTCCTGGACGCCGATCGCCCCTTCCACGCCCACGAGGTACTGGAAGCGGTCTGGAAGGCCGCGTCAGAGCCCGAACGGGAGCTGTGGCGGGGCCTCGCCCAGGTCGCCGTGGGGATAACCCATCTCCGCCGCGGCAACGCACGCGGCGCCGAAGCCCTCCTGAGCCGCGCCGCCGACCGGATCGTCCCGTACCAGGACGCCCCTCCGTACGGCATCGACGTGCGGGGAATCGTCCAGCGGGCACGGGGTCTGGCCAAGGAGCCCCAGGACGGCCCCATCGCCCTACGCCTCACGAGCCCCGATACAGAGCAGCGCGGCTAGTCAGAGCAGCTCTGCGTGGACACCGGCGTCGTGGCGGTGGCGCCCGCGCGGGCGTCGGGCGCGACCTCCGCCGCGGTGAGCGCGTAGCCGGTGGACGGCGTGTCCAGCGCCGCGGCGAAGATGACGCCGTAGACGCGGCCGTCGGTGGACAGCAGCGGCCCGCCCGAGTTGCCCGGCTCGACCTTGCCGCGGATGGCGTAGATCTCGCGGCTGACCTGGCCGGAGTGGTAGATGTCGGGTCCGCGGGCCGTCTGCCGGGCGCGGATCCGCGCCGCCTCGGGCTTGAAGGGCTGGTTCTTCGGGAACCCGGCGATGATCGCGCTGTCCCGGACGCGGGCCTCCTTGGCGAACTCCAGCACCGGCGCCCGCAGCCCCGGCACGTACAGGACGGCGATGTCGCGCTTCGGGTCGTACAGCACGACCCGCCCGCGGCTGGTGTCGCCGTCCTTCGTCGCGACCACCGAGGAGCCGCGCGCGCCCGCGACGACGTGCGCGTTGGTCATGATGTGCTGGGGCGCGAACACGAACCCGGTGCCCTCGATGCGGCGCTGGCACTGCGGCGCCGTGCTGACCACCTTCACGATGCTCTTCTTCGCGGCCTGGAGGCCCCGGGTGTTGAGGACGGACTCGTCCGGCGGCGGCACCTGCACCACCGACTCGCCGCCGAGTCCGTTGAAGACCTGCGGGAACTCGCTGCTCTTCACGAACCCCTGGAACGAGGTGAACCACGTCTGCGCCTGCGAGGGCATCACGTCGTTGATGCCCTTGATGATCGAGGAGCCCTTGACCTGCGTCCGGACGGGCTGGAACTCGGAGTTGGCGACCAGGCTGCCGAAGAACCAGGCGACGATCAGCAGCGACAGCGCGCTCACGAACGTGCCGCCGACGGCGTCGGCGGTGCGGGCGTTCATCCCGGTCACCCGGTTGCGCAGGACGGCGCCGACGGACGAGGCGACGAGCTGCCCGAGCGTGGCGGCCAGGAACGCGACCACGATGGCGAGCAGCGCCTGCTGCGCGGCGCCGTCCACCGCGGCCTCGGCGATCGGCGGCGCGATCAGGACCCCGATGACCCCGCCGCCGACGAAGCCGACGAAGCTCAGCAGGCTCACGATGAAGCCCTGCCGGTAGCCCGAGACTCCGAACAGCACGACGAGCACGAGCAGGATCAGATCGAGAACGTGGTCGTCCAGCACCGCTTCACCGTATAGGGCCGCGCCGCCGGTTCACGTCCCCTCGATGGACCAGTTTGGGGCGCGCCGGATAGCCGCGGGGGGTGACACGCGGCCGTCACCGTGCCCCTGCGCACCGCGAACGGGCATCTGACCTGCGGACGGGCCGGCGGCGGGCGGGCGGGGCGATTTCGTGGGAAACGACGAGGCGCTCACTCGCGCGCGGCGAGGTCCAGAACCTCCCGCGGAAGATCTTCGACTCTGGAGGTGTCCCAGGGCCGGTTCCAGCCGCCCGCGTCCAGCACCCGGGTCAGCAGCGCGGCCGTGAACCCCCAGACGAGCATGTCGCGGACGTGGAACGCCGGGCCGTCCGTGAGCCCGGACGGGTGCCGGACCATCACCCGGTTCTCAGGGTCGACCAGCTCGCTGATCGGGACCCGCGCGACCATCGCGACCTCCCCGGGATGGCCGGGCGCGACCTCCGACGGCTCGCGCCACCAGCCGGCGACGGGCGTGACCCGGTGCCGGCTGTGCGACAGGTAGAGCTCGGGCAGCGTGCACAGCACGTCCACGCCGGACGGTTCGACGCCGGTCTCCTCCCACGCCTCCCGCAGCGCCGCGGCGACCGGGCCGTCGTCCTCGGGGTCGATGCGGCCGCCGGGGAAGGCGGGCTGCCCCGCGTGCTTGTTGAGGGTGGCGGCGCGCTCGGTGAGCAGGACGTCCGGGCCGCTCGGCCCTTCGCCGAACAGGATGAGGACGGCGGCGGCGCGGGCGGTGGGGACGGGCCGGAACACGGGCGGCACCGGAAGCCTCGGCGCCTCGGCGCAGAAGCGGTCGAGCCAGGCGGGCCGGCCGGGGGCGGTGTCGGTCACGATCGTCCCAACCCCGCGGCGGCCGCGTTCCTTCCCGGCGCGGGCGGCGGAACGGGCTCGGTCACGAGAACGGGCTCGGTCACGAGAACGGTCCGGGCTTGACGAGCTTGCGCGCCGTCTCCTCGTCCGTCGGCCCCTCGCCGAAGGACGGGCACAGCCGCGCCAGCGGGCACACCCCGCAGGCGGGACGGCGCGCGTGGCACATCCGGCGGCCGTGCCAGATCAGCCGGTGGGACAGCATGGTCCAGTCCTTGCGCGGGATGAGGGAGCCGATCTCCTCCTCGACCTTCACGGGGTCGTCCTCGGTCGTCCATCCGAAGCGCCGGGCCAGGCGGCCGAAGTGGGTGTCGACGGTGATGCCGGGGACGTCGAACGCGTTCCCCAGGACGACGTTGGCCGTCTTGCGCCCGACGCCGGGCAGCTTGACGAGGTCTTCGAGGCGCCCGGGGACCTCGCCGCCGAACTGGTCGCGCAGCGCGGCCGACAGCCCCATGACCGACTTGGTCTTGGCGCGGAAGAAGCCGGTGGGCTTCAGGATCGCCTCGACGTCCTCGGGGTCGGCGGCGGCCAGGTCCTCCGGGGCGGGGTACTTGGCGAACAGCGCCGGGGTGGTCAGGTTCACCCGCACGTCGGTGGTCTGCGCCGACAGCACGGTGGCGACCAGGAGCTGGAAGGGGGTGCCGAAGTCCAGCTCGCAGTGCGCGTCCGGGTAGGTCTCGGCCAGGATCCGGTTCATCCGGCGCGCCCGCCGGACCAGCCCAAGCCGCGTCTCGTCCTTCCACTTGCGGGCCCGCGCCTTCGGGGTCGCCTCCGTCGCCATACCGGCCAGCCTAGAGCCTCGCGCCCCGGTTCCGGCCGAGGGAAAGTCGCGTCGAACCCCGTAATGAGGAAGGGGGCGCGCCGTCTCCAACGGGCACGACGTCCCCCGAAGGAGATCTCATGTCCGACCTCAGCCAGGTGGTCCGCCTTCCGGTGCGCCGGATCGAGCTCGACCTGTCGTTCGAGGGCGCCGCCCGGATCGCGGGCGATCTTCGCGAGCACGTTCCGGACATCGCCGCGGAGGCGGTGTGCCGGATCGAGCGGCGGCTGCCGGAGTTCTTCCGGCCGCACGACCACCGCTACGCCAAGGCGGTGCAGGTGTGCGTGGAGCGCGCCATCGACCACTTCCTGGAGCTGATGGCCGACCCCGCCGCCCCGTCGGCGGAGGTCGCGGAGTTCTGGCGGCAGGTCGGGGTCGGCGAGGCCAGCGAGGGACGGACGCTGGACTCCTGGCAGGCGGCGACGCGGATCGGGACGGGCCTGGGCGTCGAGCGGCTCGCCGAGCGCGCGGAGCGGGTCGGCCACCGGATGAGCCCGGCGACGATCGCGGCCATCGCCAACGCGGCGCTCGACTACGTGAACCAGGTGGCCGCGATCGTCGCGGAGGGCCACGCGGACGCCGCCGCTCGGGCCGCGGGCGCCCGCCAGGAGCACCGCCGGCACCTGCTCGACCTGCTGCTGAACGGGGCCTCCTCCGCGGAGCTGAAGGAGGCCGCGCGCGAGGCGGACTGGGCGCCGCCGCGCACGCTCGCGGTCGTCGCCCTCCGCGAGAACGGCCCGGACGCGCGGCATCCGGCGCTGCCCCCGGACGTCCTGCCGGGCCTGCACCTGGGGGAGCCGTGCCTGGTCGTCCCCGACCCGGAGGGCCCCGGCCGCACCCGGATGCTGGAGCGGCAGCTGCACGGCTGGACGGCCGCGATCGGCCCGGCGGTCGGGGTCGACGAGGTCGGCACGTCCCTGCGGCTGGCGCGCGAGACCCTGGAGCTGGCCTGCCAGGGCCTGATCAGCGGCGCCTCGCCCATTCCGGCCGAGCGGCACATGCCGATCCTGGTGATGATGCGGGAGCGGGCGCTCGTGGAGAAGGTGATCGCACGGCGGCTGGCGCCGCTGCTGCGCGCACGCCCTGCACAGCGCTACCGGCTCGCCGAGACGCTGCTGGCCTGCCTGGAGCACGGGTTCAACGCCACGGAGGTGGCAGGCCATCTGCACCTGCATCCGCAGACCGTCCGGTACCGGCTGCGGCAGCTCGACGACCTGTTCGGGGACGCCGTGGAGGCGTCGTCGGACCGGCTGGAGCTCCACATGGCCCTGCGCGCATGGCTGGCCCTCAACCCCGAGCCGGCGGCCGCGCGCGACGACCTCGGCTACGGGTGACCCGGATGCGGTCAGCCCGCGGCCTCGACGGCCCATCCCTGGGCCGCCATGCCCGCGTAGGAGGACGGTTTCAGCGTCACCGGTCTCAGGCCCGACCAGCTCGCCTGGAGGTAGTAGCCGTCGCCGTTGGCGAGGCGATAGACCGTGGGCGCGAACCGCACGAGTTTCCAGACCTGGTGCCCGCCCCCGCAGGGGGCCATGACCACCGAGTATTCGCTGCCGCCCTCCCAGGGCACGCCCGGGGCGGGCGCGCCCCGGGCCATGCATCCGCCGGTGGAGCTGCTCACCAGGGTGAAGCCGCCGGAGGTGTTCCTGCGCTTCCACCCGGTCGCGGGGTCGGAGCAAGAGCGCTGCACGACCGACGTGCCGCTGGGCGCCAGGCACGATTGCAGGGTCGTGTTCCGCACGTGGAAGGGTCCCGCGCCGGCCCCCGCACCGGCGCCGCCCGAGCCCCGGCCGCCGTCGGTGGACCGCTTGCCGACGGTGTAGTCGGGCCGGGGGACGCGATCCGGGGCCGAGCTGGACGGGACGGCCGTCGCGGGAGGCGGCGCGGCGTGCGGGCTCTCCCCCGGACCTCCGCCGACCACGGTGAACAGGATGATCGCGCTACCCGTGGCGACGCCCCCGGCCACCGCGGCCGGAAGGGCCCATCCGGGCAGGGACGCCGCCGGGGCCAGGGAACCGAGCGAGCCGAGCGACGCCGACGGAGCCCCCAGCAGGACGGCGCCGATCGGCAGGGCGCGCCGCAGCCGCCCGTTCAGGTCGGCCATCTCCCGGGACGCCCGCCTGCACTCCTCGCAGGACTCCAGGTGCTGCCGCAGGGCCCGGCTGCGGCGGCGGCCGGGACGGCGGACGCTCGCGGCGAGCTGGGCGGTGAACTCGGCGCATTCGGGGCGCCCTCCGGAGCCGGCCGCGAGGAACGCCTGCCGGAGCCCCTCACGCGCGCGGAACGCGAGCTGGGAGACGGCGCCCTTCTCCATGCCGAGCAGCTCCGCGACCTGCCCGACGGGCTCGTCCTCGATGACCGTGTACCAGAGGACGGTCTGCCATCGTTCGGGCAGCGACCGGAAGGCGCGGACGAGCGCGTCCAGCTCGTCGAGGTCCGGCGGCTCGTCCTCGGGCGCCGACGCCCATTCGGCGACCTCGTCGGTCACGACGGTGCGGCGGGCGCCGCGGGCCCAGTCGACGGCCGTGTTCCGCACGACCGTGTAGAGGTAGGGACGGCAGGCCTCCCGGGGACCGCCGCCCTGGCGCATCGCCGCGAACGTGCGGGTGAACGCCTCGCTCGTCAGGTCCTCCGCGAGGTGCTGGTCGCGGACCAGCCCGCGCGCGTACCGCAGGACCGCCGTGTGGTGCCGCCGGAAAAGCTCGTCCGACGCCGCCTCGTCACCCTCTCCGGCGGCCGCCAGAAGGTCGGCGTCCGGCCGCGTTCCCACGCCCGCTACCACCGCGCCATCCAACCTAAGGCTCGCATCTCACCACAACCTTCAGAGGTCACTTGCTCCCCACACGTGGAGACATCTACCTTTCGCGTGCATTACGGCGTTTTGTAGGCAATCTTAAAAAGACATGTCTGTTCCCCAGTGTTAGGGTCACCGCATGATGCTCGACTCCTCGCGCTGGACGGCGACCCTCGCCGGACGGCGCGTGCTGATCACCGGCGCCGCGCGGGGCATCGGCGCCGCGCTCGCCGCCCGCCTGCACGAACGCGGCGCGCGCGTGGCGCTCGCCGGCCTGGAGCCCGAGCTCCTCTCCGCCGTCGCCGCCGAGTGCGGGGACGCCCCCTGGTGGACGTGCGACGTGACCGACCGCGGCACGGTCGAGGACGTCGTGAACAGCGCCGTCCAGGAACTGGGCGGCCTGGACGTGGTCGTCGCCAACGCGGGCGTGGCCGCGCAGATGCCGGTCATAGGCGGCGACCCGTCCGTCATGGAGCAGAGCCTGCGGGTGAACGTGCTGGGCGTCTACAACACGGTCCGCGCGGCCGGGCCCTACATCAGCCACGAGCGCGGCTACGCCCTGGTCGTGTCATCTCTGGCCGCGGCCGTCAACGCGCCTCTCCTCGGCGCCTACAGCGCGTCCAAGGCCGCCGTGGAGGCGCTGGGAAACACGCTGCGGGCCGAACTGCGTCCGTGGGGCGGGAAGGCCGGCGTGGCGTACTTCGCCGAACTGGACACCGACATGACGCGCCGGGGGTTCGGGACCGAGGCCGCGTCCGCCCTGATGGAGGCGACGCCCAAGGGCAGCATGGTCTTCGGCGTCGCGCCGCTGAAGGTCGGGATCGACGCGCTGGAACGCGGGATCGCCCGCCGGTCCAGGCGGATCGTCGCCCCCTGGTGGGTGGGCGGCGTCCTCCCGGTCCGGATGGCCGTGCAGCCGGTCGCCGACCGCGTCGTGCAGCGCGGGCTCCGCGACATCCTGGAGGTCGCGAGGCGCGAGCGGGTCGAGCTGACCACGCCGCAGCCGGAGCCCGAGCGGTGACGGCGCCCCGCGCCACTCCCGGCGGCCTCCGCGAGGTGGGAGTGGTCAACTGGCTCGCCTGCCGCGTCGCGGGCCGGGCCGCCGGGACCGGGCCGCCGAACCTGTTCCTGACCCTGGCGCGCCGCCGCGGGCTGTTCCGCGGCTGGCTGTGGTTCGCCGGGCGGCTCATGCCCGGCGGCACCCTGCCGCGCCGGGACACCGAACTCGTGATCCTCCGCGTCGCCCACCTGCGCGACTGCCGCTACGAGTTCGACCACCACGTCCGGCTCGCGCGCCGCGCGGGCGTGCGCGAGCCGGACGTGGAACGCGTCCAGTCCGGCCCGGACGCCGAAGGCTGGACGCCCCGCGAGCGGGCGATCCTCGCCGCCGCCGACCGCCTCCACACCGAGCAGGGCCTCGACGACGAGACCTGGACGCGGCTCCGCGCCCACCTCACCGAGGGCGAGTGCGTCGAGCTGACCATGCTGGCCGCCCACTACGAGATGCTCGCGACCGTGATCACCGCGCTGCGCGTCCAGCCCGACCGGCCCCGCCGCCCCGCCGGAGGCCGCTGACCGGAACGTCCGACCGGCACGTCCAGGAGGTCCCCCCATGCGCACCCGAGCCCTCGTGATCACGCTGACCCTGGCGGTGACCTCCACCGGACTCGCCACGCCCGCCCGCGCGGCCGGGCCTGCGGTCCGCTTCAGCGACTCCGGCGGCATCCATGTCGTGAGCGTGCGACGCATAGACGACCGCCAGTACGCGCTGCGCGTCAGGACGGCCGCGCTGGGCCGGGCCGTGGACGTCCGCGTCCTGCTGCCGACCGGCTACGACCGGCGCCCCGACGCGCGCTTCCCCGTCCTCTACCTGTTCCACGGGACGGGCGGACGCGCCTCCGACTGGGTCGACCGCGGCGACGCCGAGAAGACGACCGCCGGACGGCCGCTGATCACCGTGATGCCGGACGCGGGCTTCGACGGCAACGGCGGCGGCTGGTTCACCGACTGGGCCGACCCGCGCACCGCACTCGGACCGTCGAAGTGGGAGACCTTCCACGTCGACCAGCTCATCCCCTGGATCGACCGCAACCTGCGCACCGTGCCCCGGCGGGAGGGCAGGGCCGTCGCGGGGCTGTCGCAGGGCGGGTTCGGCGCGATGAGCTACGCCGCCCGGCACCCCGCCCTGTTCGTGTCCGCCGCGTCCTTCTCGGGCGCGCCCGACATCGCCTACGACCCGGTCGTCTCCGTCGGCGCTACCGGCGTCGTGTCCTACATCGCGGCCGTCGAGGACGGCGTGCACCCCGACGCGATCTTCGGCTCCCGGCTCGCCAACGCGATCAACTGGCGCGGCCACGACCCGGCGACCCTCGCACCCAACCTGCGCGGGATGCGGCTGGAGCTCCGCACCGCCACCGGCGTCCCGGGGCCGTTCGACCCGCCCGTCCCGGACCCGGCCGCGATCGGCATCGAGGCCCTGACGCACGCCTCGACCGTCAGCTTCCACCGGCGGCTGGACGCGCTGGAGATCCCGAGCCGCTACGACGACTACGTGCTCGGCACCCACACCTTCCCGTACTGGGCCCGCGACCTGCGGCGGCACATGGGCCCGCTGATGCGCACGTTCGCCGCCCCGCCGCGCCCGCCCGCGACGGTCTCCTACCGGTCGATCGACCCGGCCTGGTCGCAGTGGGGCTGGACGATCTCGCTCAGGCGGCCGAAGGCCCAGCAGTTCAGCGTGCTGTCGGACGCCTCCCCGAGCGGGTTCGCCCTGCGCGCCGCCGGGACCGCCACCGTCACGACGCCCGCGTCCTACCGTCCCGGCGCACGCCTCGTCATCGGCGTGACGCGCGGGAGGACGCACAAGACCATCACGACCACCGCCGGGCCGTCCGGGCGGCTCACCTTCACGCTCCCGTCCGCGCACGGCACCGCGACCACGCTGGTGCGGATCAGCCGTCCAGGACGCCCGAGCGCAGCAGGAGCCGCACGTGCTCGATGACCGGACCCCTGATCGCGCGCAGCGCCTCCATGTCGCCCGCCGCCACGGCCGGGGTCACCATCGAGCTCACCGCCGCCACGATGACCTCGCACGCGAACCGGCCGGCGTCGCTCGTCACGCCCATGAGGTCGGCGAGGCTCCCCGCCAGGTCGCGCTGGATGCGCGTACGCCGCCGGACGGCCTCCGGGCCCGCCGCGTAGACCTCCACCAGGAAGAGCCGCGCGTACGCGGGTTCGGACGCCAGCGCCTCCAGGTAGGCGGTGAAGACGCGCTCGAACAGTTCGGCCGCGTCGCCCTCGCCCTCCGCCGCCCCCCGTTCGGCCGCGTCGCCCTCCTCCTGCTCTTGCATCGCCGTCTCCAACCGGCGGAACAGCAGCACGCCCGCCTGGTCGAACGCGGTCATGAAGCAGTCGAGCTTGGACGAGAACAGCGCGTAGAAGCTCTGCCGGGACACCCGGGCCCGCTTCAGGACGTCCTCGACCGACGTCCCGACGAACCCCTTCTCCGCCATCGCCGCCGCCATGGCGCCGCACAACCGGTCGCGGTGCACCCGCTCGACCTCCGAGCGCGACAGCGCGTGACGGCCCCGGGGCAGGCGGCGCGGGGTGGGCCGGGGCTCGGACGACTGCATCAACTCAGGTTAAGGCACGGCCGCTACCCTGCCCGGGACATCCCATAACAGGTGATGAGACCGGTGTGACGGCATTCACCCGGCGGTCCGTACACTGGGCGAACGGGACCGCGGCCGCCCCGCGGGGCGGATCACCCCGGTCCCCGTTTCGGCGCGCCGTGACCCTGCCTTCACGTCCGCGGTGGGACGTGCGTCACACTAGGAGTAGGTGTTCGAGGAGGAATAGCGTGACCGATCGCGACGTGGACGTTCTGAGCAGAGCCCCGCTCTTCGAGGCGCTCGACGAGCAGGGCGCCAAGGCGCTGCGCGCCAACGTGACCGAGGTCCGCCTCGCCCGCGGGCAGACGCTGTTCAACGAGGGCGAGACCGGGGACCGGCTCTACGTCGTCCTCGAAGGCAAGATCAAGCTGACCAGGACCGCGCCGGACGGCAGGGAGAACCTGCTGAGCGTGCTCGGCCCGAGCGAGATGTTCGGCGAGCTGTCGCTGTTCGACCCGCGCCCCCGCACCGCGAGCGCCATCGCGGTCACCGAGTGCCGCCTCGCCGGCCTCGGCCACGACGACCTGCGCCCCTGGCTCACCGGCCACCCCGAGGTCGCCGTCCAGCTGCTCCGCGCGCTCGCGCAGCGGCTCCGCAAGACCAACGACGTGATGGCCGACCTCGTCTTCACCGACGTGCCCGGCCGCGTCGCCAAGGCGCTGCTCGACCTCGCCGAGCGGTTCGGCCAGCCGTCCGAGGCGGGCCTGCACGTCCACCACGACCTCACCCAGGAGGAGCTGGCGCAGCTCGTCGGCGCGTCCCGCGAGACGGTCAACAAGGCCCTCGCAGACTTCGCCCAGCGCAACTGGCTGCGCATCGAGGCCCGCGCCGTCGTGATCCTCGACATCGAGCGCCTGCGCAAGCGCTCCAAGTAGCGGACCGGTCAGACAGCCCCACGCTCGGCGAGGTAGTCGAGCTGGGACTGGACCGACCACTCGGCCGCGGGCCAGAGCGACCTGTCCACGTCGGCGTAGACGCGCTCGACGACCTCCCGCGCGGTGCGCGCGCCCGCGGCGACGGCGGCCTCGACCTGGGCGAGGCGCTCGCGGCGGTGGTCGATGTAGCGGTCGAGGACGGCGATGGGGTCGTCCAGCTTGGGCCCGTGACCCGGGAGGATCGTCGCGGCCTCCACGTCGGCGGAGAACCGGCGGAGCCGGTCCAGCGAGCCGATGTAGTCGCCGAGCCTCCCCTCCAGCACGGTCGTCCCGTACCCGAGGACGGTGTCGCCGGTGAGGACGGCGCCGTCGGCCGGGAGCCAGAACGTCAGCGAGTCGTGGCTGTGCCCCGGCGTCTCCATGATCCGCAGCTCCAGGCCGCCCGTGGTGACCACGTCGCCCTCGGCGAGGCCCTCCTCACCGAGCCGGTGCCGGGGGTCGAGCGCCCGCACCTTCACCCCGCCGCCCGCCAGCTTCGCGAACTTCCCGGCGCCCGCCGAGTGGTCGGGGTGCCCGTGCGTGAGCAGGACGAGACCGACCCGCCGACCCTGGGCCTCCACCGTGCCGAGGACGCGCCGGAGGTGCTCGCCGTCCTTCGGACCGGGGTCGACGACGACGGCCTCGGCCGCCCCGGGCTCGGCGATGATCCAGGTGTTGGTGCCGTCCAGGGTCATGGCGGACGGGTTCGGGGCGAGCACGCAGGTCGCCCGTTCGGTACCCATCCCGTCGATCTCCGTCATATCCCCCATCCTGCCCGAGGCCCGATCGGGGTGGCGGGCCGGGTTCCAGCCGAGCCGCTCCAGCCGCCGGAGCGCGGAGGTGCCCGCCAGCCGCCACAGGACGGCCTGGCTCAGCGGCACCCGGCGGGGCACCTCGTCACCCCTGCGGGTAGTGCCGCGCGACGTCCTCGGGCAGCACCAGGTACGCGTCGCCGTCGACGATCTCCGCGGCCGGCTCGTACACGACGATCTCGCGCTGCGCGGCCAGCACGTCGGCCACCGTCTCGAACTCGGCCAGCTCCGCCAGCGTCGCCACGGTGGGCGGGAGCATCATCCACTCGCCGCGCGCGGCCCGCTCGGCCGCCTCCGCCGGGCGCACCCAGGCGACCTGGTCGGCCTCGGTGCTGACGTCCCGCGCCCGCTGCCCCGCCGGCATCGCGGCGACGAAGAAGCGGGTGTCGTAGCGCTTCGGCTCGATCTTCGGGGTGATCCAGTGCGCCCATGGGCGGAGCAGGTCCGAGCGCAGCACGAGCCCCCGCCGGTCGAGGAACCCGCCGAACGACCGGGAGCGGTCCAGCAGCGCCTGCCGGTCGGCCTCCCAGTCATCGCCGCGCGTGTCGTCCACCACCGTCTCGGCGGTCGGCCCGGCGAGCAGCACGAGCGTCTCCTCGAACGTCTCCCGGACCGC
Organism: Spirillospora sp. NPDC049024; assembly: GCF_040649235.1. Lineage (NCBI taxonomy): Bacteria > Bacillati > Actinomycetota > Actinomycetes > Streptosporangiales > Thermomonosporaceae > Spirillospora > Spirillospora sp. NPDC049024. The sequence continues at coordinate 498,489 of NZ_JBEZFD010000003.1, forward strand.
CGCGCAGACCAGCTCGCGGGCCAGCGTCTCGTCGGCGTCGAACGCCTTGCCCCACTCGGCGGGGGACGGCCCGGACCAGCCCAGCGCCGCCTCCCCGTCGCGCGGGTCGACCGAACCGCCGGGGAACACGTAGGCGCCGGGCGCGAACGCCATCGACCGGACACGGCGCAGCATGAACGCCTGCAGCCCGTGCTCGTCGTGGTCGCGCAGCACGACCACGGTCGCCGCGTCCCTGGCGGGCGCCGGCTCGGTCCGGCCCGCCAGGATGTCCTCGACCCGGCCCAGGAACGATTCGGGCAGCTTGAGTCCGTTGGTGATCCCCATGGCGAGTCATTCGGGCATACCGAATGGCGTTCCGTCAAGCCCGGGGTCTCACTCGACCTCGGCGATCAGCTCCACCTCGACCGGCACGTCCCGCGGCAGGACGGCGACACCGACGGCGCTGCGCGCGTGCCTGCCCGCGTCCCCGAACACCTCGGCCAGCAGGTCGCTCGCCCCGTTGATCACCTGCGGCTGGCCGGTGAAGTCCGGCGCGCTGGCGACGAACCCGACGACCTTCACGATCCGCACGACCCGCGACAGCTCGCCGACCTCGGCCTTCAGCGCCGCGATCGCGTTCAGCGCGCAGATCCGCGCCTGCCGGGCCGCCTCCTCGGCGCTCACCTCGGCGCCCACCTTCCCGGTGGCGCCCAGCTCGCCCTTGACCAGGGGGATCTGGCCGGCGGTGTAGACGAGCGACCCCGTCCGCGCCGTCGGCACGTAGGACGCGACCGGCGGGACGACCTCCGGCAGCTCGATCCCGAGCTCGCGGATCCGCTCTTCAGGCGTGCTCATGCTGCTCCTCTTCGTTGAGGGTTGCGTCGGGGGCTGCTACTGGACTTCGCGCTTGAAGTAAGCCACGAGGTTCTCCGGGTTCGGGCCCGGCAGGACGGTGACGAGCTCCCACCCGTCCTGGCCCCAGTTGTCGAGGATCTGCTTGGTCGCGTGCACCAGCAGCGGAACGGTCGCGTACTCCCACTTCTTCATGGCCCTCACCCTAGCGATCGCCATATCCGAACCCCGCTCGAACCCGCTGTTCACAGGACGGCCCCAGCGCGGCGGCCGGTCGCCCGGAGACGGCCGCGCGGTCCTCGCTGACAGTCCGGGCCGGGGACGGTCAGCCGGTGGTGCGAGGCCGGTCAGGGCGGGCCGCGAAGCTCCTGTTCGACGACGGCGACGAACGGAGAGAACGATGAGCAAGAGCGTGCTGATCTCGGGTGCGAGCATCGCGGGCCCGTCCCTGGCCTACTGGCTGGCGCGGTACGGGTACGACGTCACCGTCGTGGAGAAGGCGGAGGTGATCCGGCCGGGCGGGCAGGCCGTCGACTTCCGCGGCGAGGTGCACATGCGGGTGCTGGAGGAGATGGGCGTGCTGGACGAGATCCGGCGGCGGCGGACCGACGCCGGCCCGCTCGACCTCATCGACGCCGCAGGACGGACGCAGGTGAGCCTCCCCGACTCGTTCACCGGCGGGGACGTGGAGATCCACCGGGGCGACCTCGCCGAACTCCTGTACGAGCTGACCCGGCACTCCGCCAGGTACGTCTTCGGCGACTCGATCGCGTCCATGACCGAGACGGCGGACGGCGTGCACGTCACCTTCGAGCGCGGGGCTCCGCGCACCTTCGATCTGGTCGTCGGCGCCGACGGGCTGCACTCCAACGTCCGGCGGCTCGCGTTCGGCGACGAGTCGCAGTTCGTGAAGGACTCCGGGTACCACGTCGCGATCTTCGAGGCGCCGAACCGGCTCGGCGTCGACACCGGCAAGCTCTACAGCGAGGTGGGGCGCGGGGTGTCGGTGTACCCGACCCGCGGCGGGGCCGGCGCGAACGTCATGTGCGTCTTCGCCGACGCCGACCTGGAGCCGCACCGCCGCGACCAGGGCGCCCAGAAGCGCGCGGTGGCCGAGAGGTTCGCCGGCATGGGCTGGCGCACCGGAGCCCTCATGCGCGACATGTGGGACGCCCCGTACTTCTACGGCGACTCGATCAGCATCGTCCGGATGGACGCCTGGACGAAGGGGCGGGTCGCCCTGCTCGGCGACGCCGGCTACGGCGCCACCTGCGGCGGGATGGGGACCGGCCTCGCGGTCGTGTGCGCCTACGTCCTCGCGGGCGAGCTGGCCGCGGCGGGCGGCGACCACCGCGCCGCGTTCGCCGCCTACGAGAAGAGCATCAAGAAGTTCACCACCGCGTGCCAGCGGGTCGCGGGCGGGGTCGGGCCCTTCTTCGCCCCGAAGAACGAGCGCGCGCTGCGCCGCCGCAAGACGGTCTACCGGGTGCTGACAGCGGGCCCGTTCATCAAGCTGCTCAACAAGCTGACCACGCAGGCCGCCACGTCGATCAAGCTGCCGGAGTACCCGGAGCCGGCCCGTCCGGCCGCGTGATCGGGCTACCGGCCGCCTCCGCCGGGCGCCACGGCAGGAGCCGCGTCGTAGCGCTCGCGCGCCGCGTGGATCTCCTCGATGTGGCGGCCGGCCCACTTCTGGATCGAGGTGAGCAGGGGCACGATGCGCTCGCCCAGCAGCGTCAGCGTGTACTCGACCTGGACGGGCACGGACGGGGTCACGCTCCGCGCGACGAAACCGTCCCGCTCCAGGGAGCGGAGCGTCTGGGTGAGCATCTTGGCGCTCACGCCCGGAAGGGCCCTGCCGAGCTCGGCGTACCTGCGTGCGCCGTTCGCCAGGTCGGAGAGGACGAGCATGCTCCATTTGTTGCCGATGATCCCCATCAGCTGATGGGTGGGGCACCCGTCCATGTAGGCCTCGAACGCCGCCTTCTCCTGCTCGCGCCGCTCCGCCGCCGTCATCGTGGCCATGCCGCTGGATCACCTCCGGGTACCGAACGCACTCCGAAGTAACTTCTTCCGGCCCGCGGCTGTTCCGGCGAAAGTGGTCGGTGCGGGGCTCTCCCCTGACCCACACCCCTTAAGGAGTTGTCGTCATGCGCGCGATCATTGTGAGGACCCCTGGCGGGCCCGACGCGTTGGAGCTCACCGACGTCCCGGAGCCCGTCCCCGGACCCGGTCAGGTGCGGATCCGGGTGGCGGCCGCGGCGGTCAACCCGGTCGACGCAGCGACCCGCTCGGGGGTGCTGGCCGACGCGGGACTGATGCCGCCGTTCGGCTCGCGGCCCTCGGTGGGCATCGGCTGGGACGTCGCCGGAACCGTCGACGCGGTCGGGCCCGGCGTGGCGCGGATCGCCGCCGGCGACGAGGTCATCGGCCTCAAGGACCGGCTCGACGTCCCGACGGGCGCCTACGCTGACGCGATCGTCCTGGACGCGGACGCCGTCGCCCCCGCCCCGCGGTCCGTGCCCGCGGTGGAGGCGGCGACGATCCCGCTGAACGCCCTGACCGCGCTGCAGGCCCTCGACCTGCTCGACCTGCCCGCGGGCGGCACGCTGCTCGTCACGGGCGCCGCGGGCGCCGTCGGCGGATACGCCGTGGAACTGGCCGCCCACCGCGGGCTCCGCGTCGTCGCCGCGGCCTCCGCCTCCGACGAGGCCCTGGTGCGCGGATTCGGCGCGGAGATGTTCGTCCCGCGCGGCGAGCACCTGGGCGACGCCGTCCGCGCCCTCGTCCCGGGCGGTGTGGACGGCGCGCTGGACGCCGCCCTCCTCTCGGTCGCGGCCCTGGACGCCGTCCGCAACGGCGGGGCGTTCGCGGCGGTGAACGCCGGCCCGGCCATCCCGCTCCCGCTACGCGGCATCACCGTCCACAGCGTGTGGATACGCGCGAACGCAGCCCAACTGACCCACCTCGCAGGTCTCGCAGACCAGGGCCGCCTCACCCCCCGCGTAGCCGACGTGCTCCCACTATCCGAAGCGTCCAAGGCCCACGAACGCCTGCAAGCAGGCGCCCTACGCGGCCGCCTAGTCCTCACCCCGTAGTCCCGCCGGCCCAGTTGGTCTCCGAGGCGCCCAAAGCCCACGCGCGGTCGCAGGCGGGCGAACTACGGGGCCGCCTCGTCCTTAGCACCATCGGGCCGGTCAGTATCCGAGGCGTCCAAGGCATGGGCGGCTGGCGGCGGGGGTCTGCGAGGCCGCCCGGTCCTCAGCTGTCAGGGCCGCCGGGGCGGTCGGTTTCCTCTTCGGCGCGGAGCATTACTCGGCGGAGGAGGTCGGACAGGGTGCGGCGCTCGCCGGGGTCGAGGGCGCCGAGCAGGCGGTGCTCCTCCACGCCCAGGCCGTCCATGGCGTCGCGCCAGGCGGAGCGCCCTGCGGGGGTGAGCTCGACGACGACCCGGCGGCGGTCGGTGGCCGAGGGGGAGCGGCGGACGAAGCCGCGGCGCTCCAAGGCGTCCAGCCGCCCGGTGACCGAGTTCGGCGGCATGGCGAGGTCGGCGGCGAGCTGCGAGGGCGCGGCGGTGCCGTGCCGCCCGGCGAGCGCGTGGAGCGTGTCGAACTCGTGCGGTTGCAGACCGGAGGCGGCGAGGAACTCCTCGCGGACCTGCCGGATGTGCTTCACGAAGAAGACCATCCGGGTGACGGCGCCCTCGATGTCGGGGTCGAGGTCGGGCACGATCGGCGCCCACCGCGCCACATGGTCGTCCGTCCGGTCCCTCTCGCCCATGCAGGGATCGTAGTCCTCTCGGTAATTCGGTGAGGAATAATTCGTTGCCGATTAGTTCGTTGCCGAACTACATTGTCGGACCATGAGCCACCCCCTGCGCGGCCGGGACTTCCGGCTGCTGTTCGCCGCCCGCGTCCTGTCCCTGACCGGGGACGCCGCCGTCCCCGCCGCGCTCGCGCTCGCCGTCCTGCGCGCGACGGGCTCCACGTCCGCACTCGCCCTCGTGCTCGGCTGCGCGATGGTGCCCCGCCTGCTCCTGCTGCCCCTCGGCGGCGTGCTCGCGGACCGCCTCAACGCTCGCGGCGTCGCCCTCGCGACCGACCTCGCCGGCGCCGCGGCGCAGTTGTTCGCCGCGCTGGAACTCCTGAGCGGCGAGCCGCGGCTGTGGCATCTCGCCGCGGCCCAGGCGGTCGGCGGCGCCGCCTCGGCCTTCCAGGTCCCGACCGTCTCGCCCCTGGTCGCCGGCACCGTCGAGCCGTCCGGGCTCCAGCGGGCCAACGCGCTGATTGGCGTCGCCAACGGGGCCACCCGGCTCGCCGGCCCCGCCCTGGCCGGGACCTTCGTGCTGACCGTCGGCCCAGGCTGGACGTTCCTGCTGGACTCGGCGTCGTTCGCCGCGAGCGCGGCGCTCCTCGCCGTGACCCGCGTCCGGCACGTCCCGATCCCGCGGCGCTCGCTGCGGACGGACCTGGCGGAGGGCTGGTCGGAGGTCCGCTCGCGCGACTGGTACTGGACGAGCCTGATCGCGCACGGCGTCTGGAACGGCACGTCCGCCGTCCTGCTCACCCTCGGGCCCGCCCTCGCCGTCGAGCGGCTCGGCGGCGAGGGGGTCTGGATCGCGACCGTCCAGGTGGGCGCGGCGGGGCTGGTCGTCGGAGCGCTGCTGGCCGCCCGCGTTCGCCCGCGCCGTCCCGTCCTCGTGGCGAACGCGGGCCTCGCCGCCCTGGCGCTGCCCCTCGCCCTGTTCGCGGTCGCCGCGCCCGCGCCGCTGCTCGTCGCGGCGTACGGGGTGGCGCTCACCGGCCTCGGCGTCCTCAACCCGACCTGGGAGACCGTGGTGCAGATGACCATCCCGCCGCAGGCGCTGGCGCGGGTGACGTCCTACGACTGGCTGCTGTCGCTGGCCGCGGCGCCCCTCGGCTACGCGCTCGCCCCGTGGGCCGCGTCCGCCTGGGGCGCCTCGGTCCCGCTGTGGACGGCGGCCGTCCTGGTGGGCACGACCTGCCTGGGCACGGTCGCGGTGCCGGGCGTCCGACGCCTGACCATGCCCGAGGCCGTCCCGGGCGCCGCGGCCGCGGCGCCCGGGCAGCGATGACGCCGGCGGGTCAGCGGGGAGGCTGCGGGCCCTCCCCGCCGTGGCCTTCCGGGGTCTCGGACGCGCCGCGGCCTTCCCGGACCTCGGGCATGCCGGGGCCTTCCGGGGCCCCGGGCGTGCCGCGGCCGATGCCGCGCCGCTGCTCCTCCCGCGGCGCGGACACCGCGGACCCGCCGCGCTTGGGCTCGTCCAGCCCGATGACCGGCGGGACGTCCTCGGCCGACTCCAGCGTCGACGGCTGCTTCGCCGCCCTGGCCAGCTCCTCCTCAGCCCTCGCGAGCCGCTCGCCGAGGTCGGGCTTGCCCTCGCCGCCGTCCTCCGAGCGGCCCGGGCCGCCCGCGGCGCGCTCGAAGAACCGCAGGATCTCCACCGGCAGGGGCATGACCAGCGTGCTGTTCTTCTCGGCGGAGACCTCCACGACCGTCTGCAGCAGGCGCAGCTGGAGGGCCGCCGGGTCCTGCGACATGATCTCCGCGGCGGCGGCGAGGCGCTTGGACGCCTGGAACTCGCCGTCCGCGGTGATGATGCGGGCGCGGCGCTCCCGCTCCGCCTCCGCCTGCCGGGCCATCGACCGCTTCATGCCCTCCGGCAGCGACACGTCCTTGATCTCGACCCGCTCGATCAGGATGCCCCACGGCCCCTCGGTGATCTCGTCGATGATCGCCCGCAGCCGCATGTTGATCTTCTCGCGCTCGCCGAGCAGCTCCTGCATGTCGGCCTGGCCGATCACCGACCGCAGCGACGTCTGCGCCACCTGCGAGATCGCGTACCCGTAGTTGTGCACGTTCACGATCGCCTTCACCGGGTCGATCACCCGGAAGTAGACGACCGCGTCGACGCGGACGCTCACGTTGTCCTGGGTGATGCCGTCCTGGCCGGGCACCCCCATCGTGATCGTCTGCCGGCTGACCTTCTGCATGCGCTCGGCGATCGGCAGGATGACCGTCAGGCCCGGCGTGCGCACCGCGCCGGGGCGCAGCTGCCCGTTCCGCTGGACTTGCCCGAACCGGAACACGATCCCGTGCTCGAACTGCTGCACGACGCGAACGGCCGACGCCAGGACGATCAGGCCGCCGACGACGACGACGAGCAGGATGACCAGGGCCACCGCTTCCATCACGGCACCTCTTTCCCATGGGAGCCCGGGCCCCGGGGAACCGCCCCCGGAGCTCCGGCGGGCATCTGGACCCGTCAGGGTTCAGACGGAACCGTCCACAGCACGGTTCACGTTTTCCAGCTAACCGCGCGGGCAGGCCGAATGACAACGTCCGGGCGGCGGAACCGTGTCAGGGATCACTTGCATGAGGGCGACCGCCCCCTCAAGTGTTCGACGAGTGAGCGATATGGTCGATCGGGTGAGCGCGAGAGACACCGACTGGGACGGCGTACGCCTCCATGTGGTCACCGGCAAGGGCGGGACGGGCAAGACGACCGTCGCCGCCGCCCTCGCCCTTGCCCTGGCGGCCGGCGGCCGCAAGGTCCTGCTCGTCGAGGTCGAGGGGCGCCAGGGCATCGCCCAGCTGTTCGACTGCCCCCCGCTTCCCTACGAGGAGCGCCGCGTCGCCGTCGCCCCGGACGGCGGGGACGTCTACGCGCTCGCCATCGACACCGAAGAGGCGCTCATCGAGTACCTCGAGATGTTCTACAACCTCAAGCGCGCCGGGAAGGCGATGACCAAGCTCGGCATCGTCGACTTCGTCACCACCATCGCCCCCGGCCTGCGCGACGTCATCCTCACGGGCAAGACGTCCGAGTCGGTGCGCCGCAAGAAGAAGGACGGCTCGTTCGTCTACGACGCCGTCGTGATGGACGCCCCGCCCACCGGCCGCATCACGAAGTTCCTCAACGTCAATGATGAGGTCTCCGGGCTCGCCAAGGTCGGCCCCGTCCGCAACCACGCCGACACCGTGATGAAGGTCGTGCGCAGCCCCGAGACCGCGGTGCACTTCGTCACGCTCCTGGAGGAGATGCCCGTCCAGGAGACGATGGACGGCATCCGCGACCTCACCGCGGTCGGGCTCCCGGTCGGCGGCGTGATCGTCAACATGGAGCACCAGCCCGTCCTCGCCGAGGACGACCTCGCCGCGGCCGCCGCCGGAGCCCTGGACCCGGGCGAGATCGTCCGCGGCGTGAAGGCCGCCGGCCTGGAGCACGACGCCGAGGCGATCGCCGCCGTCCTCGCCGAGGAGGCCGCCGACCACGCCCGCCGCACCGCGCTCCAGCGCCGCGAGAAGGAGCGCCTGGACTCGGTCGACCGGCCCCGCTACACCCTCCCGCTGCTCTCCGACGGCATGGACCTGGCAGGCCTCTACGACCTGGCCGCCGCCCTCCGCAGCCAAGGTGCCGCATGAACGCGCCCGTCCCCGCCGCCGCCCACGGGCCCCGTCGCGGTGTCTCCTGGGTAAGCCTGACCGCCCGCGAGGGCGGGACCGACCGGCAGAGGTGAACCGATGAGCCAGACCAGCAAGACCCCCCCGGTCCTCGACGTCGACGGGCTGCTCGACGACCCGCGCACGAAGATCATCGTGTGCTGCGGGTCGGGCGGGGTCGGCAAGACAACCACGGCCGCGGCGCTCGGCGTCCGGGCCGCCGAGCGGGGCCGGGACGTGGTCGTCCTCACCGTGGACCCGGCGCGCCGGCTCGCCCAGTCCATGGGCCTGTCGGAACTGGACAACAGCCCGCGCCGGATCGACATCGACGGCGACGGCGAGCTGCACGCCATGATGCTCGACATGAAGCGGACCTTCGACGAGATCGTCGAGGCGCACGCCGACCCGGACCGGGCCAAGCAGATCCTCGCCAACCCCTTCTACCAGTCGCTGTCGTCCAGCCTGTCGGGGACGCAGGAGTACATGGCGATGGAGAAGCTCGGGCAGCTGCACCGCTCCGGCGCCTGGGACCTGATCATCGTCGACACCCCGCCGTCCCGGAACGCCCTGGACTTCCTGGACGCCCCCGAGCGGATGGGCCGCTTCCTCGACGGCCGCTTCATGAAGATCCTCGCCGCGCCGGCCAAGACCGGCGGCCGCTTCGGCGTCAAGGTGATCAGCGCCGGGTTCGGCATGTTCACCGGCGTCATCAACAAGGTCCTCGGCGTCCAGCTGCTGCGCGACGTGCAGACGTTCGTCGCCGCGTTCGACACCATGTTCGGCGGGTTCCGGGAGCGCGCCGAGAAGACGTTCAAGCTGCTCCAGACCCCCGGCACCGCGTTCCTCGTCGTCGCCGCGCCGGAGCCCGACGCGCTGCGCGAGGCGTCCTACTTCGTCGAGCGCCTCGCCGAGGAGCGCATGCCGCTCGCCGGACTCGTGGTCAACCGCGTCCACGAGTCGGCCGCCGACACGCTGTCGGCGGCCCGCAGCCAGGCCGCCGCCGAGACGCTGGAGGAGCGCGGCGAGCACACGCTGACCGCGGCCCTGCTGCGCCTGCACACCGACCGCATGCAACTCGCCGCCCGCGAGGAGCGCCTGCGCGACCACTTCGCGTCGACGCACCCGACCGTGCCGGTCACGGCCGTCCCGGCGCAGGCGGAGGACGTCCACGACCTCGAAGGCCTGCGCCTGGTGGGGGAGGACCTGGCCGCCCCCACCGCGTCCCCCACCGCCGCCTGACGCCCGCCCGGGCCGACGATCGCGACGCCTGGCCGGTCGGGCACCCGCGTCTCGGTCCGGATCCTGGAGATCGATCCGGAGCGGCAGCGGTTCAGCCTCGCCCCGGCCTAGCCCGCGGTGCTGATCCGGGAGAAGCGCACTCTCCCGGATCAGCACTACGGGAACTGTACGCATGCGACCGGCCTCGGCTGTTCGGCCGTCCCCGCGCTCTGATCAGCGGAAACGGCCATGCGCGTGGCGGCGGGCCCGTACCGGAAAAGGTGGTACGGGCCTGCCGGCCACGCTTTATTGGACCGTGCCGGTCCTTGAACCGCTGCATGGACGGGCCGTGCGGCCCGTCGAACTCAGCTGGCGACGAGCTCTTCCTCGTCGACCTCCGCCGACCGCTCGTACTCTTCCTTCGCGGTCTCCAGCAGGTCGCGCCACGAGCGCACATCCGGCCGCCGCCGAAGCAGAGCACGGCGCTCCCGCTCCGTCATACCGCCCCACACACCGAACTCGATCCGGTTGTCCAGAGCGTCGGCGAGGCACTCCGTGCGCACCGGGCAGCCGCGGCAGATGAGCTTGGCTCGGTTCTGCGCCGCACCCTGCACGAACAGAGCGTCCGGATCCGCGTTACGGCAGGCGGCGCGGGCGGTCCAATCCGTGATCCACATCTTGGCCCCACTCCCCTAGGGTCTGTGTCGATTTGCGCTCCTTGGCCGGACGGGCGCGGACGTCAGGCCGCCAAACGAAAGCCGTGGGGAAGAACTTACGGAAGCGAGGGACGTTTCAACAGCCCCCGTTGGGCCCATTCTCGATATAGCCCACCGGGGCCATACCGCCGGAACGGACTAGTTACCTGTAGTTGACGCGCCGGGGACGGCGCCGGTTGTCGCGATGGGGGCATAACGGGCGGGGATCCTGATCAGTCGGCCCGGAAAGCACGAAGCCTGGGGGACCTGTCCCGAATGCACTGCTCGTCCCGCGTACCCTAGACCCCGTGCGCGTAGCGAATAACGATCGGGCCCAGGCCGCGTCCACGCTGTTCAGGCTGCTCGGAGCCGGGGTGGTGGCAGGCCTCATCGTCGCGCTCATCGCGCTGCCCGCCGTCGGCAGCGCCGGGCTGACGGCCCGTGACGCGGCCAACAACTTCGAGGACATGGACAGCCAGCTCAAGACGACACCACCGTCCGAGAAGACGGTGATGTACGACGCGCATGGCAAGCAGATCGCCACGTTCTTCGACAAGTACCGCGAATCCGTCCGGCTCGACCAGGTCGCCCCCATCATGCGGCAGGCGATGATCGACATCGAGGACTCGCGCTTCTACGAGCACGGCGCGCTCGACCTCAAGGGCACCATCCGCGCGCTGGCGACCAACGTCGAGTCCGAGCAGACGCAGGGCGGCTCCACCCTCACCCAGCAGTACGTCAAGAACCTCCTGGTCGACAGCGCCAAGACCGAGGAGGAGTACCGCGAGGTCACGGCTCCCACGGTCGGACGCAAGCTGCGCGAGCTCCGCTACGCGCTCGACATCGAGCAGCGCCTCACCAAGGACCAGATCCTTGAGGGCTACATGAACGTCGCCTACTTCAGCGCCGGCGCGTACGGGGTCCAGGCCGCGGCCAAGCGGTACTTCAGCATCCCCGCGTCCAAGCTGGACCTCGGCCAGGCCGCGCTGCTCGCCGGCATCACCCAGAACCCCACGGCCTACGACCCCATCCGCAACCCCAACGACGCGCGCAAGCGGCGCGACGTCGTCCTCTACCGGATGGCCCAGCTCGGCCACATCAGCAAGGCGCAGGCCGACGCGGAGGCCGCCAAGCCGATCCAGCTGAACCGCACCGACCCGGTGGGCGGCTGCGAGACCAGCAAGGCGCCGTACTTCTGCGAGTACGTGAAGTACGACATGCTCAACATCCTGTCGGACGGCAAGTACCGACAGCTCAAGCCGAAGCAGCAGCAGAACGTCGTCAAGAAGCTGAACAGCGGCGGCTACACCATCCGCACCACCCTCGACATGCAGGACCAGCACGCCGTCGACAAGGCCCTGCGCGGCACCGTCGCCCCCGGCGGCAACCGCGTCGGCGCCGAGGCGATGGTCGAGCCCGGCACCGGCAAGGTCCGGGCCATCGGGCTGAGCAAGCGGTTCGGCGCCGGCAAGGGCAGGACGACCCTCAACCTCCCGGCCGACGGAGCGCACGGCGGCGGAAGCGGCGTCTCGGCGGGCTCGACGTTCAAGGTCTTCACGCTCGCCGCCGCCATCGACCAGGGCATCCCGGTCAGCACGACCATCAACTCTCCGCAGACCACCACGGTCAGCGGGTTCCAGCCGTGCCGCTACACCGGGTTGTTCAACGGCAAGCAGGTGAAGAACGCCATGATCGGCGGCGGCCCCTGGACGCTGTCGAACGCGGGCGACAGCGAGAAGGGCAACTTCGACCTGAAGACCGGCACCTGGCACTCGGTCAACACCTTCTACGCCGTCCTGGAGAAGCGCGTCGGCGTCTGCAACGCCGTCAAGATGGCCGAGAAGTTCGGAATGAAGCAGGCCAACGGCAACCCCCTGCAGCCGATCCCGGCCCAGGTCCTCGGCGTCAACGACATCGACATGGTGCACCTCGCCGCCGCCTACGCCGGCTTCGCCGCCCGCGGCAAGTACTGCGCGCCCATCTCGGTCACCGAGGTCGTCGACCCCCAGGGCAAGAAGCTCAAGCTGCCCAAGCAGGACTGCCACCAGGCCCTCGACCAGGACGTCGCCGACAAGGTGAACTCGATCCTGCAGGGCGTCCTCACCAAGGGCACCGCGGCCGGACGCGGCATCGGACGTCCCGCCGCCGGCAAGACCGGCACCTGTGAAGAGTTCACCTGCGCCGTGTTCGCCGGGTTCACCCCGAACCTCGCCGCCGCCACCGCCTACTGGGACTTCCGCGGCCCCTGGCAGTACAAGGTCTACGGCGTCTACGGCGCCGACATCCCCGGCGGCATGTGGCAGCAGTCCATGCAGAACGCCCTGGCCGGCGAGCCCGCACCCGGCTTCCAGACCCCGTCCCGCGACTTCGGCGACAGCGCCACCGTCCCGCAGGTGAAGGGCCTCACGGTCGGCGCCGCCACCGCGAGGCTCCAGGGCGCCGACCTGAAGGTCCAGGTCGCGTCCGGCTCCGTCGACTCCGACCAGCCGAAGGGCACGGTCGTGTCCACCTCGCCGGACGCGGGCAGCTCCGTCCCGCCCGGCACGACCGTCATCCTCTACGTGAGCAACGGAAAGAAGAAGGACGGGGCCCAGAGACGCCCCAACAACGCGCGGCCCCCCTCGGGCCACTGACGCGAAAAGGGCCCGACGCCATGCCGGGCCCTTTCTCGTTCCGCCCCACTACTGCGCGAGCTGCCGCTTCACCTCCGCCGCGACGCGCCCGCCCTCGGCGCGCCCGGCCACCTTCGGATTCACCGACTTCATGACCTGCCCCATCGCGCGGGGCCCCGACGCGCCCGTCTCGGCGATCGCGTCCGCCACCAGCGCGGTCAGCTCCTCGTCGGTCAGCTGCGCGGGCAGGTACTCCTCCAGCACCCCGCCCTCGTCCCGCTCCGCCTGCGCCTGCTCCTCGCGCCCGGCATCGCCGAACGCCGTCGCGGCCTCCCGGCGCTTCTTCGCCTCCCGCGTGAGCACCTTCACGACGTCGTCGTCGGAAAGCGTGCGCGCCTGCTTGCCGGCGACCTCCTCGTTCTTCACCGCCGTGAGCGCCATGCGCAGCGTGCGCGTGCGCAACTCGTCGCGCGCCTTCATCGCGGACGCCAGATCGGACTCCAGCTTCTCCTTCAAGGTCATGCCCCACATCATGCCCGTCCGCGAGCTTCCGGCTCATCAGGATTACCGAGCGGCGCCCATGTCTGAAAGCATGGGATCCGGAGAAGGGAGAGCCGTGCGAAAGATCCACGCCGTGCCGCTGGGAGTGCTGGGCGCGGGCGCCGCGACCTTCGGGTACGCCTCGCTGATCGAACGGAACTGGTTCCGCCTGCGCCGCTTCGACGTGCCCGTGCTGCCCCCGGGCCGCCCCTCGGTGAAGATCCTGCACATCTCCGACGCGCACCTCACCCCCGGCCGCTCCCGCCTGATCCACTGGGTCCGCTCGCTGGACGCCTTGGAGCCCGACCTCGTCGTCAACACCGGCGACACCCTCTCCCACCGCGACGCGATCGGCCCCTTCCTGGACGCCCTCGGCCCCCTCCTCGACCGCCCCGGCGTCTTCGTCTACGGCTCGAACGACCTGTACTCCCCGGTCCTGAAGAACCCGCTGCGCTACATCTGGCGCACGAGCAAGACCGACTACGAACGCCGCCGCCGCGAGCCCGACCTCCCCTACCGCGAGCTCGGCTCGTCCCTCCAGGCGGCCGGCTGGCTCGACCTCAACAACCGCATCGGCCGCCTCAAGGTGGGCGAACTGGACGTCGAGTTCGGCGGCATCGACGACTCCCACATCAACCGGGACCGCTACGACAAGATCGCCGGCCCCGTCGACCCCCAGGCCGACGTCCACCTCGGCGTCATGCACTCTCCGGAACCGCGCAACCTCGACCGCTTCACCGCCGACGGCTACGACCTCCTCCTCGCCGGCCACACCCACGGCGGCCAGGTCTGCGTCCCCTTCTACGGCGCCCTCGCCACCAACTGCGGCATCGACCGCCCCCGCGTGAAGGGCCTCCACAAGCACCGCGGCTCCTGGCTCCACGTCTCCGCCGGCCTGGGCACGTCCCCGAAGGCCCCCATGCGCTTCTGCTGCCCGCCCGAGGCGTCCCTGCTCACCCTCGTCCCCCGACGGTGAACTGGAAGACCGCCCCGCTCCTGGCGTCCCTGTACGACTTCGCCGTCCAGAACCGCGCCCTCTCCCGCCTGGGAGCCCGCGCCCTCTGGAACTACGACATAAACGACCTACAAACCCTCATAGCCGCCCAGGACTCCTCAGCCCTGACCCTGGACATCCCCTGCGGCGGCGGCCTGGCCGTGACTGACAACCCCCGCCACGTAGCCGCCGACATCTCCCCCACAATGCTCAAGAGGGCCCGCCGCAAGACGACGACCCTCGTCCAGGCGGACATCTACAACCTCCCCTTCCCCACCTCCACCTTCGACGCCTGCCTCACCTACAACGGCCTGCACTGCCTAGAAGACCCCCAGGCAGCCCTGCACGAACTGACCCGCGTCCTACGCCCAGGCGGCACCCTCCAAGGCACCACCCTCGTCAAAGCCGCTGGCCGCGACCCCCTGATCAAGCTCTTCCAACACCAGGGCGTCTTCGGCAACCCAGGCACCAGGGCCGACCTCCAGACCTGGCTGGAGACCACCCCCCTGACCGACATCACCCTCACCACCTCCGGCGCCGTGACCGCCTTCACAGCCCGAAAATCAGGGACGCACCACTCCCCAGCATCCGCTAAGGTGGACTAGGCGCCGGGAGGACGTACAACTCCCGGGCAGCCGCCACCGGGGTGTAGCGCAGCTTGGCAGCGCGCTTCGTTCGGGACGAAGAGGTCGTGGGTTCAAATCCCGCCACCCCGACACAAAGGTGCAGGTCAGAGGCCGGTTCTCCCCCACGGAGACCGGCCTCAAGATCTTTCGACCCCCATCTGACCCCGCCCTCCGACACGACCCCACAGCATCCAGGGTCACGCATCATCCCCGCCCACCACATCTCAGATTCCTCCCTCGCCCATCTGAACCGCACGCCCGGGCGCATTCCGGGTGCCGCCTCATCCATACGACGCGGTCACGGGGCTGGTGACCCAGAAGGTAACCGCGACGCAGGGGAAGATCTGGGCCAAGCAGCTGCTGCCAGCGGCCGAGGCGGCCGATTACACCGGGGCGGCGCGCAACTTCCGGCGGCTGGTCGCCTCGGCGAAGAAGACCTGGACCTGGCGACGGACGCATCACCGGGGCGCCGTCCGGCAGTGTGGATGCAGGGCGAGATGCTGGTCATCGACTGGGGCTCGGTGGGCGGGATGCAAGTGTTCTGCGCGGCGCTGGCGTGGTCGCGGGGGCGGTTCGTGCGGTTCGCCGATGACGAGCGGGCTGCTACCACGCTGGGCTGCTGGCCGAATGCTTGGAGGAGCTCGGCGGGGTGCCGGGGTGGTGCTGGCCGATCGGATGGGCTGCCTGAAGGGCGGCGTGGTGGCCAACAAGGTCGTTCCGACGGCGGATTACGTCCGTTTCGCGGCGCACTACGGGTTCCGGCCGGACTCGTGCAAGGCCGCCGATCCCGAGTCCAAGGAAATCGTGGAGAACCTGGTCGAATACGCCAAGGCCGACCTGGTCGCCGCGGAGGCCCCGTTCACTAGCCTGGGGACCGCCAATGCCGCGGCCCGGCAGTGGTGCGCCGAGGTCAACGGCGTGGTGCACTCGGAGATCTGCGTGGTCGCTGCGTCCGGCGATCCGGGGCGGCGCCGGTGTCCCGCAAGGTGGACCGGCTGTCGTGCGTGCGGTTCGGCTCGGCGCGCTGCCCGGTGCCCACCCGGCTGATCGGCGCCCGGGTCGCCGTGGCCGAGTCGGGCGGGCGGCTGCTCATCAGCGATCCCGCGACCGGCCACGTCGTCGCCGACCACACCCGGTCGCGCCGTGTGAAGCCGCCGTGCTGGATGAGCACTACGGCGGCCCCCGGCCCGCCGGAGACACCCTGGTGCTGGACCTGCCCGCAGTGCCGACCCGGCCGCTGTCGGCCTACACGATCGAAACGCCTTATGACCGCCGCGACCGATCCCGCGCTGCCGACCGACCTGGACGCCGGGCTGCGCCGCCTGAAACTGTCGGCCATCCGGCGGCTGGCGCCCGAACTGCTGATCGACGCCCACCCCCAGCGGTGGCGGCCCGAGGAGTTGCTGCGCACCCTCATCAACGCCCAACTGGCCGCACGCAACGCCTCAAACACCCGCAACCGGATGAAGACCGCAGCGTTCCCGGTCATCAAGACGATCGAGGAGCTCGACATCGCCGCGTCCACGATCCCGGCGGCGCTCGACTACCTGGCCTCATGGGATGGGCCCGCGCCGCCGAGGACTACTGCGCGGCCGGCCGGGACCGGGTCCCACACCCTCGTCGCGTTCGGTGTCGCCACGGTCCAGGCCGGTCACATGGTCCGCTACTTCACCGCCGCCGAACTGGTCGAGACGCTCTACCGGGGGCTGGCCGACAACTCCGTCGGCCGCGTCATCGACGCCGTGCTGCGCGCCGATCTGGTCATCATCGACGAGGTCGAGTTCGCGCCACTGGACGACACCGGCGCCCAACTGCTGTTTCGGTTCGTCGCCGCCGCCTACGAACGCCGCGCCCTGGGCATCGGCTCACACTGGCCCTTCGACCAGCGGAGCCGGTTCCTGCCTGAGCACACCACCGCCGTCAGCCTGCTCGACCGACTCCTGCACCACAGCCACGTCGTGGTCACCGAAGGCGAGTCCTTCCGCATGCGACAAGCCCGAACACGCACCGACCGACGACTCACCACCACCTGAAAACCGGTACCAGACCGGGGACTTTCACCTGGCCACCGGCGGCGACTCGCACTTGGCCGTTGACACCAACTATGGAGGAGGTGACGTGATCGCGTACCGCATCAAGGCCACCGTCACCACAGGCAGCGTTAGAGGGGCCAGCAGCCGTGACCTGGCCGCCGAAGCTGCTGCAGCTCAGCGTCTGCCGGCTCGAACTCTAGATTTCGCTATGCCGAGTAGCCGCAAGGTAGCCGTCAGCGCCGAATAGGAACCTCCTATCCAGAAAGCGGTTGAAGTGGTCACATGTGGGCTCACCGAGATGCATACACGCATGGCAAGCACCTCCGTTCCTGCCACACGCAGGATCGAGAGCGCAGCGGGACTCCGCCGTCACCAGGGTATTGAGGAACTTGTCCAAGTCGTTCTCGAAGACGGCTTGGAGGCCGCCGAGAACGAAGTCACCGCGGGTAGCGGCGAAGACGAAGAATGTGCAGTGTCTCGGAACGAGGTATTCCCCAAGTCCCTCGCGGTCAACGCCAGCGAAGACCGCGAGTTGCCGAATCACACGGTGAGCGTACGAGTGCGTAAGCGTAAGGAGATCTTCGCCGAGCGACGGACTTTGCCCGGGTTCGGTGAAGCGGGTAGGGATAGCAGCCTGCGCGGCGATGGCGGTACGAGCCGCTCGCTCGTCCTCAGCAGGGGGAAGCTGATGTCCCCTGTGAACTAGCCACTCGTAGACCCGCATCGGGGCAAGCTGGAACATCAAGGCTTCCGCTTGCTGTAGGTCGGCGTAGACCCGATAGCTGTTGCCTTTGCCATGGAAGCGACTCAGCCGGGCCTCCCCCGGGTTCAGTCCGCCCCGAGTGAATCCGTAGACCGCCTTAAGCACCGGGAACCGTTCGACGAGGTCAACGTTGGAGAACCCCGACCGGCCAATGGCTGCTGGGTAGTCTCGTTGATAGAGCGATCTCGCCTCGTCGGTGATAGCTGGCGTGATGAGCTGGGGAATTCTCAGCCTCGACTCGCTTGTAGCGAGCGCGATATCAACAGCCTCCCGTTCGGCATCATCGATCCGGGGGCCAGTCGCATCCGCCAAGTAACCGAGATCGTCCTCATCGGCGAGCTGACCAGCGGCTTTCGCCGTCGCAGTCAGTCGCTCAGCGAGGTCCCGCGTAAGGCCCTTGGCGATAAGGTCCTCAACGAAAGACGATCCGGTGGTGCGCTGCACGTCGGGAGTGCCTTCGAAGCCACTCAGCACCCATGCAAGAGCTCGCCGCTGCCCGCCTCCGGCAGTCAGCTTCCGCATTTGCTCCTTGCTTGCAGGGTTGATGAGGACGAAAGTCTGAGGCGCGTAGACGCTGGCAGCACGATGTACGTTGAAGGAGAGGAGCTTGCCCCTACGACGGTCCGAGTACTGCCGCCCGCAGGGACACACCCGATGCCCGAGCCCACGCTGGAGGACTTTATGACATTGGGGGCAGTCGAAAATTATTCGGGCGGCTTCGATACTGGCTTGGTGCTGCATTCGCACTTCATGATGATTCGAGCAGCGTGGAATGCGCGGCTCCTCTAGGCGTCCGCATTCATGGTATCCAACAAAATGGAGTTGCTGCCAGTTATCGTGTCCGGCACCGCACTTTTTCGGCTTTCCGGTCTCAACTCTACGGCAAATCCTGCAGACCCAGACCTCAGGAAATCGCTCAACCCGAACTCCCTGGAACCGATTGACGCTCACGACTTCGATATCAATCCCCGACCTCAATGACTTCACCACACTTGGATCAAGTCCGCCGGCGACCCAGCCTTCCATTTCCTCGATGAGCCGTCGCCGAATAAGGCGATCCTCAATATCGATCGTAAGCGGGTTCTTCCACTCGACCGACTTCCAGATGCCACCACGAAGGTCACCTGTCTGCTCAGGAAGGAAGCCGTAAAGGATTTGTGTTCCGCTTCGCTGGTCTTTCACTATTCACCTCATAGACTAGTCGTCGCTGACCGGGACCTGTGCTTCCACATCCCGCAGTGAGAGCATCGGCTTACGATCGCGATCGAAAAGTTCGTTGGGGAATTTCTTGCCAAATCCGGTATCCTCCAGGCGAGAAAAATAGGCTTCGAGATAGTTCTTGATGTCCTCAAAGGCCAGGTGCTTAGATTCGTCGATACCGAGCGCGGCGGCACATGCCCGCGCCTCCTCCTCAGCCCCAATTCCGACGGTGGCGAAGTACTGGCGGAGCAAGTCGATAGTGGTCAGTCGCTTACTCTGAGACTTTGGCTCGTGAACGAAGAGACGTCGTGATTCGATCGCCGCTGGTGTTGTCAACTCCAGGACGCGTCGACTGGACCGAGTCACGGGAATCGGCTCGACGAATCGATCACCTTGGAGGACAAAAGGCTCGAAGTGAGAGAAAACCGTGGCGTCCCTCTCTCGCCCGATCTTGTGAACGACATAGATCAGACCAGGGTGAGCACGGCCCACACGTGCTGTCGCTTGGATGAACTCTGCTGTAGTCAGCGGCACACCAAGCACGGTCATGATGTTCAGCCGATCGACGTCGACACCATGAGACATCATCGAGGATGCCGTCACGACGTGGATACGCTGCTCGAAGTCAGCCTCGGGATGCTCGAGCCGCTCAAGCGCCTCCCGGACTTCGTCGAAGTGCGTCTGACCAGTCAGGGACTTAACGTTCAGCGGAGATACCGGCACCTGAGTACCGGTGGATCTCAGTGCGGCCTCGACGTCCCGGACAGTATTTCCGTAGATGACATTGGTACCATACAAATCCAGCAAGAAATCTGAGAACTTTGGGTCCACTCCGACCTCGGCGCACACCGTCTCTGGCTGCTTCAACAGCTTTCGAACGGACTCCTGAAGGATCGTCAGAGTGCGATCGTTCACCCATTCGAGCGTAACCCCGCGGGGCCACACCGCGACGAACCTACGTAGCAGTCGGTGAGTCTCACGACTCCAGAACGATTCTTTGGCGGACGGGCCTGGTGCGGGGAACACGCGCCCTCGTCGCTGATACAAGACGTCAACTTGGCGCTCATACCCTGTGAGCGTCGCGGACGAGGCGATGATCTTCGGTCGCGTGCCGGCCAGCTGCTCTTGAAGTGAGTCCATGAGCGACTCGTAGTGGGAGTCGACCGCTCCCAAAGAGTCCCGGAGTAGGTGCAACTCGTCCTGGAGACGGAACGATGGAGCGAAGCGACTACGGTCTCGGTCCTTGATCGGCTCAACGTCAGCCTTACAACCTGGCACCAGACAGCCATTGGGTCGAGAGCTGCGTTTCGCGTAGGTATATCCGTGGAACGGCTGTGAGCACTTTCCAGCAGGCCCTTCGAAGAACCCGCGCATGTTGGCCTGCATGGCGATGAGCGAAGCTTTGTCCAGCGTTCCAATCACGACCGTGGGCAGAAAACGATAGATTTCCTGGTCCACGATATAGAACGGGAGGGCTTCTCCTTTGCTATGACATTCGGTGTTCCGGCAGAAGTGTCGAAGAGTCCAGTTTCCTCGATGGAACTTGGTGTAGACATCATTCTTTCCGCAGAATGGACAGGATGTCAGTACCATATATTTCGCAGGCATATCATCGTCCTCGACCTCAATCGGGTTGAACTCCGTTGGTGTCGGGGGAATGTCATTGGGCGTAGCGTTCGCCCCAACGAAGTAACCAAGTGAGATCGGTGCTCCAGCGACTTTGTGATCGCGACGAACGAGCTCCGCCGCTCCGAGTGCGTCGGCGAATCTTTGAGTCTGCTGGAGAGAGAGCATCCGCAAGGGAAACCTGCTCCACGCGGTGATCCCAGTCGCCTTGCCGCGCAACCGGTCGTAGAACGCGGCGAGGACCAGCAGCGCCAGGTAGGTCTCGGTCTTACCGCCGCCAGTGGTGAACCAAACGGTCTCGACGTAATCCCAATCGCCGCTTCCCTCAACGAAGCTCGGCAGGATTGATACAACGAAACCGATCTGGAACGGGCGCCAGCGATCGTATTTCGCCCGGGCGGATCGAGCCATGGCCGTGTTCATGAGGGAGAAAGCCCGCCTGAGCCTCTCGTCCCGTGTTAGGGCTGCCAGACCGCGATCAAGCCGGTTCAGCTCTTCGCTGTAGTCGCGCGCCGCCCTTTTCGCCTGCTCGACCATCTCAGGTTGCCATCTGCCAGCCTGGGCCCGCTGAGTCAGGGAGGCTTGGGACCAGTGCTCCACTCCCCACGATCGGTACGCACAGATCAACGCGGTGATCCGACCGACTGGATCCGACGCGAGCCCCTCGAAGGTGAGGTCGAGGACATCCGAAGCGGTTCCGCCGAAGTTATACTCGGGTCGCTTTCGATCGACCACCACAGTATCGGTGGTAACGAACCTGCCATCGTGCTGCTGGACGACGCCGCAGTTGATCCCGATCGCCGGCATGTTCCGGTCGTATCGAAAGCTGTCCGGAAGTGACTCGAGCACGAAGGGTTTGGTACGCAAGCCAGTTATCTCCAACTTCACTTCGAAGAGGTGCCTCTCTCCCCGCTTTCGGGCACAATTCTCGGAAGTGGTGTTGACAAGTTCAATAACCAGCTCGGGCGCCCCTCGCCATGACTCATCAGTCACCCGCAACTCGGCGACCAGACCGGGAGCACCTACCTCTACGAAGGCTTGCGCAATCGCGTCGCCTCCGAAAGCTCGGTGCTCATCACCGCCGCGTACGTGAACCGGAATGGTAACTCGAATTTCGCGAGTCTTCTGCCATTCCGCGTCCGCCAACTGATTCCAGGCGACCGCCTTGACTGAGGCAACAAACGACCACGAGCCCTCACCCTCAGGTCGTGCGCGCATCCCAATGGCACACGGGTCCATGCGTCGTTCACGCTTCACGGATCTAGCAGCGTCGCTTTCCGGGGCGAGACGGCCAAGCCAGAAGACACCGATTGGGTTCGCGTCCAGCTCAGTCCGCGTGTCCCCGCGGCCTTCAGCTGTTACCTGGCGATCCAGCCAGTCCACAAACCGTTCGGCCGCCTCATGCTGCTCCATGGCAGTCCTCCAGGTAGTCCCGTACCAGGGTCATAAGTATTGGATCCTCACGGATGATCGTCAGTATGCGTTTCTCTAACTGGCGAACGCGTTCTCTTGTGATCCTGAACTCGCTGCCGAGTTGTTCTAAGGTCATCGGCTCGTGGCCGTGAAGTCCGGCGCGTCCTTCGAGGATCCGGGTAAACCGCGGGTCGTAATTTGAAGCAATCTCCTCGACGCGCGCCTCAATCGCTCGCATCACCACAGCGTCCAGAACTTGGTGCTCCACAGATGGGCCCACCTGATGCAGGGCGAGCGAGCCCAATGTGGAGCCGTCAGGATCATCCGAAACCACGGCGTCGAGATGCACAAGCGGGGAGGCGAAGTCGATGATCGCCTTGACGGCTTCTCGCTCTCTACCCAGCGACTCAGCTATCTCGTCTAGGCTTGGAAGCCGCCCATTTCGCTTCTCAAAGTCTCTTCTGTAGTTAACGATCTGCCGCCACTGGTCCCAGACATGTACAGGCAGACGCACAGTAGTGCTTGTGTCGGCAATAGCACGCGAGATCGACTGTCTGATCCACCAGGTGGCGTAAGTGGAAAACTTGTAACCTCGGCCGGGGTCGAACTTCTCCGCCGCCCGGTTCAGCCCGCGCGTACCTTCCTGCACGAGATCATCGAGTTCAAGCTCGCCGCTCTGAGGCAAGAAGCGTTTGGCGACCTCGCACACGAGTCGGTAGTTGTTGACGACCATCGTCTGCCGCGCGATGTCTCCATCGCGAGCCAGTTCCTGGAGCTCGTCGGACCTCTCACCCCGCTCGATGGCCTCTTTAGCAAGGAGTCCCATCTGAATCCGCTGTCCGAGGACGATCTCCTGGTCGGCCCTCATGATCGGATGCTTCCCCAGTTTCGCGGGCATCTCGTGCCGGATCTCGATACCAAGGTCACGGCCATGCCCTGCTGTAGTCGTCGCAGGGTGCGGTGACCCGGGAGCAGCGGGCTGCGGCACAGCTACCAGATGCGCTGTCTTCTCCAGTGCATCACTGTCCAGCAGCAATTCGAACAGGAGCGCCGTCTCCTCAGCGCCCAGGTGCCGCCGGCTTGCCGTGCGAACTACATGCTCGCGAGACAAGGGTCCGAGGCGTTCAACGTCCTCCAGCAGCGCCGAGTGCGCACGCTCGACCCGCTCGTTGACTTCCACCGTGAGTCTCCTCCGCAACCCACATGACCAGCTCGATTTGCCGCAGCTCCGAACTGGAGACCCCCTACAACGGAAACGCACGTTATTCGCCCATAGCATCGACAGTCAAGCAAGAGCCGAGAATAGACGTGATTATGCATAAGAGCGCGGTAACGCACAGGAAGGGCATTTCTGCACGTTTCGTTGACGAGCGAATTTCAGCTTGCTAGGCTCAAGCGTGAGCAGCTGGAGTTCATGCGCTGGCCGGAGTCGGCCAGCCAAACTCTCGCTACGCGAAACGATCGTCCGGGACAGGGCTTCCGGCTAGGCCCTTTCGAAGTAGGTACCGCCATTCGTTGATGGCGTTGATCTTGAGAACAGCCTGGTAGCGGACGGAGAGCTTGTCGTACCGGGTCTCCATGGCCCGGTGGCGCTCGAGGCGGTTGATGCCGCATTCGACGGCGTGGTGGCCGCGGTAGTCGATCGAGTCGAAGGCGAGTGGACAGCCTCTGCGTTGCCGGTGTCCCGCCTGGTTGGCTGGCAGCGGGATCGTGGCGGCGATACCGCGCAGCGCAGGTGAGCACGGACCGTCCGAGACGAGTAGGCCTTGTCGCCCCGGATCCGATCTGGGCGGGGCCGAGGCCACGCCCCCGGCCGAGCCACGGGGACACCGGCCACCACCGCCTCGGACTGCGGGCGTCCCCGCGCCGCCCGGCCGTCACCACCAGCGATAAGTATTTCTGGCCTTGCTCGCAGGCCAGATGTACCTTGATCGACAGCCCGCTGCGGAACAGCGCCAGAGTGTGATCAACAGGCTCGGTGACCGCGCCGCCGGGTGGTTTCCCACTGCGGATAGCCACGCTGCCAAGTGCGAGAGGCGTGCTGATGGTCCCGCACGATGGTGGAATCGACGCTGACCTCCCAGCCGATCAACCCGGCCGCGTCAGCCCGGGTCTGAAGCCCGGCCAGGATGCGCGCCCAGGTGTCGTCACGCTGCCAGCGGCGGAACTGCCCGTAGACCGCTTGCCAACAGCCGTAGTAATCGGGCACGTCACGCCACGGCGCCCCGTTCGCACCCACCAGCGGATCGCGTCGATGAGCAGCCGCTTCCATTTCGCCGGTCGCCCCGCTCGCCGCTGGACGGGCAGCAGGCGCCCCCAGGATCGCCCCTTACTCAACGGTCAGGTCGAACCGCCTCGTCACCGCTGGGGTGGCCACGAGGTCTCCGGTGCTCGTTGCGATCTCTATCCCGTGCCGGCTGAGCTCTTCCACGGCCCACCAGGTTTGATCAGCTTGGTGTTGTAGGGCCCGACCGCCGAATCCATCAACGCGTTGTTCAGTGCATCGCCAACGGTACCGATCAGGCGTCGATCCCAGCGTCGACCAGGTGCGCGGTGACCCGGAAAGAGG
The DNA here is from genome assembly GCF_040649235.1 of Spirillospora sp. NPDC049024. NCBI lineage: Bacteria > Bacillati > Actinomycetota > Actinomycetes > Streptosporangiales > Thermomonosporaceae > Spirillospora > Spirillospora sp. NPDC049024. The sequence goes on from NZ_JBEZFD010000003.1 coordinate 523,073, forward strand.
TGTACAGGGGCCCGGCATCGCCGTCATGGACCAGGCGGGCCTGACTGGTCGTTCGGCTCCATCTCGTCGCCACAGCGCCATGTCCAGCGCGTCCAGCACCAGGCGGATCCCCTTGGTGGTCGCGGCCGCTCCACCGACGACGGCGCGAGAGAAGATGTCGATCACGAACGCGACGTAGACGACGTCAGACCAGCTGGTCACGTGGTAACGGACCCCAATGGCGCTCGGGCGGCGGGCGGTGAAGTCGCGGCGCAGAAAATCTGCGGCCCGGTCATGTCTTTCGCCGCAGTCTGGGGTGCAGGTCCTTGCGCCCCACTGGCCACCGTGCAGAAACAATCTCAGAGCTTGCCGAGTTGGTTCAGCCGCCCCTGGTTGTCTTCGCTCGACTTTGAGCCGCTTTTCTGGCTTGGACAAGGTCGGCGACACGCTGGGCGGCCGATTTCAAGTCCTCGTGCTCCCATATGCGCAGAACCGCCCACCCCGCTTCGGTGAGCTTTTGGTCAGTTTCTCTATCTCGCTCTCGATTTCTTTCGATCTTGCTCTTCCAAAATTCACTGTTGCGTCGGGCGGGACGGTGATGTTCGGGACAGCCGTGCCAAAAACAGCCATCGAGAAAGACCGCGACTTTCGGACCAGCGAATACTAGGTCGGCGGTGCGGCGTATCGAGGGGAGTGGGCGGGCGCTCACTCGGTAACGAAGCCCAAGGGCGTGTACGGCGGAACGCAAACGCAGCTCAGGTTTAGTGTCCTTGCCTTTGTTTGCACGCATCACAGCTCGCACAGCTGGCGTGGACGCCCACGGTTTATCCGTGTCCCCTGAGGGTTTCGAAGACGATTTGGGAATGGTAAATTCGCGATCGCGCGCGATACGCCATGCCTCGGCGAGATTTTCCGCCCGATTGGTTCCGCGGACCTCTCCCACGTAACGTTCGAAGGTTTGTCCACCGATTGACCAGCGCAAGTATGCGTAGAGTCGGCGGGACTTGGGCGGCAGTCGCAGGCGTATGGATGCTATAGCGCTTCGGTCATCGGCGAGGCGGATAATCCTGTTCTCGTGGCCGCCTGCCGCAGCGTCTTGCTCGCGGCCTCGCGCGGCCATGCTGAGACCGGGCGAGGGCCGCCAGGCAGTGTCGGGTGGCCTTTCGCCCCACCATCCACTGGTCATCTGCGGACGTTGCTATTTCTTCGTTGCGGTTTCTTTGGCTGATATAAGGGCGTCGCGGACGGAATCCGCCATGGCCTCGCCTAGCAGTGGGGGAACCGCGTTTCCAAGTTGCCGCATCTGCTCGCCACGGGGGCCAGCGATTTCCCAGTCGTCGGGAAATGTCATGATTCGCGCGACCTCCCGAACTGTCATATAGCGGATCGTTCCGTCGTCGCGCTTGAGGACGGTCTCCCCGCCGGGTACACCGTGTACACCGGCTTTGACTGTCTTGGCTGGACGGTCGAGGAGGTTCGGGGTGTGTCCAGCGTACTCGCGCGCTCCGGGCCAGCCACGGTGATGAAGCCACTTGCGATGTTCGATCTTGTCCTCGAGCGGCTCCGGAGGGTCGGGCAGCGACTCGAATTTGGGAACGTCGGGGTTGTCGCGGAGGGCGTCTCTAATCGTCCGCCAAGGTTTGAGACCGTCGGCTTCGAGCAGCTCGGGCTGAGCCCGAGCTGCCCCCCGCGTGATGCTGTGCCGCTCCCAGTACTTACCGCTCTCTTGATCACGCAGCAGCGCGCTTTCCGAGTGCGTCGGTTTGGGAAACTGCCACTCCGCCAAATCGAGGTCCTTGCGGAAGGCAACCACGAAGACTCTCCAACGGACCTGTGGAACACCGTAGTCGGCCGCGTTGACCAACAGATACTTCACGTCATAACGCTCGGTAGAATCAGCATTCTTGGAGTCCAATGCTTTGATCAAGCGTTTGTCGTGGTCTCGCCAGTCTTCTCCGTCGATCCGCTTCTCGAATGGGGCTTTCAGCTCGCGAATGATGTAGTCGTAGTAGGGCTTAAAAGAGGGCCGTAGGAGTCCCTTGACGTTCTCGGCGATCACTGCTCGGGGACGCGTCTCCCGGATCGTTCGGAACAGTTCGGGCCAGAGGTTGCGCTTGTCGTCATAACCCTTGTGTGCGCCCCCCAGGCTCCAGGGCTGGCATGGCACACCACCGGCCACCACATCGACTTTGCCCTCCCACCGAGCGAAGCTCTCGCCGTGAATATCACCCTCGATCAGCGGCCACTGGTCGTGTCGCGTCGCGGGGTCCGGCATCGTGGGGTCGAAGTCGCGTGCCACGTTCAGGCGCAGGGTGGCACACGCGCGCTTCTCGATCTCCACCGCGAGCAGGTGCCGGAATCCCGCCTGGTGCATCGCCAGGGCGAGCCCTCCCCCACCGGTGAACAGCTCGATGCTGGTCCCCGCCTCGCTGACCTCTGGTTCCCCGGCTGGCGCTTGGATGCTCACGACGCCAAACCGTACCGCGGGCATCCGACAGCCGAGTCGTACACAGCCGACCCCGGCGCCACCGCTGAGGAGGACCGTCGGCTGACGAGAGCGATCACGAGGATGTGAGTAACCTCCGGTATATGCCGGATTACCGCCCTGCAGCCTTCGACCCGATGGACACCGAGAACATCACCGCCGTCGTGTGCCGGGAACTCGAGCGGCAGCCCCTCGTGCCTCTCGATCCCGAGATCCCCAGGTTCGAGGGCTCCGGCCTCTACGCGATCTACTACGCCGGGACCAGCCACCCGCTCTACGCTCCGCTCGCACCCCACGTGATCCCCGTCTACGCCGGCCAGTCGTTGTCGCACAACAGCGCGACGGGCACCGCCACGCGAAGCAAGAACCCGCTCTGGCTCAGGGTCCGTGGGCACACTCGGTCGATCGCCGGTGGGGGCTTGTCCACGGCCGACTTCGGGGTCCGACTGCTCCTCGTGCCGGACGTCCACGCCGACCTGGGAGAGAACGGTTTGCGCGTCGGTTACCAGCCCGTCTGGAACGCCATCCTGAACGGTTTCGGCAGCAACGAGCAGGGGCCCACGACCCGCAAGAGCGCGCGCACCAAATGGGACACCGTCCACCCGGGCAGGAACCGTAGTTACGGCGCGACCACCCACGACCGCGACGAACTGGTGGCCAGAGCTCAGGCGCACATCGCCGCCCAGGTAACCAATGTCGCCGCCATCCCCTGGCGGCGCCCCTGAGAGCGGCTCTCTGGCCGCCGACTCCGCGAACGGTCGAGCGGCCGTCCGCTTCGTGTCAAACTTTCCCGTTAACCTGTCTCTCGATCCTGGTCTAGCCCCCAGCCAACCAAGCTGAGTCGCGGTACCTCGGCGCGGCTCCAAGACAGGAGATCTTGATGACGGATCCCGTGGTCAATGTCAAGCCTCACGGTCGGATCCTGTCGGTCCTGGGAGACATCGAGTTCTCCGTGTGGCAGTGCCTGGCCGAGCTGATCGACAACGCCTTCGACGATTTCCTGGGCCGTAGCCAAGGGGCCGCCGAGGAACGCCCCACCGTGAGCGTCTCGTTGCCTGGTCGGAATAGTGATCACCGCACTGCCGAAGTTTGGGTCACCGACAACGGCTCCGGCATGGATCTGGAGACCCTGAGCAACGCGGTCAAGGCGGGCTGGACCAGCAACAGCCGCTACGGGTCGCTCGGCCTGTACGGAATGGGGTTCAACGTAGCAACGGCGCGGTTGGGGCGGCGGACCGTCATCAAGACCACACGCGCGGGGGACCCTTCCTGGACGGTCCTTACCCTGGATCTCGCCCAGCTCGGACAGGGGGACGACTACAACGTGCCCGTCCGGTATGAGCCCAAGGACCGACCCGACGAGCACGGCACCATGGTCGCCATCAGCGACCTCAAGCGGGACAAGTGGGACGGCCTGTCCAAGCAGGATGCCAAGGTTCGCGAGCAGCTCGGAGACGTCTATAGCTACCTGTTGCGGGAGCGAAACTTCCTGATCACGGTGAACGGCAAGAAGGTCCAGCCTCGGCTTCCCTGCGTCTGGGCCGCGTCCCGCACCGTGACCCGCAGCGGCTCGACGATCCCGGCGGTAATCGAGATCGACGAGCCCCTGCCCGCAGCGAAGGCTTGCCGGGAGTGCGGTCACTGGAACCCCGAGTGGGTCCAGGAATGCGAGGACTGCGGGCTCACCCGGCTCGAACTACGCGAACGCCGCATCTGGGGCTGGATCGGCGTGCAGCGCTACCTGCATAAGAACGACTACGGAATCGACTTCCTGCGCAACGGCCGCAAGATCCTCATCCGGGACAAGCGCTTCTTCTCCTGGGTGGATCCCGATGGGCTGGAGGAACCAGATCCCGAATACCCCATCGACTCCCGGCGCGGCCGGGGCCGCATCATCGGGGAGATTCATTGCGACCATGTGCCGGTCAACTACCAAAAGAGCGCCTTCGAGTATGACGGCCCCGACTGGCGGACCGTCGTTCGCCGGGTGCGGGGCGACAGCCCGCTACGCGAGAAGATCGCCGAGCGACTCGGCCTGCCCCGCAACACCAGTCCCCTGGCCCGGCTGTACGCCGGATACCGCCGTGAGGACCCCGGCCTGAACTACCTGGTCCCCGGTGACGGCAAGAACGCTCTCTTCGACACAGCCATCGACTGGGCCAAGAAGTTCCGCGCGGGCGATCCCGCCTACCAGACGGACGAGATCTGGTACGAAGCCGCTTACCGGCACGACAACCCCGTGGTTCCAGATCCTGAGGAACCTAACGACGATCCCGATGACATCTTCGACCAGATGGGGCTTGGTGACGATCGGCCCCACGAGGCCGGCGACGCTGACGGCGACGGGCACGACGATGGTAAAACTTCCCCCGACGAGCCGGGCACCCAGCCCGGCACGACGCCTGCCCTCGGCGGCGCCCCAAGCACCGAGGAGACTTTGGACCAGCGTCTGACCCGCTACCGTGACAACGCCGTTCAGATCGTTGACTTGACCGGTCGCTACGAGGCCCCCGACCTGGGCGGTGTCGAGCTGGTGGCTTGGGCGGTGCGCGAAAGCACCCTGCGGGATCCGGTCGGCAACCAGGTCCCAGCCTTCACCCAAATGGTCCGGGCGCCTCGCCTCGAAACCTTCGTCGCGGTCAACCATTCGCTGTTCACCGAGTTCGGAGTCGAGGTCCGGGACCTGGTGATGGTCGAGCTCGCCGAGTTCATGCGGTTTCGCGCCGCCCCGTCAGGCCGAGAGCCCAAGCCGTTGTCCAGCGTCCTGGCGGACATCAAGTCCCGCGCCACCGACCAAAAGATCACCGCAGACGCCCTGGCGGGGCGGGCCAGCCGACTGCTCGGTCGTATACGTGAAGCGATGCAGCGGGAGGTCAAGGGCTCCCCCACAGGCTATTGGGAGATGCTTCAAGAGTCCGACCGCGCCCGTACCCAGCGCCGGTTCGCCATTGAGGGCGGCGACGTGGCTTGGGACACCGTCCTGGAATTTGGCGACTTCGCACTGTACCTGCCGGCCAGCGCCGTAGTGAGACTTCTCGAGCGACGGCCGGAGAGCTTCCTCGACGGCAAGGTGTTCAAGCGGTCCTACAACGATCTCACCGACGACAGCTCACGAGCCCTGGTCGTCTCTCGCCTGGTCGGCTTCGTCGGTGACCTCGCCCGTATGGAGGAACAGCCCAAGCTCGGCTTGATCGAGCTGCAGCGCGTCAAGCTCAGCTGTCTGCTCGTAGAGTCCGAGCTCACCGACGCCGAGTAGGTGGGAGAACTGACCAGCGGATTCCTCGAGCCCAAGTTCCTGCTCGGTTTGGGCCCCAACCAGTTCCCCCGGCAGGTCGAGCGGCTGCTGTGGCATCTGGGGTTCACTGACGTCACCAACATCGACGGCCCCGGAGACGAGGGCGGAGACCTCCTCGGTGACTACAACGGCCATCACTGGACGCTGCAATGTAAGTGGAAGAAGAGCGGAACGGTGGGAGCAGCCGCAGTCGATGAGGTAGCCCGCGCGAGAGATGCCTACCGCGCGACGCGAGCGGCCGTCGTTACGAATACCCAACTGAGCGCCGGCGCCATCCGCCGAGTCGATCAACTCGCCCTCCTGGCACCCCGCATCCAGCTGTGGCCAGGCCTCACTCTCAACCGCGCGTTCGCCAAAGTTCCCGACCGTTTCGCCGCTATCCGGCTCCGGCCCTACCAGGAGGATGCTCGGACCGCGCTGGACACCACGTTGCAGGAAACCAGACGCGGACTTCTCATCCTTGCCACCGGCCTGGGCAAGACGGTCGTCAGCGGCGAGATCATCGCCAATCACCTACATCGCCTCCCACACGATCAGGTTCTGGTCGTCGCGCACACCAAAGATCTCGTCGACCAACTCGAACGCGCCCTATGGAGGCATCTGGACAAGCACACGAAGACACGCCTACTGACTGGCGACGAACGCCCCGACGACCTCGACGGCGTCACCTGCGCCACGCTGGCCAGCGCCCTGTACGCCGCCCGCCGTGGATACCGGCCCGGCCTGGTCGTCGTCGACGAGGCTCACCACGTCGGTGAGGACGGTCAATACAGCGAACTCCTGGACCTGCTCACCGAGTCCCAGCAGATGGGTGTGACGGCGACCCCCTGGCGCGGTGACGAGTACGACATCTCCCGCCGCTTCGGGCCAGCGGCATTCACACTCGGCATCGAAGAGGGCATGCGGAACGGCTACCTCGCACAGGTCGATTACCGGCTCTTCATCGACAACATCGACTGGGACATCGTCAGAAACGCCAGCCAGCATTCCTACAGTCTCGGTGAGCTCAACTCCAAGCTGTTCCTCCCGCAGCGCGATGAGGCCATCCGCGACGAGCTGGCATCCGTCTGGGGCCACGTCCCGAACCCCCGCGCGATCGTCTTCTGCCGGACGGTCCAGCACGCCGAACGCCTCGCGGACCTGCTCCGCCGCAACGCCAGATGGGGCAACGCCCTCGCCGTACACGCGGCCCTCACCAAACGCGAGCGCCAATCCCGACTTCTAGCGTTCCGGGCTGGACACGTCCCGATCCTCACCTCAGTTGACATCCTCAACGAGGGAGTGGACGTACCCGATGTCAACATCTTGTGCTTCGCGCGCGTCACCCACAGCCGTCGCATCTTCGTCCAGCAACTCGGCCGCGGCTTGCGCCTCCGCGATGGCAAAGAACGCGTCATCGTCTTGGATTTCGTCAGCGACCTGCGTCGTGTCGCGGCGGCGCTGAACATCAAGCGCGAACTGGAAGCCAGCGAGACCGAGACACTAAACCGCCTTGATGGATCACGCGTCGAGTTCTCCGACCAGCGCGTCGGCTCACTCATGAACGAATGGATCCAGGACGCTGCCAGCCTGGAGACCGCATATGATGAGTCCCGCTTGCAATTCCCCGACCCCTCCGCGATCCCCGGCTGGTGAGACTTGTCCGAGCTACCCGAAGCAATAAGAGCCGAAGTCATCGAGGAGCTCTACCGCCAAGCGGATGAACTCGACTGGGAACTCCTCTCCGCGACGGAGAAAAAGCTTCAGTATCGCCGATGGATTGAGGATCCCCGCATCGGGGGCGTCCTTCGCTCCTTCCTCGACGACCACCGCATCGGGACATGGATCAAGGATACTCCGATGAAGGAGTACGCCCGGGCACAGGAAGGCTTCGGAAGCATGGCCCGCTATGCCCGTAGCCGCTTCCCCGGGCCGGACCATTTGATCACACAGGCTCTAGGTGATACCTGGAAGGTAATTCCCGGGAGTGTAGACGATAAGCCGATGCATTGTCTGGCCAACAATGGCGCAACGACACGCTATGCCTGTTGGGGTCCTCCGATGAAGTTTCGAGACCTCACCTGGGCGGCGCTCAACGCGGCGATTTCCATGCCCGAAAGGCCAATAATCGTGGTCACACTACGGGACGGTCTCGTCATCTCCGACGTGGACAGATCTTTCCAGATCGCCATCGCCAAGCATTGTGGTGTGGATATTCGGCACGTCCACCGCAAACTTGAGCGATCGTGACCTGCCAAGCTCGAAGTCGTTCAACCCTGAACCGAACCTCCATTCGCCAATGGCCTTAGGTTCCGGTTATCTAATCCAATCAAGCCTAAAGAAGCCCGGTCGGCCTCTGGGGCTCTGACGGTCGGAGATACCCGAACGTGGTTAGTCCGCTTTCAGTACTGGGAGGATGAGGCACACGATCTTCCCAGGCCCACCGATCCGGTGAGTGGTGATTGAGAGGCGCCGGGCCGTGCTGGCTACAGGGGAGACGTCGCCCGACATTCTCCCGATCACCACTCCCCAGTAGCCCACCCCGACCGCGCACACTCTGCGAAGAGAAGGGACCGAAGCCCTCGAGGGCATTACGGTCCACGCCGGTGTCCAAGTCATCGCGATTCTTCTCCGTCGATCTCGGTCGATTCGAGGGATCACACAATGGCCGCCTCACGTCACCTCGCCACGCCCTCTGACCAGGTCAGACTCATGCACCATCTCGTGGACCCAACCGTGAGCGGTCGCCCGCGTGCGCGCACCGCGACAAGTTCCTACAGACTGCCGCCGGTACTAGCCATAAGGAGTTGCAGGTCGGCGGTGACTACTCGGTAGGTGGTCCCTATGCGGATGACCTTGCAGGGGAAGCGGTTCTCGCGGGCGAGTTGGTAGGCGCGGGTTCGGCCGAGGCCGAGGGCTCGGGCAGCCGTCTCGATGGTGGTTGTGGTCGGAAGGGCGGCGAGCTCCTCGTGGGTCATGGGCTCCATGCTCAGGCCTCCGGAGTGTTCGGGCGGCGAATGCGGATGACACGGTTTTGTCCGGTGGCGGGAGGCGGCGCGAGTAGTGTCGCGGTAATCGGTCTGGGGAAGTCGTTGGCCGCCGCTGCGACGCCGGCCTCGTCCCCGTGTGCTTTCACCTCGACGGCCGGGGGCGCTTCGTTCCTGCGGGTGGCGCGGGAGTGGACGGCGTGGATGGCCGATTGGGCATCGCTGAGCGCCGCGCAGAGAGCTCGGGCATGCTGCCTGGCTTCGGCTAGAGCTTGGCCGTGGCGGCTCAGGACGTCCGCGAGGTCTTCGGCCTGGTCGTGGCCGAGACGGTCGGCTTGCAGCTCCCGGAGGAAGAAGCGATTGATCTGGTCGAGGACCTGATCGAGGCCGTAGGTTGCTGCGCTGAGGTTGCCGAGGATGGTGTACGCAGTGCCGGGGAGAGTGAGGCTCGGCGGGCTGGCTGTGGCGTAGTTGAGCTGGCGGACGTGTTCGGTCAAGTCGGTCGCGAGGCGCGCGGTCTCTTCGTCGTTACGTGCGGTCGGGGGAGCCTTCGTTTCGTCGGACATGTGGGTCACTCCTTGTGGCGTTGGGGCACGTGCAGGGACTGTGATCGGTCATGGCTTCGCCTTCCTTGTGTGGTGGGATGAGGGTGTGCAGGCTCGTCGTCTCGAACGCCGCACTGGCGCACACCTGAGTATCGTTACGCTTGTTTACGCTCCGTTAGTATGCGGTGGCGTCGGTCGTTACGCCACGACCGCTAGCGGTGTGGCGCCAACTTCTCTGGTCGCTACTGCGATGGGCGGCGAGGGGTGGTGCGCGCCGACGGTGTGGGCGCAGGCCTGGTAGATCGGTGGGGACGGTCTGCCTCCAGGTTGGGGAAGGGCAGAGGGAAGCCGGCGGCAGCGAGCCGCGCAGCGTTGTGCTCGGGTGTGTCGTTGGCCGGCGCCCGAAACAACGTCGGCTTTGTCGGCCGTGCGGTCGGTTGGCGGAGTTGGGTGAGCTGGGCAGCAGCCTTACGGGCCGCAGCTGCTTGGGCGAAGCGTTGCTGCGATTGCCGGTGCTCCGCGATCGCTTCGATAAGGGCAGCGAGTTGCACGATCAGGTGGGAGAGGACGCCGGCGAGGGTCGGGCGATGACTGTGCGACCCTCCGATCTGGGACAGAGCCAGAACCCGCGCAACCGTACGGAGGTTCGTGCCATAGGGCGTGGCGGGGGACTGGCGCCCGTAGGGTTCGCGAGCTGCTCGGTCATAGAAGTCGGCCGCGCGGGCGAGTTCACGGTTGCCGGTGAGGGCCGCGGTTACGTGTAAGACGTCGGAGGCCGCGGCTGCTAGGTCGGCGCGAACGGCGGGGTCATGGATGTGGCGCATCTGCCAAGTAGCTGTCGCAGCGGCTCTTGCGGCCTGTTGGTAGGCGGCATCTCGCTCCTGGCGAGTCAGCTTCGCCTGGCTGAAAGAGCGCTGGCCGAAGTGCGTACCTTCATCGGGAGCCGACCAGCGGCAGCGGAGTTTGGGAAGGGTGAGGTTGGCGGCGAGCTTGCCGCCGGAAAACCAGACCGGCTGACCCTCTCGGTTGGTGTGGCCGGGAAGCGCGACCGCGTAGCCCGTGATCTCCCCAGGAGTGCGGACGCTCTCGCGGACCTTGACCAGCACTCCGGCCTGCTCAAGGGCGACGAAGAAGTCCTCCTCGGTCTCGGCTCCGGCAGCTGCGGTGGCAACTTGCCGGCGGAGGGTACTGCGGGGCGGTTCCGACCAGTTCTTTCGGTGAGCGAGTTCCGTCTCGGCTCGGGTTGGTCGGGGCGCTGCTGTGCGGTCGGCGGGTGCGGTTGGGGTTAGGCCGTAGCGGTCTTCGACGATGTGGCAGGCATGGGCGACCTTGAAGTAGTCGCGACGTAGGTTCGGGTTGCGTCCATCCTCGCGGGCCAGGACGGCAACGAGATGGATGTGGTCCTCGGCATGGCGGACCGCGATCCAGCGGCATGCCCTGTCATCACCTCGCGGCGCCAACCCGGTCTGGTGCATGACCTCTTCAGCGATGTCGGCCCATTCGTCGTCCGACAAGCGTCGGTCCGTCGGCGCTGCCCGGATCGAGCATTGCCAGATCGGCAACGCAAGCGGCGTGTGGCGGAGGGTGTCGAGCGGGGAGGTCAGGACTCCGACTAGATGCCGGTAGTCGCGGTCGCCTCTGGCATCCGTGCTGGGCTCCAAAACTACGGGCAGGCGGAACCCTGCAACAAGGTGGGGGTCGACGTGCTCGTTACGTTTCCCTGGTCCGTAGAGGTACGACAGCAGTCGGGCGAGGCTTTGGCCGCGTGTCACTTTCCCGATCAACGCAGCAGCCGACCTATCTCAACAGAGGAGGCGTCCACTTTTCGGAGAACCTTCTCCAGGTACGCTAACGAAGCGGATAGCTCTTGAGGCGCCTGTCCCGTTGCGTTCGCTATTCGGGCCAGTTGGTTGATGTTCACACCAATACGATTCAGCTGTCGCGCGATGCTGCGCAGTTCTTCACAGAGCGCCAGGGTCGGTTGCTGTCCGAGCCTGTGCTGGCGAGTGGCTACCTGAATGGTGTGGACGATAAATGTTCCGTAGGCAGCGCCCGCTCGATGGGCAGCCTCACAGATCTCCTTGTACTCCTCTTCGCTGACTCGGAATCTCATCTCCCGATCTCGTCGACGCCCTCCTGTGAGCTGCGAACGTCGTTGCAGCTTGCTCTGCCTGCTGACCGGCTCCTCGTCCGTGTTCCACCTCCTGCCGTACTCGCCGGACCGCGCCCGGTCGACTCAGCAAAGGGACGCGGTATGGATCATCCTGGGTCCATACCGTGTCGCTACACGGCCCTACCTTGCACCCCTCTATTAGGTCATCTCTTCGACTCTACCGACTGAGGATATTCTCAGTCGGTGGAGTCCAAGCCGTGCCGAAGGATGTCGTTCAGTGCCATGAAATTCTGGTTTCCAGAGAACAGGACATACGTTATCTGCCCTCGAGGATGAGTGGGCTCCGCGACACTTGACTCCCGCAATTTTTCGCGGGAGTCTCGCGCGAGCACCTATAGTCGACCGGCAAGCAGTGCAGAGTCGCGGCGACATTCGGAACGGCAGCTGTTCGCTTCCGGCAGCCGCCGATGCCGACTTCGCTGTCAGTCTCGAGTCGGAAGCCTCGATGTGGCCCTAACGCCGTCCGCGCCCGTCCACTCGTCCGCCGCGCGGCGGACGAGCCGTCCGCCGCTGCTTCGCAGCCGCCGTCCAAGCGGACGGAGCCGTCCACACCGGCGGACGGGCGCGGCGGGCCGTTGGTATGGCTCTCGGGGCCCGCACGCATGGCCGAGGCAAGTCGTGCCTATCGCTTCCTCGCTCGAGGAGGCTCGGGAGCAAGCTGGGGATCGAGGCGCGGCCTCGCCAGCCAAGCGTGGCGGCGGGCTCGCTGGACAAATCCGCGAAGAGACTCCCAGCGTGCTCGAACGCCTTCGGTCAACATGCGTGCACCGCAGGCGTGGCTCGCCACTCGGCCCAGCAGACCAACCCGCAGAGCGGGAGTAGCAGGGGCCGGTGACGCAGCCTCAGCGCGAGCGAGCGTCAGGCGAGTTCGAACCAGGTGTGCAAGCGACCGGCAGTGTCGGTGTCGTAGCCGAAGCGGGCGGCAAGGGTCTCGATGAGGACGATGCCGTGGCCGTGGTCGCGGGGTTCGGAGCCTTGGTGGCGGGTCGGGATGGTGCCGGCGCCCGCATCGATGACCTCGCAGCGTAGGGAGTTCCCGCAGTCATACAGCGTGAGAGTGAACGAACCGCCATGACGGGAGTCGGAGTGCCGGACGCTATTGGTGCAGGCCTCGGAGATCAGCAGTTGTGCCGTGGCGGTGCGGTCGCTGCCGTCCAGTACCGCGGCGGCGAACCGGCGGGCCTCACCGACGCTCTTGGGGGTGGCCGGGAGGGTTACGCGACCGAGAATGATCCACGTCGTCATGAGCACATCGCCTTCGCGATGGCCGGGACGGCGCGAGGGTCAGTGACCAGCGCCCAGTCGCGCGACCACACCCAGGCCCACGTCCCTGCCTGAGGGGCTGGGACGCAGGCGACGAAACGGACCTTGTTGGTCCGACGGCTCGTGACACGAAGGACGGCTCTCTCGCCGGCGCCAAGGACCTCGGGGTGTACATGGTGATGCGGCAACTGGCCCGCCAGCCATGTCAGAAGATGACACCGCTGCCTTGGATGCAATTCTTGTTCCAGTTTGTCCGACATAATCGAATCCCCGTCCGGCTGCTCTGACCTGCAGTTTTCAGGACAAGCGTGCTCCGCAAGAGTTACCGTGTCGCCATTCCTAGGATCACCTGGAAATTCGTCCGATGGACGGAGACACGATGCACATCAACGAGTCCCCCGACCCGCGATCGTCGATGTGGGCGTGGATGGCCCACCACCTGCGCTTCCAGCGCATGCAGCACGGCATGTCAGGACACGCCCTTGCCGAGCTCCTCAACTGTGCGCGTTCCTCGATTTCCAGACTGGAGAACTGCGAAGCGAAGCTGACCGACGCTCAGGCGGCCGTCCTCGACGAGCGGTGGAACACCGGCGGAACGTTCGCGATCATGCTCTGGTACGCGCGGCTCGGACACGACCCCAACTGGTTGTGCGACGTGAAGTCGCACGTTTCGAGTGAATGCATGATTGGAGGTCGATGGAAAGTCAAAATGCATTCCAGGCTAGTGCCTGAGCCTGT